>JAIFKN010000227.1 GCA_020049615.1 bacterium | reverse complement strand
GCCAATGGTCCCAGACCGGCACCATGCCGTTCTGGCCGGTCGAGTTCGAGACGCCGATGAACCTCAGCCTGAACCGCGACCGCAACAACCATTTCAACAGCGACACCAGCGAACCGCTGATGAGCGAGTACTGCGCCGCCTACCAGGGTGAGCAGGCCTACCGCAGCGAGCGCGCCGAGTACCGCAAGGCGATGGCTGCGGGCTACGAGGGCAAGGGCCGCTGGCGCTTCCGCTCGGTCAACATGGACAGCGAGCCGGCGTTCCAGGCCCTCCAGGTCGAGAATCAGCGCGCGGTCTGGCGCAGTTGGCGGGCCCTGGGGTCGACCACCCTGCCGCTGCCGTGGAATGGCGCCATGTCGTGGAAACATGGCGCGCGCAGCGAGGTCCCCGCCCCGGCCTTCGTCCCCGGCCAACGCGGTCCCTGGCAGCCGGTCATCCGCACGCAGGAACGGATCCCGCAGCCGGCCTGGGCCGCCCTGGCCCAGGGCTCGCCCGACGGTGCCGGCGGAGCCACCTTGGCCTACATCGCCAACGCCCCCGGCTCCGACCCGGTCGAGCTGGTGGCCAAGGACCATCATGTCGTCGCCGGCGCCGAGGTGCGCAAATGCGTCCTGCTGATCAACGATGAGCGCGACGCCGCGGACTGGTCCGCGACCTGGCGCGCGCAGAGCGACGGCA
The DNA here is from genome assembly GCA_020049615.1 of bacterium. The sequence continues at coordinate 21,403 of JAIFKN010000227.1, read as the reverse complement.
AGACCATCGCCGAGGGCAGCGGCAATGGCCGGCTCGCGCCCGCCGGGCAGACCACGCTGCCGATCGCCTTCGCCGCACCGGCCGCCGGCCGCCGCGAGATCACCATCGTCCTCGACGCGACCATCGGCGCCCGCGCCCACCGCGACGCCTTCGAGGTCCAGATCTATCCGGCCGCCCCGCGCGCCAGCGGCACGGTGCTGGCTCTCGATCCGCTCGGGGCCACGACCCGCGCCCTGCAGGAACTGGGCTACACCGTCGCGGCCTGGGATGGCAGGCCCGCTCCCGGTCGGGTGGTGGTGATCGGTCGCCACGCCATGGCCAGGCCCGAGGCGCGCGCCTGCGACCTGGCGGCCCACGTCGCCGCCGGCGGCCGTCTGGTCGTGATGACCCAGGAGCGCTCCTGGTACGAGCAGGACCAGGGCCTGCGCACCTCGGCTTGGTCCTCGCGCACCGTCTTCCCGGTGCCGAGCATGGCGGCGCATCCGGTCCTGGCCAACCTGCAGGCGGCGGACCTGCGCGACTGGAACGGCGCCGGCTCGGGCGTCCCGGCCAAGCCGATCCCGCTCTACGAGAAGGACGCCCATGGCTACCCGCGCCACGGCTGGAAGTGGGGCAACAGCGGCACGGTCGCCGGCCTCGCCATCGAGAAGCCGCATCACGGCGCCTGGCGTCCATTGCTGCAGTGCGAGTTCGACCTCGCCTTCAGCCCGCTCATGGAACTGCCCTGCGGAGCAGGCCTGCTGCTGTGGTGCACCCTCGACCTCGACGAGCGCAGCCGGCCTGATCCGGCCGCCGCCCTCATCCTGCGCCGTCTGGTCGAGCACGCAGCCAGCTACGCCGGCGAGGCGCCGCGCCGCGAGACCTCCGTCCTCGGCAATTCCAAGACGGTCGCCAGCCTCGGCCTGATCAGCGCGCCGGCGACGGTCCTGCCCGCAGATCTGCGTCCAGTCATCCTGGCCAGCGACGCCGCGATCAGCGACGCCGACCTGAGCGCCTGGCTCGAACGAGGCGGCCGGGCCCTGATCCTGGTCGATGCCACGCATACCCGGCTGGGCTTCGCCACCGCACTGGCGGACCGCCATCTCGGCAGCCTGGTCGTACCAGGCTGGCCCGAAACCCGCGGACTGGCGGCCTCCGACCTGCGGCTGCGCAACGAGGCCTCCGTGGCGGTGCTGCGCAGCGCTCCGCCGGGTGGCGAGATCGGCGCCGACGGTCTGCTGGGTCGGCTGGCGGTCGGTGAGGGCGTGGCGATCGTCACCACCATCGATCCGGCAGCCCTGCCGGCAGCCGACCAGCCGTGGTTCCATTTCAGCCAGTGGCGCTGGTCGCGGGCCCTGGCCCAGCTCGCCGGCAACACCGGCATCGCTGCGCGCGGCGACGGCAAGGCGCTGCTCAGCGATCTCGGCCGCGACGCGCCGCGCCGGCTGGCCGGGCAGTGGCTCATGCAGGTCGAACGTCCGCTGGCTCCGTCCACCCAACCGTGGCCGGACCAGCCGCGCTTCGATGCCGCTCCGGCCACCGCCGACGCCACCGGCTGGTTCCCCATCCCGGTGCCCGGCGCCTGGGAGACCAGCGTCAGCCAGTTCGACGGCGCGATCTGGGTGCGCAAGCAGGTCGAGATCCCGGCCGACTGGGCGGGCCAGAAGCTGGTCCTCGAGCTCGGAGCGATCGACGACCACGACCAGGTGTGGTTCCAGGGCGTGAAGGTCGGCGGCATGGGCCGGGAGAACCCCGACGCCTGGCAGACGGCACGCAGCTACGGCGTGAAGCCCGAACTGGTGCAGGCCGGGCCGGCGGTGATCGCCGTCCGCGTCTTCGACTGGTTCGGCGGCGGCGGTTTCAGCGCCAAGACGGCCGCGGAGATGCGCCTGCGCCGCGCCGACAAGCAGGGGACGCCGATCGTCCTGGGTGGCGCCTGGCAGGCGCGGATCGAACGCGCCGTGCCGCCGGCCAAGTCGCCCGGCGAACTCCTCGATCCTGGCATCGACCCGGGCGCGGCGACCTGGCACCAGCCGACGACGGACGATCGCGCCTGGCAGACGATCCTGCTGCCGCGACTGTTCGAGGACGCCTTCGCCGACATCGACGGAGCGGTGTGGCTGCGCCGCACCGTCGAGGTGCCGACGCACTGGCTGGGCCGCGACCTCGAACTCAGCCTGGGGCGGATCGGCGACGACGACGTCACCTATGTCGGTGGCACCGAGATCGGCCGCAGCAGCGGAACCGGCAACCGGGTCTACCGGGTGCCCGCAACCCTGGTCAAGACCGGTACGCTGGCTGTCGCGGTACGCGTGTTCAACCGCCAGGGCCCCGGCGGATTCCTCGGCTGGAATGACGACCTCGGCCTGGCCCTGCCCGGCGACATCGCTGGCGCACCCTGGTATGAGCGCGGCTACCGCACCGATTTCTCCACCGGCGACGACCCGTTCCGCTACTACCGCTGGTGAACATCCATCATTCGCATCCCATCTGCACCAACCGACAAGGTACCATCATGCATCGTCTGCTCATCAGCCTCTCCCTCCTCGCCGCCTGCACCGCCGCCGATACCGCTCCGGTGGTCAAGAACCTGGTGGCGAACGGCGACTTCACCGCCGGCTGGACCAACTGGAGCCCACATGAGAACGACAAAACCTCCGCCGTGGTCAGCCTGCAGAGCGAAGATGGCAACACCTTCCTGCGCATGACCAAGCCGACCCAGGTGCTGCCGGTCAAGCGCATCGCCATCGACCCGGCCTGGAAGAAGCTCCACGTCAGCTGCCGTATCCGGCTCTCCGGCTTCAAGCCCGACACGGCGATCAACTACGGCAACGCCAGGTTGGCCAACAGCTTCATCCTGCCCGAGGGCAAGCGCGCCTATCTCGGCATCGTCCTGGTGGATGCCGACACCGATCCGGCCAAGGATTCCGGCTGGAAGAGCCTCAGCATCACCGCCGATATCCCTGCCGGCGCGCAGGAGTTCGAGGTCGCCTGCGGCAACTCGAGACCGACTTCGACGATATCGTGGTTACCGCCGAATAGCCCGATCCACATCGGCATGGCGACCCTCTGCGCCTGGACAATGCCGCTGCCTGGCTGGAGCGACAGCACATGCACCTCATCCTCGCACTCCTCGCCATGCTCTCCCCCGTGGTCCAGCGCACAGCCGGCGACTAGGCCAAAGCGGCGGCGACCGCCGGACAGCGCAACTCGCCGGCGCGGGTGCTCAGACCGGCAAGCAGGTCGGGGCTGGCGGCGAGCAAGGCGTCGAGGCCAGCCATGCCGGCCTTGGCCAGACGCAGGACGTAGGGCAGGGTGCAACTGGTCAGGGCCTGAGTCGCGGTGCGGGCGTAGGCGCCCGGCATGTTGGTTACGCAGTAGTGCTGGACTCCGGCTTCCGTGTAGACGGGGTCGTCGTGCGCTGTCGGCCGCGAAGTCTCGGCGCAGCCGCCCTGGTCGATGGCGATGTCCACCAGCACTGAACCCGGCCGCATGCGCGACAGCAGGTCGCGGGTGATCAGCTTCGGCGCCTTGGCCCCGGGGATCAGGACGGAGCCGATCACGAGGTCGGCTGCGGGCACGAGTTCGACGAGTGCCTGGCGGCTCGAGTGGACTGTGCGCACGGAGCCACGCAGCTGCAGGTCGATGGTGCGCAGGCGCTCGGCGTCGATGTCGAGCACCGCCACCTCGGCGCCGAGGCCGAGGGCCATGCGCGCGGCGTTGAGCCCGGCCGTGCCGCCGCCGACCACCACGACCCGGCCCGGCAGCACGCCAGGCACACCGCCGAGCAGGACGCCGGATCCGCCCAGGGCTGAGGCCAGGTGATTGGCGCCGACGATGGTCGCCATGCGCCCGGCGATCTCGCTCATCGGTTCGAGCAGGGGCAGGTGGCGGCCGACCTGCACCGTCTCGTAGGCGATGGCGGTGCAGTTGCTCGCCAGCAGTCGTCCGGCGAGAGCGCGTTCGGCCGCCAGGTGCAGATAGGTGAAGAGCAGCAGACCCGGGCGCAGGAAGCCGTATTCCTCCGCGAGCGGCTCCTTGACCTTGACCACCATCTCGGCGGCCCAGGCCTCGGATGCGCTCGCCACCACGACCGCCCCGGCGGCGGCGTACTGGCCGTCGTCGAAGCCCGATCCCGATCCGGCCCCGGATTGCACCAGCACCTGATGCCCGGCCGAAACCAGGGCGAGGACGCCGGCCGGGGTGACGCCGACGCGGCGTTCGCGGGTCTTGGTCTCGGAGGGGACGCCGATGCGCATGGTATGCTCCTGGTCTATGCTGCTGCTGTGATGAGGGCGTCCGCGAGACGATGCATGGAGACGGGGTCGTCGACGGTCCAGTTGAAGCCCATGGTGAATTCGCGTTCCGCCCGCCATTCCGCCTGCGGGCAGGAGCAGCGCCGGTAATCGACGCCAGCGCGCAGGAGCTGTTCGTGCCAGAAGACGCGCGGTCCGGTGTAGCCGTGCGGATTGAGACGGGCGAGGCGGTGGATGGGCACCGGGATGTAACGGAAGCTGCCCGCACCCAGGCCGTCGAGACGTTCGCGGTAGGTGGCGAGATCGCAATTCGCCGCCTCGGGATGGAAGACCAGGGACAGCAGATGCCAGGCCGACTCGGCACCAACCGCCTCGGCCGGCATGGAGAGGTGCCGGCAGGCGGAGAGGCGATCGCGCAGCATGGCCGCATTGCGGCGCCGGGCGGCGACCTCGCCGTCGAGTTGGGGCAGGGCGGCGCGCACCAGGGCGGCACCGACGGTGCACGGGCGCCAGCCGAGCTGGAGGGCATCGAGCAGGCCCTGCTCGGCGAGGGCGGCGGCGCGGTCGGAGCGCAGACCGCGTGGATGCCGTCCATAGAGGTAGGCGCGCTCGGCGGCAGCGCGATCGTGGAAGAGGGCGTAGCCCCCTTCGGTGCCGGCGAGCAGCTTCAGGCCCATGCACGAGAAGGCGGCGGCGTGGCCGAATGCGCCGACGCGCGTCCCGCGCCAGCGCGCGCCATGCGCCTGGCTGCCGTCCTCGAAGAGCAGGATGCCGTGGCGGTCCGCAATGTCGCGCAGGCGGGTGCCGTCGCAGGGCATGCCGAAGAGGTGGACGCACATGAGGGCGCGGGTGCGCGGGGTGATGGCGGCCTCGGCAGCGTCCGGATCCAGCAGGCCCGTGATGGGATCGATATCGGCGAAGACCGGGATGGCGCCGATGGCGAGGATGGCCGCAACCGTCGCTCCCCAGGTGTAGGGCGTCACCACCACTTCGTCGCCGGGACCGATTTCATGGCCGAGCATGATGGCTTCCAGGGCGGCGGTACCCGAGGCGACATACCAGATCTCGGGTTCGCGGCCGTCGATGCCGTTGCCATGCCACGCGAGAAGGGCGGACTCGGTCTCGGGTTCGCCCTCCAGACGTGTCCAATCGTGCTTTTCAAGGCGTTCGAGGGCGGCGGCGATGACCGCAGGCCGGCGGACGGGGTAGGTTGGCGCGATGATCCTGTCCTTCATGGATGGCTCCGTTCTCTCCTGCGCATGGTGAGCCATCTCCACCGGCCGTCGATTGCCCGCGGGTGCCCTGGAGTGACCATCTGGAAACCATGGCCCACTCCTTCCTCGCCGACCGCGAACTCGACCTGCTGCTGACGCCCAGTGCCTGGCGCCTGGCTGCCCCGGGATCGCCGGAGGGCCTGAGGCCGAAGCCGGCCGAAGCCGCCTGGCGCCGTCGTCACCGCCATGCCCATCCGCACGCCGAGGTGATGCTCAGCCTGGGCGGCGAGGGCGGCTTCGCCGTCGGCGAGGCGGTGCAGGACGCCGCCGCCGGCCTGGTCGCCGTCCTTCCTGGCGGCACCCCGCATGATTGCGGCCTGCCGCCGGGATCCGGCGCCCGCCAGCTCTGGTTGGCCTGGATGGGCGGCCGCATCCTGGTCAGCCTGGTCGGGGGCGGCACGACGTGGAGTGCGCGCAGCGTCCTCGCCCTCAGCGCCGCCGCCTGCGGCGTCGACCCCTTCGCCATCCGGATCGGCAACGATGGACCCCGGCGCCTGCGCTGCGCCCTGGCATCGGTGCTGGTTCAGGTCGCCGAGGCTGGCTGGCAACCGGCGGTGGCGGGCGGCCGCTTGCGGGCTGACGCCCTCGACGCCATCTGCCGCCACCTCGAAGCCAGCGGCGGGGCTGGGAATTCCCTGGCAAGCCTGGCCCGTCTCGCCGGAGTCAGCCGTGCGTACTTCGCCCGCTGTTTCCGCGCCGCCACCGGCCGTACGGTGGGTGGATTCATCGACCGGTGCCGCAGTCGGAAGGCCGAGGTCCTGCGGCGCGAAGGCTGCAACGAGGCCGGGATCGCTCAGGCCCTGGGCTTCTCCAGTCCGCAGGCCTGGGCACGCTGGCGCCGCCTGCGCCGGGGCTGAACCGACTGATCACGGAACAGAGTCCTAGAAGAACAACCCCACTCCGAGATAAGGGCCAACATACATATCAAGGCGAAGCGCCCTGAATTCAGGACTAACTGCCGATCACCACACCAGCGAGACGCGCGCAAACACCCCATAGGACACCACGCTGACCTCGCTGTTGAGCACCAGCGTGTCGTAGGTGGCTGACGTGGGGTTCTCCTCGTCGTGCTCGGTCAGGGTGCTGTACCATGCGCCGTGCAATCGTCCCCCGATGGCGGCCTGGCACCACAGGCCCTGCCAAGCCCCTGCCAGCGCCAGCCCGAGCACGCCCTCGGCCCGCGCGGTCATGACGAAGCCGCTGCTGTCATCGACCTGGTATCCATACCCCCCGGCAGAACGCTCAACGGCTCCAGCGTCATAGCTCAGCGATCCGCATCCAAGGCCGACCCGCACCTCGTAGAGCGGCATCCACCCCTCGCGCCGTTCCAGCGTCGCAGCGATGACGCTGTCGAGGCCGAGATGCGCTGAGACGGTGCGCCACCGCGTGTCCGTATCGAAGAACGCCAGCACCTGGCCATCAGGGTCATCCAGGCTGTAGGCAGAGGGCATGGCGAAGTCTTCATAAGCCACGCCCCAGCACAGCATCGGGTAGCCGCGACGTTCGACCGCCACCCTGCGCCAGGTCGAGTCGATGGCGTCCTCGAGACGTTCGCCTGCAGCCGTGACGGTGGTGGCGAAGCCGCGCAGGGATGCCCAGCTCACCGCTGCCTCCCACCAACCGGACTCATCGCTGTCGTAGCGCTGGATGACACCGGCCAGCGTGCTGCCCACCTCTCCATCCGCCTCATTGGCGCCAGCCAATGCCGAGAAACCCCAATCGTCGATCCGAGCGCTGGAGCGGATGGTGGTCATGGTGAACGCTTCGATCTGGTAGCCGACAGCGTAGGCCGTGCCCAGCGAGCCGCCGCCGGCGGAAGGATCGGTGCCGTTCTCGATCGCCATGTCATACCAGCCCTGTTCGACCCCGACCACCAGGGTCGGACGCACCAAGGGCGGACGCGGCGCCGCTGGCGGTGGTGCCGCGGGTGCCGTCCATGGCAGGGATTCGTCGGCCGGGACCTGCTTGGCAGGCGCCGTGGCTGCCGACGTCGCTGGTGCCGCCGGGCTGCTCGCTGGCGGATCCTGTGTTTCAGATCGAGGCCGTTGCACCTCACGGCCGCGCGTGGCCTCTCGCCTGGCTCGCACATCAGCTGGATTGGTCAACTCGTTGGCGCCATCCGCCGCCCAGGCCAAGGAACCCACGGCGCAGCCGACTGCCAGCCGGCGCCAGCGCCCCGAGCGGAAAAACAGGTCGGCCGCGAGCAGCATATCGCGATTGTGCCGATGCAGGCGGGAACACCAGAAGCCGTGCCAGCCAGCACCCGTCGCCACCTGCCACTGAAACGGCCCATCTGCGGACTGTGGACCCGCTCAGGTCTCCTGGGAGCGACCTGCGTGGAGCAGGCGCTTGTCCGTCTTCACTGCCGACGGCCGCGTCCTCCTGCCGGACGACGGTTGGACAGCACGAGGATGAAGACGACGGCTACGAGTGCGGCAATCGCGCCAATGGTCACTAGCATGGCGGATGACGATTCGACGGGCGCGACTGGCGCGACTGGCGCGACTGGCGCGACTGGCGCCACAGGCGCGGTTGACGCAACAGGCGCGGCGGGCGCGGCGGGCGCGGCGGGCGCAACAGCAGGTTTCGGTTTGACCTCGACGTGACGTCCGGGCCAAGCCTCGTGGCCAGCCCGCCAAGGCTCGACCCCGGAAGCAAAGGCGCCACGGTCCGGGCTGGAATCGATCGGCGGCAGAGGGAAGCCTGCGGCAGTACGCATCTCTCGCCTGCCCGACCGTCCGACGATGTCGCTGGCGGTGGCCTTCGGGACCAGGCACGCCGGAAACGCGCTGCCGCCCGCGAGGACTCCGCTCGTCAGGCCAGCGACCTGGACGTTGCCCTCCACCGCCCGCTGTACCTGCGGATCGCTGGCGAAATCCACCGGCTTGTAGCGGGCGCTCTGGTCGAGCAGCACGAGGACGTTGTCCTCGATGCGCGTCTCCTGGTTGGGCGCATCGCTGTTGCGCACCACGCCATAGGGACCATGCATCGATTTCTGACCACCGAGCATGCGCACCGCGACAGTGTTGTTGAACACCAGATAGCCCGCCGGCTTGGCCTTGTCATCCTGGTTCTGGAGATGGATGCCCCACTCGACGTTCCAGATGACGTTATGGTCGATCACCCAGGTGGAGCCATAATCCGGATAGATGCCGCTGGCGGTGAAGGCGCCCTGGCCGAGGTCGTCGACGTGCTCGTAGGCGTCGTGGATCCAGTTGTGGTCGAAGCGCAGGTAGCGCCCGGCGCCCGCACCGTACACCCCGCCGACGTCCCAGTCCTGGATGCCGAACTGGCTGATGTCGTTGTGGTGGACGCGCCCCTTCCAGTCGCTGTCGCCGGCTGCCTCGCTGCGGTAGAAGCAACGCGGCAGCAGGCCGGACCGGCCGGTGCGCCGGATGGTGTTCCAGGCGATCTCGTGGTCGCTGGAGATGCGCTCGGTGCCGCCGGTATGCACCGCGGTGCAGTCGTTGGCTGCGTAGCCGGTGTCCTCGATCAGGTTGCCCACGGCGCGATGCTCGCGCCCGAGCAGGGTGATGCCGTTGCCGGCGCTCCAGCGGATGCGGCTACCGGCGATGCGGTGGTTGCGGCCCGACAGCACGATACCGGAGGACTGGCCCCATTGGCAGAAGAAGTGTCCGCTGACGTCAGTGAAGTGCGAGATGTAGGTGGCGTCGAGATTCTCCAGCACCACATCACTGCTTGGTGCGTCACTGAACTTGTCGGGCTGATGGTACGGCTCCTTGGGCAGGCCGTGCGCCGCATTGCGCCAGGGATAGCGCGTGGCGCCATCCGCACCGTAGGGGATGTTGTCGCCGCCGCCGTCCCGGTCGGTGGTGATGGTGCAGGCATGGATCGCCAGATCGCGGATGACGATGTGGCTACGCTCGCTGAGATCGAAGGCGTATAGGCGCTTTTTGGCGTTGACCCGGGTGCCGAGCGGTTGGCCGTCCGGCGACTTGAGGTACAGGACGCCGGCCTGCTTGTCGTGATGCCACTCGCCAGGGGCGTCGAGCAGTTCCAGCTTGTCGAAAAGGTAGTAGCGCGACCTGTCGTCGAGCTTGTCCTGGGAGAAGTCCTTGCCGCTATCGCTGCGCGAGACGTAGGTGAAGCGCTTGCCGTCCAGGGCTGCGATGCGGCCGGTAAGCAGCCAGGCCCAGGCCCCGTGATTCGGCTGCAGCATGATCTGCGCGCCGACTGCCTGCTGCGGATCCAGATCGAGCTGCTCGTCCACCAGCGTGCCGGTCGTCCAATTGCCGCTCTTGTCGCGCGACTTGCCGATGAACTTCTCGGTCACCGCCTTGCCAGGGAAGGACGGATCCAGGGTCGGGCTGTTTGGCCAGCGCGCCTGCAACGCCATGGCGCCATCAACGAAGACCTGGTCGGCGTTGTTGAGCACCGCTGCATCGTAGAGGTTGACGCCATCACCTGGCGTCGCGCGACTGAACCAGTCACCTGGCATCGGCGCCTGCTCGATGCCGTCTTTCCACGGCTTCCAACCGGTGACCGGATCGGACCCATCGATGACCACCTTCTCGCCGGCCGCGCCGCGGAAGGTGATCGGCCGGCCGGGCTCACCAGAACGCGCCGGCACCACCGTCTCGCGGTAGGTGCCGGCCCGGATCGTTACCGTGTCGCCAGGACCGGCGCGCTTGGCCGCGGCGCCGATGGTCCGGAGCGGCGACGCTGCCATGCCGGACGCCCCGTCATCGCCCTGCGGGGAGACGATATACTCGGCTGCCGCCGCAGGCAGGATGGCGGCCAGGGCGAACAGGAGGCGACAGCAGGTCATGTGGTATCCTAACGGTTGACGTGGTGCGCGGCAGGCGAGGTCACTGCGTGATGGGCGTAACCGTGATGTCGTCGAAGTCGAACACTCCCTTGGCACCGAAGGTTTCGATCGAGACGCGCACCGTCTTCGTCTCAGCGCTCAGCGTCTTCACCGCGCTATGGTTCGTCCAGTCCTGGTCGGCGGTGACCATGAATTTGGTCCACTTGGGTTCGCCAACCACCTGGTTGGAGGCGTCACGGCCGAGGAACTGCAGACTGGGCACCATCCACACCTCGCTGCCGGTGCGTTCCAGGCCCTTGACCCGGATGCGCGCCGACACCTTGAGCGCCTTCCAGCCCGGCTGGACGACGATGTCCTGCCAGGTGTTGATGTGCACACCGTCGGCGTTGCGGGCGAAGGACTGCGTTCCCTCGCTTGTCAGGGTGATGTGCGCCGGATCACCTTCGTTCCAGCCGAAGAAGGCGCCGCTGGTCGGCCTTTCGGTCGAGGAGAAGTCGCCGTTGACGATGAGGTTGTCGGCAGCGATGGCCGACGCGGCGAGGAGGATGAGGGTGAGGATGGGGCGCATGTGGTCTCCTGGGCGAACAGTGAACGATGGCGGCAAGACAACGTGATAGGTTGTTTCTTGCATGGCTGAGGTGCAGTTTTTGCCTGCACCGTCATACCTGCGCAATCCGCCGGAGCCCCTTGCGCGTTCCTGGCTATCCGGCGGATCTCCTGGCGCTTAGTCTGACGAGCTGTTGAGCGAGTCGATTGCCCAGCGGCTACTCCAGCATCCCAGGTACCCAGCATGATCCGTCTGACAACCGGCCCGGGACAGCCCTACGCCCAGCCTTGGCGCAACGCCATCGCCGTCGGCAGGGCCTTCGACCTGCTGCGCGAGGACCTGCTGGCGCATCTGCGCCAGCTGCAGCGCGACATCGGTTTCCGCCACTGCCGCTTCCATGCCATCTTCGACGACGACATGCAGGTCGTCAGCCGTCTCGCGGATGGGACCCTCGCCTTCCAGTGGCGGTGGGTCGATCAGGTCTACGACGCCCTCCTCGCCATCGGGCTCAAGCCCTTCGTCGAACTCAACCCCATGCCGACCCCGTTGGCCTCGGGGACCCAGACCATGTTCTGGTACCGCATGAACGTCACCCCGCCTCGTCGCATGGACGAGTGGGAACTTCTGGTCGAGACGTTCACCCGCCATCTCATCGACCGCTACGGATCCGAAGAGGTGCGCTCCTGGTGGTTCGAGGTGTGGAACGAACCCAACCTCGGCTGCTTCTGGAGCGGCAGTAAAGAGACCTACTTCGCGCTCTACGACGCCTCGGCCCGCGCCATCAAACGGGTCGACCCGGCCCTGCGCGTCGGCGGACCGGCGTCTTCGAAGGCGAGCTGGCTGGAGGACCTCATCCGCCATTGCGATGCCAGCGGCGTGCCGCTCGACTTCGTCTCCTCGCACCTCTACCCCCAGGACGAGCAGGTCGACTTCCCGGATCGGCGTGGCAGCCCGCATGCCCCCGGGGCGTACTTCGCCGCCACCGTCGCCGAGGCGGTACGACGGGTCCGGACCCTGCGTCCCGGCCTGCCGGTGCATTGGACGGAATGGAATGCGATGAGCTGCGCCTCGGCGCAGACGGTGGACTGGTGCACCAACGCGACCAACGACCAGCTCCACGGCGCGGCGCTGGCGGCGCGGGCTGCGGTCGAGCTGGACGGCATCCTCGACACCCTGTGCTGGTGGGTCGGCAGCGACGTGTTCAGCGAAGGGGCGATCCCCCGCTCCGCCTTCTCGATGACCTACGGCCTGCTGACCATCCACGGCATCCCCAAGGCGGCCTACCATGCGTTCGCCTTCCTGCGGCGCCTGCGCGGTGGCCGGCTGACCGTGGAGCTCGACGGCGCGCGGCCACCCGCCGCCGGCCTGGCGGCGACACGCGACGGCGAGGCCGTGCGGGTGGTCGCCTGGAACCAGCGCCTGCTGGAGGACGCCGCTCCGGCAGCGTGGAACGACCGTCTGCGCATGCCGGTGGAGGGCGCCGGCGAACACCTTGTGCTGACGGCGCGGGTCGGACCAGGAGCAGGCAGCGCGTATGAGCACTGGCTGGCGATGGGCGCGCCCCACGACCTGTCCCCGACGGTCGAAGAGGCTCTGCGCGCGATGGCCCAGCCGGCCTGGACCTGCGAACGCGTCACTCCCGCGGCTGGCGCCGTCGAGATCCCTCTGCGCCTCGATCCGGGCGAGCTGCTCTATCTCGAGCTGCGTCCGATCGGCCAGCGCGCCTTCCCACGCGGCACCGATCCGGCCGCCATGGCGGCCTGGAACGCCGGCATGGGCGAAACCTCCCGCTGATACCCTCCGGATCCGACATGGCCGCCCCATATCGCTTCGATGACGCCGAGCGTGCCGTCATCGCCACCTCACCCACCCTGCCGTCGCCATGGATCAACTACCTCTCCAACGGCAACCTGCATGCTTTCGTCAGCCAGGCCGGGGGCGGGCTGGCGTGGTGGCGGAGTCCGCTCAAGGGCCGCATCAGCCGCTACCGCCTGAACCAGCTGCCGACCGACAGCCCCGGCTTCTACGTCTACATCCGGCACCCCGATGGCACGGTCTGGTCGCCGAGCTGGCGCCCCGCGCAGACCGCCCTTGATGCCTTCGCCGCCGAGCACCGCCCGGGCATCACCACCTTCCGCGCCCGCAAGGGGGCGATCAGCGCCGAACTGGAGCTGTTCATCCCGCCAGGCGAGGACGCCCTGGTCTGGGACCTCCGCCTGAGCAACGCCGCCGGCGAGGCGATCCGCCTCGACATCTTCGCCTACGTCGAGCTGTGCCTGCTGGACTGGGGCCAGGACATCAACTGGGCCTATTATGTGAGGCACAACCTGCAGGTGACCCGGCACGCGCCCAGCGATGCCCTGGTCTACCTCTACCGCCACTTCCACTTCAACCCGCAGCTCGACCGCTGTCCGCTGGTCTGGTTCGCCGCCAGCGACCCGCTCGCCAGCTGGACGGGCGACCGCGACGCCTTCGTCGGCCACTACCGCGACGAGCGCGATCCGCAGGCGGTGGAGCGCGGCTCCTGCGGCAACGAGGACAACCTGTGCGGAGAGCCCTGCGCAGCGCTGCATATCCGCTCCGAGCTGCCGGCCGGGGGATCCCGCCGCCATGCCTTCTTCCTCGGCGGCAGTCCACGCGCCGTGGTCGGTTGGCCGCGCGCGCTGCACGAGGCCGAGGCGGCCATCGGCCGGCTGCGCGCGCCCGGAGCGGTCGACCGGCTGAAGGCCGGCCTGCGCGCGTGGTGGGACGAGCACCTCGGCGTGCTGCAGGTCGAACTGCCCGATGCCGATGTGGCTCGCATGGTCAACACCTGGAATCCGGTGCAGTGCGTGCACACCGGACGCTACAGCCGCTCGATCAGCTCGCAGGCCAGCGGCATCCGCAGCGGCTTCGGCTTCCGCGACACCTGCCAGGACATGCTCGCCATCGCCTACCGCAAGCCTGACTGGGCGCGCGGCGTGCTCCTGCAGCAGCTGTCGCAGCAGTACCGCGATGGGCACTGCGTGCACGGCTGGTCTCCGGACGACCGCACCCATCCGGGCAGCGCCATCCACTGCGACGACCACCTCTGGTTGCCTCTGGTGGTGGACGCCATCGTCAGCGAGACCGGCGATGCCGCACTGCTCGACGCGGTCGCGCCATGGCTGGCCGCCGATGGGCTGGGCGAGGACGGCCAGGCGTCGGTCTGGGACCACCTCCAGGCCGGCGTCCGTTTCACCGAGTCGCACCTCGGCGCGCATGGACTGCCGCTGACCATGAAAGGCGACTGGAACGACTCGATCGGCAAGTTCTCCAAACTCGGCCGTGGCGAGTCGATGATGGCGGCCCAGCAGCACGTCCACGCCCTGCGCCTGCTCGTCGCTCTGGCCCAGCTGCGCGGCGACCCGGCCGCGCAAGCCGGATTCGAGGCCGCCATCGCCCGCCAGTCGGCGGCCATCCTCGCCTGCGGCTGGGATGGCGGCTGGTGGATCCGCGGCTTCGATGACGAGGGCCGGGCCTTCGGTTCCCACGCCTGCCGGGACGGGCAGATCTGGCTCAACAGCCAGACCTGGATGATCCTCGCCGGCCTCGGCGACGAGGCGCGCAACCGCACCGCCCTCGCCGCGGTGGAGCAGCGCCTGGGCACGCCGGTCGGCCTGAAGAAGCTCGACCCGTCGTTCCGCTCCTTCCCTGAGGAGCTCGATCCCTACAGCGGCTATTCGCCCGGCTGCGGCGAGAACGGCGCCATCTTCTGCCACGCCAACACCTGGGCGATCATCGCCGCGGCCAAGCTGGGCGAGCGGGCGCTGGCCTGGCGCTGGTATCGTCAACTCGTACCGCACCTGGCCATCGCCCAGGTCGGCCTCGACCGCTACCAGGCCGAGGCCTACGCCTACGTCAGCAACATCATCGGTCCCGAGAACCCCAAGTTCGGCTGGGCCAACGTCACCCAGGTGACCGGCACCGCGGCGTGGATGGATCTCGCCGTCACCCAGCACCTGCTCGGCCTCCGGCCGGAACCGCGCGGGCTGCGCATCGCACCCTGCCTGCCCGGCGACTGGCCCGAGGTACGGTTGACGCGGCGCTTCCGCGGCTGCCTGGTGCGTCTCACCATCCGTGACCCGCGCGGCCTCGGACGCGGCGTGCACCGCCTGGTGGTCGATGGCCAGGTCATACCAGGCGACCTGCTTGAGGCCGGCCTGCTGTCCGGCCGCACCGAGGTCGCCGTCAGCTGCGAGCTGGACCTGGGGTCGCCCCGCTAGCACCTCGGCTTCACCCACTACCGTCGCCCCCATGACCCTCCGCCTGAGCCCCGCCTGGAACGGGCCCTCCGCCCCCTTCCGCCACACCTTCGCGCCGTTCGCCAACGTCGACCAGTTCCGCTGGCTGGTGCGCGCCGACCAGCGCGAACACCTGCGTCTGGCGCGCGACGAGCTGGGCGTCCGCCATGTGCGGGCCTGCGCCATGTATTCGCCTGAGATGCGCGTCTGGGCCAACCAGCTGACGCAGTGGCGGATGCCGCCCGCCGAACGCAGCAAGGCGGCCAACTGGCAGATTGTCGACTACTGCCTGGAAGGCCTGATCGAACTGGGCCTCAAGCCCGTCTACACCACCTGCTTCGTGCCCGACGACTTCACCGACGGCACCTGCCGCTGCTGGCCCGACCGCAACAACAGCAGCATGCCACGTGACCTCGGCCAATGGGGCGAGTTCGTCGCCTCGGGCATACGCCACCATATCGAACGCTACGGCCTGGACGAGGTGCGCTCGTGGCACTTCGAGTGCTGGAACGAGCCAAACCTGCGTGGCTGCTTCTTCGGCGGTTCCCAGGAGGAGTTCTTCCGCCTGTGGTCGGCGACCTGGCGGGCGGTCAAATCGGTGCATCCGGATCTGCGTTTCGGCGGCCCCTCGACCGCGCGCGGCGAATGGATCCCCGAATTCCTCGACCACGCCGCCCGCGACGGCACCACGCCGGACTACCTCATCACCCACGTCTACAACAACGACAGCGAATCCCAGCCGCTCTCGCCCTTCGACGGACCGGCCAGCCATAAGGTCAAGGACAGCCCGCACTTCGCCACCGGCGTGGTGCGCGGCCTGCGCCGCACGCTCGGCCAGCGCGGCTACCGCGGCGAGGTGCACTGGAATGAGTGGGGGCGCTCATGGTTCCCGCATGATCCGCTGAAGGAGGGCCCGCTCGAGGCAGCCTTCATCGCCAAGACCATGGCCGAGGTGTCGCAACTGGCCGACGCCTTCGCCTTCTGGAGCCTGTCCGACATCTACGACCAGGCCGGCTACCAGTCCTCCGAGTTCCAGGGCCACTACGGCATGCTGTCGCTGCACGGCCTGCGCAAGCCGGCGTGGAACGCCCACGTCATGCTGCACCGCCTTGGCACGGACTCGGTGCCGGTGGGCGGCGGTGAACTCGACGGGGCAGTGGCGACGACCGGCCCGCGCGGCGCGGCCGTGCTGGTGTGGCGCCATCCCGCCGCATCCGACGCCCCGGCCGAGGCCGGCGAGGTCGAGGTCGAGCTGCCGGCATCGGCGCGGAACCCGCAACTGTGGCGCATCGGCGCCAGCGAGAACAGCATCGTCGCCGCCTGGCGGGCGATGGGCGCCCCGGCGTATCCGACGCCACGCCAGCTCGACGACTTGCGGGCCCAGGACCGGCTGCGGCCGGCCGAGGACCTGCAGCTGCGTCGTGAGGATGGACGGCTCATCGCCAGGTTCCGGCTCGAACGGCCGGGCGTGGCCCTGCTCGAAGGCTGACACCATGCTCGATGACCTGTGTGAACTCCACAACATCGCTGAACTGGACGCCGACTGCGGCTATCCCGGACCGCTGGTCCGGCGGGTGCCGCGCAGCGTCTCGGCGCCGTTCGTCAACGGCACCCTGGTCACCGGCGACTGCGCCCTCTCCGAGATTCGTTTCCGCGCCGTCTCCGGCCGACGCTGCGCCGTCATCCTGACGGCGGTAACCGGCGGCGATCTCTTCGTCCACCGTGGCGATGTGCTGCAGACCCATGTCAGGCTCGAGCCGGGACGGCTGCATCGCCAGATCCTCGACTGGGAGAACGACGGCCTCGCCCGCCTTGCCCCATCCGCCTTCGCCCGCCGCCGCTTCGATCCAGCGGTCTGGCGCATCGTCCTCGACGGCCCGGTACTGCTGCATGGGATCGACCTGCTCGGCAGCAGCATCGCCCCGCCCCTGCCCGAGCAGAAGCCGCGCCTGCGCTGGCTGGCGTACGGTTCCTCGATCACCCACGGCTACACGCCGGTGACCCGGCAGCAGTGCTATGTCGCCATCACGGCGCGCCTGCTCGGCGTCGACGCGTTGAACCTCGGCCAGAGCGGTTCGTGCTTCTGCGAGACGGGCATGGCCGACTGGATCGCCGGACGTGACGACTGGGACTTCGCCACCTGCGAACTGGGCATCAACATGCGCCACAGCGTCACCCCGGAGGAATTCGCCCGCCGCGCCCGCCACCTCGTCACCGCCATCACCGGCCGGCGTCCCGGCCGGCCGCTGGCCCTGATCTCGCCCTTCCTCACCGGCGACGACCTGCTGCCCTCGCCCAACGATCTCGCCCGCACCATGACCGCGTACGCCGAGACGCTACGTGCCATCGCCTGCGAGCACGCCGGCCATGGCGTCACCTTCCTGCACGGTCACGACATCCTGCCCGATGTCTCCGGTCTGACCTGCGACCTGGTGCATCCCAGCAGCGAGGGACACGCGGTGATGGCCGAACGCCTGGCCGAACGCCTGCGCCGCCTCGTCCCCGCCCTCGCCGGCTGATCCTTGCGCGGAAGCAACGGCCGATTGCGCGAGTGATGGTTGCCGGCCACGATCGCATAGCCGATCATTCCCGACATGACCCCGCACCTGCCCGCCCGCCACGTCCACCTCGACTTCCATACCTCGGAGGCGATCCGCGGCGTCGGCAGCCGCTTCGACCGCAAGCGCTTCCAACGCGCCCTGAAGCTCGGACGGGTGAACTACATCACCCTGTTCGCCAAGTGCCACCACAGCTGGTGCTACTTCCCGACCCGCGTCGGCATGCGCCATCCGCATCTCGCCGCCAAGCTCGACCTGCTGGGCGAGCAGATCCGCGCCTGCCAGGCCATCGGCGTGCGCACCGCCGTCTACATCACCGTCGGCTGGTCGGCCAACGACGCCGAACTGCATCCGGAATGGGTGGCGCTCGACCGCGCCGGGAAGCCGCAGTGGATGAACCCGCCGTCCGAGGCGCAGCCGACGGCCAAGCGGCCGATCGTGTCGTGGAAGTTCCTCTGCATCGCCTCCGCCTACCGCCAGCATGTCCTGGACCTGACCCGCGAGGTGTGCAGCCGCTACCCCCTGCACGGCGTCTTCTACGACATCATGTTCCACGAACGCAGCTTCTCGCCCGCCGCGGTCAGCCAGATGCGTTCCGCCGGCATCGACCTCGACGACGTTGCAGCCACCAGGAGCTGGCACGAGGGACAGTGGGAATCGTTCATGCGCGAGTGCAAAGCGGCGATCGCGGAGACGCGCCCCGGGGCGACCGCCTTCTTCAACGGCCGCGCCAACCTCGACTCCGCCGACGCCTCGCTGACCGAGCAGACCCACCTCGAACTCGAGGATCTGCCGACGGTGTGGGGCGGCTACGACAAGTTCCAGCCGCGGGCCAAGTTCTTCGCCAGCCATCCGGTCACCGCCGGCAAGGAGATGATGGCGATGTCGGGCAAGTTCCACACCTCGTGGGGCGAGTTCGGCGGCTTCAAGCATCCCGACGCGATCCGCTACGAGGCGGCCAACATGATCGCCTGGGGCGCGCGCTGCTCGTTCGGCGATCAGCTCCATCCCAGCGGCGAGATGGATCTCGCGACCTACCGCAACCTCGCTCCGGCCTATGCCCACGTCGCACGGGTCGAGGCCTACGGCCTCGATGGACGTCCCTCGGCCAATCTCGCCGTCCGCCTGACCTGCCGTGAGCGTTCCGATCTCCCGACCCCGGTCGCCGGCGTGGTCGGTGGCCCCCAGAAGCTCGACCATGACTACGGCGTCACCCAGATGCTGCTGGAGACGCAGACCGATTTCGAGACCGCCGGTCCGACCTCCGACCTGTCGCGCTACGACACCCTCGTCCTCACCGGGGCGCAATGCCTGGATGACGCCGAGGCCGCCCGCCTGGAGGCATGGACCCGCGCCGGCGGCGCACTGGTGGTGATCGGCGAAAGCGCCCTGGATCGGACCCGCAAGAATTTCATCCTCGACCTCGGCGCCTCCTACCTCGGGCGCGGCGAGCGGGATTGCGACTACACCGTCGCCGGCAGCACCCTC
Organism: bacterium; assembly: GCA_020049615.1. The sequence continues at coordinate 2,250 of JAIFKN010000227.1, read as the reverse complement.
GCCACCGAACTCCCGACCTCGCCGTTCCTCAACTACGATCCGGCGCTGCGCTGCCGCCCCGGCCGGGCCGCACGCGTCCTGGCCAGCGTCCGCGAACCGCTCTTCGACCGCACCGTCGCCGCCTACTGCTCGCACCAGAACACGCCCTACGGCGAGCGGGATGCCGCCCATCCAGCGATCCTCGAACGGCGGCTGGGCAAGGGTCGCGTTCTGTGGCTCGCCCATCCCATCGGTGCCACCTACTACTACCATGGCGCCCGCGTCCATCGCCAGCTCTTCCTGAACGCGCTGCGTCGCGTCCATGCCCGGCCGACCCTCGAGACCAGCCTGCTGTCGGCCGGCCGCGCCAACGTCGTGCATCAGCCGCAGCACCGCCGGTACTGCGTGCACCTGACCTACGGCAGTCCGCAGGCTCGTGGACGCACCAGTGTCATCGAGGACCTTCCGACGCTGTGCGACGTTCCGGTCGCCCTGCGCGTGCCCGAACGGATCCGCTCGGCCAGCCTGGTCGTCGCCGGTCGCCGCCTGCCGCTCAGCCGGCGCATCGGCGCCGTGCGCGTCACGGTACCGGCGCTGACCTGCCACGAAGTGGTGGTGTTCGCCTACTGACTCCGCTTGGCGGTGCACCGGGGCGGATTCCGGACGGTGCCAGTCGAGCCCGCGCCCGCCGGCGGCGCGCGCCGGGCCATTGCCCCGCCGAACTGGAGCTTGCCGCTTCCAGGGCTACGCTGCCGTCGTGCGCCTGCTGCTCTGGATCCCGTTCGTGCTGGGTGCCGTCGTGCTCATGCATGCGCGGCTGGCGGCCTATCCCGGCGCTCCCGACCTGCCCCTGGCCCTCTGCGCCTGGGCGGTGGTGGTCGGCGATCCGCAGGCGTGGATGTGGCGGGTGTGGCTGGCCGGCGCGCTGCGCGATCCCGTCGATCCCGGCTCGCACTGGTTCCATGCCGGTGCCCACCTCGTGCTGATCATCCTGCTGGTACCGGTGCGCCGCTGGCTGCCCGGGGTGCGCTGGCTCGCCCTGCTGCTGACCGGCGCCGGGATGTCGCTCGCGGTCCAGGGCCTCGACATGCTGGTCGGTGGACGCGGCGGCTGGCAGTGGTGGAGCGGCCTGCTGACAGCGGCGCTGACCGGGGCCTGCGCCGTGCTGTGCGGCCGACTGGCGCCAGGGCCGAAGCGCACCGCCACCGTGCCCGAGGATCAGGTTGACGGGGCGGAACCCGAACGGTCGGCGGGGATCTCGACCCCCGCCTGAGCCAGCACCTCGGTGGCGAACGAGCCCGAGGGCAGGGCGAACTCGACCCAGACCACGTCGCCGTCCGGCCGCACCGTGGGCGGCTCGCGGAAGGTGACGTAGTTCTGCCGCCGCCCGCCCGGGCTCTCGAACGGGCCGCCGTCGTTGAACCAGGCCCAGTCAAGCCCGGTCCCCGCGCTCCAGGCGCGCTCCTCGGCGAGGATGGCGTCGCTCGGCGCGATGCGCCAGGTGCCGGGCATCGGGCCCGTGGTCAGCGCGTCGAGCTCGCCCGGCTGGGCGCGACGGTTGACGTCGATGAGATCGGCGGCGCTGACGAGGAAGGGGATGCCGTCGCGAGTGCAGGCGATATCGCCTTCACGCAGCGCGTGCGACAGGCCGGCCGCCGCGCGCGCGTCGAGCACAGCGTTGAACACCGCCGCCTGGCCGGCCGAAGCGATCAGCTTGCGCAGCTCCTCGGCCTGGTTGAGCGCGCGTTCCGGCTCCATGCCGCGCTTGAGCGCCGCCAGCACCCGGCCCTCGGGGCCGAGCCGGAAGCGGCTGGGCAGCGGGTCGCCGGACTTCGACGATCAACTCGACGGCGGCGGCGAAATCGCCCCGACCCCAGGCGCTGGCGATGCGCAGGTTGACTCCTCCGAAGCCGAAGCGCTGCGGGCCGAAGCGGTTGGCGATGCCATGCCGAGCCAGGGTGTCGAGGGCGGCCTGCAACGGCACCAGCTCGCGCGCATCACCGAGGCCGAGGCCGAGGCGGAAGCGGTTGCCACGCAGATGGCCGATGCGGATCTTGTTGCCATGGCGGGCGACCTGGAGCACCTCCAGTCGGCCTTTGGCGAAGGCCCCCTGCAGCGCCTGCAGCGGCGCCTCGCCGGGCGTACGCACCGAATACCACTGCCGGGTGATCGCATGCCGATCCTTGCGGCCGGCGAAGCCGACATCGACCGCCTTGACCCCGCAGGCGCGGGCGATGGCCACCGCGACCTCGTCGCTGGTCAGCCCCTCCT
>JAIFKN010000072.1 GCA_020049615.1 bacterium | reverse complement strand
GTGAGAGCACATCGACGAGGAAGGCGGCGGCATCCTCACCCTCGCGGTGGCTGACCATGAGGATGGCGATCGGCACGTTGCCATCGCGCAGCTGGCGGGCGACCACCGGCAGGCCGTCGGTGGCGATCGGGGCGGTGGCCGGGGTGGCGAGGGCGGCGATCTCGTCGGCGCTGTCGGGGGGCTCGCCGACGATGAAAGTACCGGAGGGCGAGAGATGGCCTGGTTTGCAGTGCAGCCAGATGCCGCCGATGGTCTTCCAGCCCTTCACCTCGTGCCACAGGCGATCGAGGATGAGGCGTGGTCCGACCGCCGGATCGAGCATCTGCAGGACGCCGCCGACGCGGGTGGGCCAGGTATGCACGAAGTGCCTTTCACGGCCGCAGGAGGCGCGGCTGTACTGTGGTGATGCACTCAGCGTGCCGAGTCTGCTGCACGGCCCAGCAACAACTTAGAAGACTACTGCTGTGCGGCACAGCAGTAAGGAACGTAGTCGTCCGCACGAAAATCGAGCAGATGGAGCGTCGACGTCCACATCGATATGTGTTGGACCGCATTGCCCACGTCGACGTGGACGTCGGCGCTCCCTATTTCACCAGCAGGCCGACCGCCGCAGCTGCCGCCAACAGGAGCATGACCGCTTCGAAGGCACGCTGGGGGATGAGCGGGATGATGCGCCGGCCGACCAGCGAGCCGAGGATGACGGCCGGGACCAGGCAGGCGTCCATCAGCAGGGTCTGGCCGGTGATCATCAACTTGGTGCCATGGCCGAATTCGCTCAGGCCGATGTAGATCGGCAGCTTCATCAGGTTGACGGTGAAGAAGAACCACGCCCCGGCGGCGATGAAGTCCTCCTTCGGCATGCGTTGGGTGAGGAGGTAGACGTTCATCACCGGTCCGGCCGCATTGGCCAGGGTGGTGGTGGTCCCGGCGATGATGCCGACCCCGGCGCCGACGGCGTGGCTGGGCGGGTCGTTGTGCTTGCGCCACTTCCGCCACAGGTGGACCACGATCATCGCCATCACCGTGCCGCCGATGGCAGCATTGAAGCGCTCCTGGGGCAGGGCCAGGATCAGCGCGGTGCCGGCGGCCATCCCGATCAGCACCCACGGCAGCAGCTTCCACAGGTGGTGGACGGCCGGGTTCTTGCGGTAGAGCCACACTGCCAGGATGTCGGCGCTGATCAGCAGCGGCAGCAGGGCGCCGACCGAGAGCAGGGAGTTGCCCAGCACCCAGGCCAGCCAGGGCACGGCGAGGAAGCCGAGGCCCGGCACGCCGGTCTTGGCCGCGCCGACGACGAAGGCGATGCCGATGGCGTTGGCCCAGTGCCAGGGCGTGGGGAGGAGGTCGATCATGGTCCCATTGCCCCGAGGGGTCATTGCCCCAGGGGTTAGGGGTTAGGGTCGTGGGACACGGACAATGCCGAAGATGGTGAAGGCCCAGTTCCACGATCCTGCGGTCCTGTGGTCCGGAACCTCACCCGCCACACGGCCCTAACCCCTGACCCCTGACCCCTGGGGCAATGGAAGTGGCATTGCCCATTCACGCCCGGAACTCGACCCCGGTCAGTTCGCGGTAGGCCTCGAGGTACTTCTGCCGCGTGCGCGCCACCACCTCGGGCGGCAGGGCGATGCCGGGGCCGTTCTTGTCGAACTTCACCGACTCCAGCCAGTCGCGCAGGTACTGCTTGTCGTAGCTGTCCTGGCCGCGGCCGACGGCGTAGCGGTCGGCGGGCCAGAAGCGCGAGCTGTCCGGGGTCAGCACCTCGTCGGCGAGGACCACGTTGCCGGCCGGGTCGGTGCCGAACTCGAACTTGGTGTCGGCGATGATCACGCCGCGGGCGCGGGCGTGGTCGCGGGCGCGGCGGTACAGCTCGACGCTGTGGCGCTCGACCGCGGCGGCGTTGGCGCCGAGGATGCCGCGGGCCTGCTCGGGGCTGATGTTCTCGTCGTGGGCGCCCTGCTCGGCCTTGGTCGAGGGGGTCCAGATCGGGGTCGGGAGTTCAGCCGATTCGCCCAGGCCCGCAGGCAAGGGGATGCCGCAGATGGTCGCCGACTTCCTGTATTCCTTCCAGCCGGATCCGGCGACATAGCCGCGCACGATCGATTCGACCGGCAGGATGCGCAGGCGCCGCACCATCAGGGCGCGGCCGGTGAGCTGCTCGCGCTCGGCTCGCACCGCCGCAGGCATGGCGCCGACATCGCTGGTCACCACATGGTTGGGGCACACATCCCGCAGCAGGTCGAACCAGAACAGCGACAACGCGGTGAGGACGCGGCCCTTGTCGGGGATCGGGGTCGGCATCACCTTGTCGAAGGCGCTGATGCGGTCGGTGGCGACGAACAGCAGGTGCTGGGCGTCGATCTCCCACACATCACGCACCTTGCCGCGTGCGATCAGACGGAGTCCGGGGAGGTTGCTTTCAAGGAGGGGCTGGCTCATCAGTCACCGAGCTGGGCTTGGAGTTCACGGCTGAACAGCGTCTGGCTATAGCGGGCGAGGGCGGTGCGGTACTGGCCCGCGAACTGCGCTTCGGCCAAGCCGTCGCGCGGACCCGGCTTTATTTCGCCGACCTGGACGAGGCGGACGCGCGGCACCTCGCCCTCCCAGGCAGGCTCGGCAGCGGCGAGGGTGGGCGGGCGCGAAGACATCGCCAACGCCGCAAGCAGCTGCGGCTCGCCCGGCACGCCTTCGGCTTCTGCAGGCGGCACCGCCAGCTGCGAGGTCAGCGACTGCGGTTTGTTGACCAGACTGACGTTCCACGGCTTGGCCTCCTCGGAGGCGGCCCAGACGGCCAGTGCGCCGGGGCCCTTGCCCGCCAGTTCGTCGCGCAGCTTGCCGGCCGCCTCGAGCAGCGGCTTCCAGGCCCGCCGACCGGCGAGGTGGCGGGCGACCTCGCCGCGCACCGCATCCAGCTCGAGGAAGCCGGGTTCGCTGCGCTTCTCCAGGCGGATCATGACCCAGTGGCCGGCGCTGGTGATCTGCGGCTCGCTGAGGAAGCCGACCTCATGCTCGCGGCCGAACAGGCGCATGACATCCTTGATCGTGCCCAGGGCGCCGAGCTCGATCGTGCCGGGAGTGCGGTCCTCGGCCGAGACTTCGGCCAGCTTCAGCTTGGCCTCGGCGACGGCGGCGCGGAAGCGGGCCGGATCCTTCTCGCCCTCGAGCACATCAGCATTCCGGTTGAGCGTCTCCAGCGCCAGCTGCGCCGCCTTCGAGCCGCGCTCGGCGCGCAGCTTGGCGATGACCTGGTCCTTCACCGCTGCGAACGGCTTGGCCTCGGGCTGCTTGCTCGGATCCTTGGGGTCTGGCTCGCCGGGGAACTGGTCCTTGTGCGTGCCATACCAGGCTTCGGCGTCGGTGTCGCTGATCTCCAGCGCCTTGCCCAGCTCGTCCCGGTCGGCCCAGGCGATGGCCACCGACACGCCGCCTGGCTTGGTGAAGCGGCTGCCGCGCAGCTTCTCGTAGGCGGCGGGGATCTCGGGATCGTCGAGCTTGACCTCGGGGACGAAGCGGGCGCCCGACAGGACGACCTCGGCCAGCTCGGCGCGGTCGCTGCGCAGGGCGGCGACCTCGGGGGCGATGGCGCGCGGCACCGCCGGGGCGATGGCCGAGCGGGCGAAGAGGCTGCGACGGGCAGCCAGCTCGCCGAGGTGGCGGCGCAGATCGTCGCGCCGGATCTCGTCGACGCCGCCGGTGTGCTCGCGCAGCGCGTCGAGGTAGGTCCGTCCGCTGCCGCCCGGCATCGGGGTGGCGAGGAACTCCTGCTCGATGCGCTCCAGCGCCTGGCCCTTGGGCATCAGGCCGCGGGCTTCGCCGATGCGCGCCAGCCGCAGGTCGGTGGCGTAGCTCTCCAGCGGATTCTCCACCCACGGTCCCGGGGTCCAGATGCGGGCATAGGGGTGGGCGTTGGGGTTGAGCACCCGCTCCATGCGTTCGGCCACCTGCATGCGTTGCAGCACCTCTCCTTCGGCGATGCCGGCAATGCGTTGGGGCGAAGACCAGCGAGAACGAGGCGCCCACTCCGAAGATGACGCCGACGATGGCGACCATGGTCCAGATGAAGATCTGCTGCCCGAGCGTCAGCGGCTTGGCTACCGGCGGGGCGTCGCCCTTGCCGTCGGGCACGGCGTCCTTGATCGGCGGCTGGGCGGGCGGCTTGGGCGTGTCGGTCATGGGAGGGCGGGGATGCTAGGGAGGAGGCGGGCGAGGCAATGGCGACGGGGACCTGTCGCAGCGGGCATCTGCCGGGTAGCTGCGGCTGTGCTGGAGCCGGATCGATTCGGCTTCCTCTGTCCCATCATGTCCGCTTGCCATCCTCCTTCCCGGTCCCACAACTGCGGCGTACCCTGGGGGACACATGCCAGCCAAGAGCACCGGAACCAAGCGCATCGCTCGCGTCGAGCCGACGCCCAAGCCATCGCCGGCCAAGCGCCAGGACACCGAGACGCAACCGATCTCGGTCGGTCTGCCGATGGACAGCGCTGGTCTGCGCCAGGACTACGACCGCCACCTCGCCATCTCGCTCGGCCGCGACTCCCACAGCGTCAACAACCGCTACCGCTACACCGCCCTGGTCATGGCGGTGCGCGACCGCCTGATGGAGCGCTGGAAGAACACCCACGCTGCCTACTACCAGACGGACTGCCGCCGCGGCTTCTATCTGTCGATGGAATTCCTCATGGGTCGGGCGCTCGGCAACGCCATGCTCAACCTCGACCTCGAGGACTCGGTGCGCGAGGCGCTTCAGGATCTCGGCATGAAGATCGAGGATCTGCAGGAGGAGGAGGCCGACGCCGGCCTCGGCAACGGCGGCCTCGGCCGGCTCGCCGCCTGCTTCCTCGACTCCTGCGCCACCCTGCAGCTGCCGGTGTTCGGCTACGGTCTGCGCTACGAGTACGGGATGTTCCGCCAGCGCATCGTCAACGGCGTGCAGGTCGAGGAGCCCGAGCGCTGGCTCGCCCACGGCAGCCCGTGGGAGCTGCAGCGCCCCGAGTACACCCAGCGGGTGAAGTTCGGCGGGCGCACCGAGTTCTACACCGACGACCACGGCAAGACCCGCCTGCGCTGGGTCGGCACCCACGACGTCCACGCCGTGCCCTACGACATGCCGGTGCCGGGCTACCGCAACGGCACGGTCAACACCCTGCGCCTGTGGCGCGCCGAGGCCCTCGAGGACTTCGACCTCGCCGACTTCAACCAGGGCGACTACCAGGCCGCCATCGACGAAGGCGCCGCGGCCGAGAACATCACCCGCGTCCTCTACCCCAACGACAAGAGCGAGAACGGCAAGGAGCTGCGCCTGCGGCAGCAGTACTTCCTCGCCTCCGCCAGCCTGCAGGACATCGTCCGCCGCTGGGCCAGCGTGCACGGCCAGGATTTCCGCGACTTCGCCGAGAAGAACGTCTGCCAGCTCAACGACACCCACCCGACGGTGGCGGTGGCCGAGCTGATGCGCCTGCTGATGGACGAGTACGGCCAGGGCTGGGACGACGCCTGGTCGGTCACCACCCGGGTCTTCGCCTACACCAACCACACCCTGCTCCCCGAGGCGCTGGAGAAGTGGCCGGTCGAGCTGTTCCGCAAGCTGCTGCCCCGGCCGCTCGAGATCATCTTCGAGATCAACGCCCGCTTCATGCGCGTGGTGGCCAACAAGTGGCCCGGCGACACCGCGCGCCAGGCGCGCATGTCGATCATCGATGAAGGCGGCGGTGGCCAGGTGCGCATGGCCTACCTCGCCATCGTCGGCAGCTGCTCGGTCAACGGCGTGGCCGCGCTGCACACCGACCTGCTCAAGGCCGGTCTGTTCCGCGACTTCTGCGAGCTGTGGCCGGCCAAGTTCAACAACAAGACCAACGGCG
>JAIFKN010000165.1 GCA_020049615.1 bacterium | reverse complement strand
GGTGTCGGCGGTGTCGGCGGGGAAGGCGACCCCGCCGGCGGCGATGCGCGCCACCTGGTTGGCGAGCAGCTCGGCCGACATGTCGGCGACCGCCTTCTCGGCCCGCGCCTTGGCCGCGCTCCAGGTCTTGCCGCCGATGCGGGTCAGCTGCGGTTCGCGTCCACCGGCGCCGACGTACTTCTGCACCAGGTCGATGGCCTCGACCGGAACGTACAGCTTCGACTCCTCGGCGAACTCGAGGATGAGGAAGTCCTCGAGATAGCCGCGCTTCTCCAGCGTCGCCATGCCCTGGAAGCGGCAGATGCCGTGCTGCAGGTGGACGCAGAGGTCGCCGCGGCGCAGGTCGGCGAGCGAGTCGAGCGGCGCGCCGCCAGCGACGCGGGCGCGCTTGCGGGCCGGAGCGCGTTCCGCCAGTTCGTAGTCATGGACGACGATCAGGCCCTTGGCCAGGTCGCGCCAGCCGCCGGAGACGCGGCCGGTGACGGCCTCGACGCGTCCCTCGAGCCCGGCGTCGCGGACGTGGGCGCGCAGCTCCTCCGCCGCCTCGTCCGATCGCGCCAGCAGCAGCGCGCGCAAGCCGTCGGCCTCGCCGAGCAGGGCAGCGAGCTCGGCCAAGCCCTTGCGCAGGTCGCCGCGCAGGCGCTCGACCCCGACCGTCTCACCGTCGAGCGAGCCGGACTCCAGCTGCCGCGCCAGGCGGATCTCGGCCCGGCCGTGGTCCTTGGCCAGGCGGGTGCGCAGGGCGACGTCGCCAAGCACCACCACTGGCCCGGCCGGCAGCTGGCTCCACAGCTCGCGGGTGGCCAGGCCGATGCCCGGCGCGGCCAGCACCGCCTCTGTCACGCGTGCGGTGGATTCCTGCGAGAACGGGTCGAAGCGGCGGATCGAGTCGAGCTGGTCGCCGAAGAACTCGAGGCGCAGCGGCTGCTCGCCGATCCACGGGAAGACATCGACGATGCCGCCGCGCATCGCCACCTCGCCGCGGCCCTCGACCGCCGCGACCATGCGGAAGCCGCCCTCGACCAGACGCTCGACCAGGGCCTGCGGATCCTGGGTCTGGCCAGGCTTCAGCACCCGCGAGCGCGCCACCGTCTCGGCCAGGTCCGGCACCGGCTGGGCGGTGGCGGCCGGACTGGCGATCAGCCAGGCGCCGTTGGCGAAGGCCTCCAGGGCGGCGGCGCGCCGCTGCCAACCGGCCCCGTCGGCGCTGGCGTCCTCGTCGGCGGCGAAGCGCTCCAGCTCGCCGAGCACGGCGACGGCGACCCCCAGCTCCTCGAGGTCCTCGGCCAGGCGGGCGGGGTCGTGGGCGACGACCAGCGGCGGGCGCACCCCGGCGGAAGCGAGCAGCACGGCCGGGAAGGCCCCATGCGCGGCGCCGAGCACGGCCTCGCGCCCGGCGCTGATGGCGGCAGCGAGGGCGGTGGCCCGGGGGTCGGCGGCGTAACGGTCGCGCAGGTCTCGCACGGGGCGTGGGGTTGTGGCCGAGGGGAGCCCCGGCACCAGCGTCAAGCGGCGCCAGGGCTGCCGCATCCTGCCGCAGACGGGTCAGGTTGACCGCGCCCGGTCGACGGTAGCTTGCCCGGCTTGAGCCCCCCACCCGGCATCGCCGTCCTCGTTCCGGCCAGGCGCGCCTCGACCCGCCTGCCCGAGAAGCTGCTGCTGGCCGAGCACGGCGAGCCGCTGATCGCCACCGTCGCGCGCCGCGCAGGGCTGGCCTACGGCCCCGCCTCCGTAGTGGTCTGCGCCGACGACGCCGCGCTGGTCGCGGCCGTCGCTCCGACCGGCATCCGCGCCGTCCTCACCCGCGCCGACCATCAGAGCGGCACCGACCGCATCGCCGAGGTCGCGGCCGGGCTGGAGGCCGGGATCATCGTCAACGTGCAGGGTGACGAGCCGGAGATGGAGCCGGAGCACATCCGTCTGGTCGCCGGGCTGCTGCAGAAGCACCCGTGGGCCGGGATGGCGACCCTGGGCGTGCCGGCCGGTCCGGAGGCGCAGGGGAATCCGAACCAGGTCAAGGTGGTGATCGGGAATGGCGACCGGGCGCTGTGGTTCACGCGTTCGGCAGCGCCCTTCGACCGTGACCGCGGCGGTCCGGCCGCGCAGACCCACCGCCATCTCGGCATCTACGCCTACCGGCGTGACGTCCTGCTCGGTTACGGGCGTCTGCCCAAGAGCCCGTTGGAAGACCTGGAGCGCCTCGAACAGCTGCGCGCCCTGGCCAACGGCATCGGCATCGCCATCGCCGTCGTCGCCCAGTCGACGCCCGGCATCGACGTGCGCGCCGACTACGACGCCTTCCTCAAACGACACAACAAGACAACACCATGACCAAACGCGACGGCCCGACCCGACACATCTTCATCACCGGTGGCGTCGTCTCCAGCCTCGGCAAGGGCATCGCCACGGCGTCGATCGGACGCATCCTGGTGAACATGGGCTTCACCGTGCGGATCCAGAAGCTGGACCCGTACCTGAACGTCGACCCCGGGACGATGAACCCGTTCCAGCACGGCGAGGTCTACGTCACCGATGACGGGGCCGAGACCGACCTCGACCTCGGCCACTACGAACGATTCCTCGGCACGCCATGCTCGAAGCTCTCGACCGTGACCAGCGGCCGCATCTACCAGACGGTGCTGAACAACGAGCGCGCCGGCAAGTACAACGGCGGCACCGTGCAGGTGATCCCCCACGTCACCGACGAGATCAAGAAGCACATCCGCGCCCTGCACGCTCCCGACGTCGATGTCGTCATCAGCGAGATCGGCGGCACGGTCGGCGACATCGAGGGCCTGCCGTTCATGGAGGCCGTCCGCCAGTTCCGCCACGAGGCCGGCCGCGACTACTGCTGCTGCATCCACCTCGCCTACATCCCCTACATCAAGGCTGCCGGCGAGATCAAGACCAAGCCGGCCCAGCACAGCGTGCAGAAGCTGCGCGAGATCGGCATCATCCCCGACTTCCTGCTGTGCCGGGCCGAGAAGCCGCTGGGCAAGAGCGTGAAGGACAAGCTAGCGCTGTTCTGCAACGTCGACCTCAACAACGTCATCGACCTGGTCGATGTGCCGACCTCGATCTACGAGGTGCCCCAGGTGCTGATGCGCCAGGGCATGGACGAACTGCTGGCCAACCGCCTGCGCCTGCCCAAGCGCACCTGCGACATGCACGACTGGGACCTGATGGTCTCGCACATCAAGAAGCCCAAGGACACGGTGCGCATCGCCCTGGTCGGCAAGTACATCGACCACCAGGACGCCTACAAGTCGGTCACCGAGTCGATCGACCACGCCGCCTACGCGCACCTGCTCAAGGCAGAGATCGTCCGGATCGAGAGCGAGTCGCTGGAGAACGACGACTGGCGCAAGCAACTCGACGGCATCGACGGCATCCTCGTCCCCGGAGGCTTCGGCAAGCGTGGGTTCGAGGGCAAGCTGCGCGCCATCCGCCTCGCCCGCGAGACCGGCATACCCTATCTCGGCTTGTGCCTGGGCATGCAGGCGGCCTCGATCGAGTTCGCCCGCAACGTCCTGGGACTGGAACGCGCGAACTCGACCGAGATGGATGAGAAGACGCCGCATCCGATCATCGTGCCGATGGAGTCGCAGAAGGATCTGATCGCGGCCAGCAACCTCGGCGGCACCATGCGCCTGGGATCCTACCTCTGCACCCTGCCCAAGAAGACCAGCCGGGCGGCCAAGGTCTACGGCGGCGCCGAAGCGGTAAACGAGCGGCATCGCCACCGCTATGAATTCAACAACGCCTACCGTGCCCAGTTCGAAGCCGCAGGCCTGGTCTTCAGCGGCGTGTACATCCCCGATCCAACCAAGCCCGAGCAGAGCCTGGTCGAGATCATCGAGTTGAAGGACCACCCGTTCTTCGTCGCCACCCAGGCGCATCCCGAGTTCAAGAGCAGCCCGGTGCGACCACATCCGCTGTTCCGCGGCTTCCTTGGCGCCGCCTACAAGCGCAAGCGCGGCGACCAGGCCGGTGGCAAGAGCGAGATGTCACTCCAGCCGATCAACTAGTGTAGTGCGTCCGAATAGTATAAACATATAGAGAGGCCATCCGTACTATCTTTAGCGAGGTACGGATGCGCGTTGCCCCCTCAATCTCCCTGACCGAAGCCCAGCGCACCGAACTGGACAGCCTGGGGTCCAGCCGTCGTACCGAGGTCCGCATCAGCGAGCGGGCACGCATCGTCCTGTTGGCCGCAGAGGGGAAACGGAACACGCAGATCGCGCAACTTCTCGGCATAGACCGCGTGACAGCGGCGTTGTGGCGTGGTCGCTACGTTCAATGGGGCGTGGCCGGCATTCTCAAGGATGCGCCTCGCGCCGGTCGCAGCCGGAGCGTCCGATCAGCGGAAAAGGCGGAGGAGATTGTGGCGAAGACCACTCGGGAGAAGCCTGCCGGAGTGGCAAAGGCAGTTGGGGTGAGCGAAGCGACCGTACGCCGGGTATGGCATGAACACGGATTGAAGCCGCACCTGACCAAGACATTCAAGGTTTCGAACGATCCACAGTTCGCAGAGAAGTTGGAAGACATTATCGGCCTGTATATGCATCCGCCGGAGCACGCCGTGGTGCTCTGCTGCGATGAGAAAAGCCAGATCCAGGCGCTCGACCATACCCAGCAGGTGCTGCCACTGAAGAAGGGGCGATGCGGCACCATGACCCACGACTATACGAGGAACGGCACCACCACGCTGTTTGCCGCCCTCAATGTCTTGGATGGAACGGTACATGGGACATGCATGCAAAAGCACCGGCATCAGGAGTGGATCAAATTCTTGGATCTGCTCGATCGGGAGTCGCCGGCCGATCGCACGGTTCACCTGATTGCGGATAACTACGCCACACACAAACATCCCAAAGTGAAACGCTGGATGGCGAAGCATCCCCGGTTCCACGTCCACTTTACTCCCACCAGCGCATCGTGGCTCAACATGGTTGAACGATTCTTTCGGGACCTGACCACCAATCGCCTCCGCCGCGAATCATTCGCCAGCGTCGGGGTTCTTATCAAAGCGATCCAGGACTACATCGCTAACCACAATCAGGCACCCAAGCCCTTCATCTGGACGGCAAAGGCGACCGACATCTTGGAAAAGGTGAAACGTGCCAGGGCCACCCTGGATAAGTTGGCAACAGAATGACGCACTACACTAGTTAGGCCAATATCCTATCCTAATATTTCCCTTTTGTATATAAACACATATCTTATTGTCCCAATCCCTGCTGTGAATGGGACTGTTGATACTAATTCATAACCTTCTTTGCCCAATGCGTTCATATCGTCAACTACAACTTTGGGTATAGTCGCCTCTTTCCCTGATGGATATACGGTGGGAAATTCGCGAACTTTGTATTCATACTTCATTTTGCACCTTTTTGGCCTAACATCAAGTTAAACCGGCCCATTTGCCGACGGGTGGGCACAATGGAACGGAAGGGGTGGAAGGCAACTGGAACGAGAACAGAGGCGGAGCGTCAAGAACTGAGCGGGGGAAGACATCAGGGTCGCCACCTGCTTCAGTCCGCGAATTCTTGACCGGAGCCGGGCATCTGGAAAGCCACACGTAATGGGCTCGGTTTCAACGACTAGTTAGTCCGAACCCACCTAATCAGAAAGACCATCCCTAGCCTTTAATAAATCAGCTTCCAAAAAGAGCTGGTCTAGATCGCGAAGTGCCCAGTAACTGTGTTTCCCCATCTGCTTACTCACAATGGCCTTTACTTTTTTGCGATCAACAAGGTTATCCTCCCGGAGGAGCCACATCAAATCAATTTGGTCTTTGCCTCTGCCGGCCAAATATTTAAGAATGACCATATACTCCGGACTAACAACCCGAACACCTACTGACTTTACAATCTTCGCATCATTGAGGGCTTGCTGATACAATTCTTGTATTTCGTCGGAACGAATAATGAGATCTACCTCAATGGTCCCAGTATCAATGGACACTTCATATGCCACACCGCCAAAGTTTAACTTCCTAATCTCTCTGAAAGAAAGAAGTTTATCCCCAAGAAGGTCAACATCCTTAGTTGCCCTAGTGAAGCCATAGATATGTAGGGCAAGACCACCGCACACAGCAACTTTGGCCTTGATCTCTGCTGCTGCCTTTGAAACAATTTTGGCAGCCGCAAGGCCATCTTCGTATCGAATTGGCCCCTTACCCGAGGTATCAGTCTTTTTGCTCATGATCCCTCATTGTAGTCTACTTTTACAAAGTCAAGCACTTTTCGGACTAACATCGAGCTAAACCGGACCATGAACCGACGGGTGGGCGGGATGGAACGATCAGCGTGGTGGGTGATTGGAACGAGAACAGAGGTGGAGCGGCAAGAACTGAGCGGCGGGGACTAACCCTACCTGTTAGATAAACCCGGGCCGCCGCGAATTCTTGCCCGGAACCGGGCGATTGGAAAACAACACGTCATGGGCTCGGTTTCAGCGACTGGTTAGCTGCATTATCAGTTAAACTATTTTGTTGTATG
>JAIFKN010000141.1 GCA_020049615.1 bacterium | reverse complement strand
CACCTCACCGACACGGTGCTCGGGCACGCCTCGCTGGCGGGCCTGCGTGGCCGGGTGCGCAATGGCCGCGTGCTGACGAGCGGCGCCGAAGCGGTGATCACCGACTTCTGGAACCCGGGGGTGCAGACCTTCGGCGAGCCGGAGGACATCTTCTTCAACCTCGGCAAGCCGGTCATGGCCACGTTCCCGCGCCCGGATCCCATCGACACCGTGGTCGCCTTCGACCTGGTGCCGCAGGCCGAGCAGGCGGCGGTGGCTGCCGCCCAGAGCAACCAGCCGGAGCAGCGTGTTCCGTTCGTCTGAGCAGGACGGGGCAGCCTGAAGCCGACACCGGCGGTGGGCCGAGCCCGCTCGGGCCCGCCGGAAGACATGGCAAGCAACCTTGCCATGGTCATGGGACCGCGCTCCTGGAGCGCAGAGCGGACGGCCGGCTATTCGGCGGTGACGACGATATCGTCGTAGTCGGTCTGACCGGCCTTGCCGAAGTTGCCGCAGGCGACCTCGAACTCCAGGGCTCCGGCCGGGATCACGGCCTCGATGCTGAGGGTCTTCCAGCCTGCGTCCTTGGCCGGGTCGGTATCGGCTTCGAGCAGGACGATGCCGAGGTAGGCGCGCTTGTTCTCGGGCAGGACGAAGCTGTTGGCCAGCCGCGCGTTGCCGTAGTTGATGTCCTTGTTGGCGGTGAAGCCGGAGAGGCGCATGCGGCAGCTGACGCGCAGCTTCTTCCAGGCCGGGTCGATGGCGATGCGCTTGACCGGCATCACCTGGGTCGGCTTGGTCAGGCGCAGGAAGGTATTGCCATCCTCGCTCTGCAGGCTGACCACGGCCGCCTTCTTATCGTTCTCGTGCGGGCTCCAGTTGGTCCAACCGGCGGTGAAATGTTTTCACCGGCATGGCAGAGGTCATCCGCTACTTTTTCGCCATCGCCGAGCGCCTCTAGCAATACAATCCTGTCTGTGATGATGCCCAAAGCTCTACCCTGGTTGCCCCAAGGATTCCCCATGCCCTCCCTGCGCACGCTCAATCACTGGGTTCTGCCCATCGTCTTGGTCATCCTCTCATCCGGCCTGATGGCCGCGGTTTCCGAGCAGAACTGGGCTGCTGCGATCAACGTCGCCGGTCGTCAGCGCATGCTGAGTCAGAAGATGGCCAAGGAGTTCCTCCTTGCTCGCCTCGGGATCGAGGCTGACGCACAGCGCAAGCTCATGCAGTCCTCCGTCAAGCTGTTCACGGAAAGCCATCGTCGGCTCAGTGCCGGAGATGCTGAACAGGGTATCCCAGTGCCTCCAACGCCCGAGGTGCAGGCTGCCCTGGCCGCCATCGACAAGCCCTGGGCCGAGTTCAGTGCCACGCTCGCCGCCGCTGACAAGAGTGCCGATGCTGCCGCTCTGGCCGCATTGGCGGCCGGTAACGAAGCTCTCCTCAAGTCAGTAGCTGCCATGGTCGAGGTCTATGAGCAGGCCCAAAAAGCTGCGATGGGGACCGCGAGCGGCAAGGTGATCAACTGGGCTGGCCGCCAGCGCATGCTCAGCCAGCGCATGGCCAAAGAGGCATTGCTGGTCGCGGCAGGTGCGGATGTCGAGGCCGCCACGGGTCGGTTAGCCGCTGCTCGCAAGCTCTTCGGTGAAGCACACAAGGCACTTGGTCAGGGTGATACAACTGCCGGGATCCCAGCCCCAACCGATCCCGTGGTGCAGAAGCAGTTCACCAAGGTCGGAGCGCTCTGGGATCGTTACCAAGCCATTCTGGACAAGGTCGCCGGCGGCGATGCGGCAGCCCGCGCCGAACTTGGCGAGGCTAGCGCTCAGATGCTGGTCGAGACTAACCGCGCAACTACTCTGCTCGAAGGGCAGGTTCACTGATCATGGCTGGCTCGCTGCGTAATCGGTTGCTCGCTATCCTTGCCTTGCCTCTCGTGGGCTTGGTACTCGTGGTTGGCATTGGAGTCTGGTCGGTGCGGCAACTTGATCACACCGTCTCCACACTCGCTGATCGCGACATCCCACGGGCCAGCCATGCCCATGTGGCATGCCAGGCGATCCTCGAAGCTCGGGCGGTCGTGCTAGCCATGATCATCGAGACCTCACCCGCCAAGCGCGAGAAAATGAAAGTCGTCTTGCGTGATGTTAGCGGCAGGGCTGACGCAGAGTTGACCAGCCTCCAGGGACTCCTGCCCGGCGATACGCGCTGTGACTTGGCCGAGACGACCTGGCGTGAGTTCAAGCAGGTGCGCGACGGCCAACTCCTGGACCTCATCGACCAAGGTGATGTCGACGGGGCCGTGCGCATCGCCGCCGGCGGCCAGGCCGAGCGCCAGAAACGCATCATGGGGGCGATGTCGGCGATCATCACCGAGGCTGAAACCGCTACTTCCCAATCGCGGGAGACCGCTTCGGGCCAGGCTCGAAGCGCCCAAGGCCTAACCATCGCCATCGCCATCCTTTCATCCATCGTCGCGGTGATTGCCGGTTTGCTCATGGTTCGTGGCATCGTCCGATCCGTGAACCGGGTCGGCGGGGCGCTTGATGGCTTGGCGCGGGGCGACCTCACCACCTGCATCCCGGTCTCCGGGCATGACGAGGTGGCGGTGATGGCTGGTCGTCTGAACGAGTCCTGTGCAGAACTGCGTCGGACGGTGACTGGCATTGGCCAGGAGGCTCAAGGCATCGCCAGTGCTGCCACCCAGATGGCGGCAGTCAGTCAGCAGATGAGTTCTGGGGCTCAGACGCTGTCGGCCCAGTCGGCGACCAGCGCCGCTGCTGCTGAGCAGATCTCGGCCAACGTGAGCACGGTCGCGGCAGGGATCGAGGAACTCCAGGCCAGCGTCACCGAGATCGCCAGTTCAGCGGCGCAGGCCGCGACGGTAGCCAAGGAGGCGACCACCCTCACCGGTGAGGCAGCGACTACGATGCAGAGCTTGGGGACATCCTCAGCCGAGATCGGCGAGATCGTCAAGCTGATCACCGGCATCGCTGAGCAGACCAACCTCCTTGCACTCAACGCCACCATTGAGGCGGCACGGGCCGGTGATGCCGGTCGTGGCTTCGCCGTGGTGGCCAGCGAAGTCAAAGATCTCGCCCGCAAGACAGCAGCAGCAACCACCGAGATCGGCAACAAGGTGACGGCCATCCAGCGGGACAGCGCCACCTCGCTGACGTCGATCAGTCGGATACGTGAGATCGTCGGACGGATCAACGACCAGCAGCAGACCATTGCCAGTGCCGTCGAGGAGCAGTCCGCTACCACTCGCGAACTGGCGGGCAGTGTTTCCGAGGTTGCCAAGGGCAGCGCCGAGATCGCCAAGACGGCGGCGGTGGTCGCCGGTGCTGCCCGCGAATCTACGGCCGGATCTGCCGACACACTGCGCTCAACCCAGGAGTTAGAGCGACTGGCTGGTCAACTCCGCAAGCGGATGGATCAGTTCAAGGTCTGACGTTGCGGCCCATGGGGTTGCTGTAGTTGGCTTCGTTCATCGCGGTGGCGCCTCGGCGTCTCCCAGCGCCGCCGTCAACCACTTCGGCAAGGGCGTCTGGGCGACCAGACTTGCTCGCCCGCCAGGCCTCCGCCATCTTCCTGCATTCGGTGACGGGCTTTGCTGTTGCTGCGTCACCCTGCTTCCGCAGCACCGGACTGCGCGGCCGGAAGCCTCGACAAGGGGGCTGGCCGTACACCGATAGCGCGTCAGGCAGTCGTCAGGCGGTCACGTTCAGTCCACGGATGACCATGGCCTTGATACCTGCTTCTCGGCCTGCGCCGCCAGCCAGCCCGTCACCTGCGCCCGCGGCACCCGCATCAGCCGCTCCAGCACAGCGTAGTCCGGATCGGCTCCGAGGGCGACGCGCACCGTGGTCAGCAGCCGCAACCAGAGTTGCGCGGTCATCAGGGCATCGCCCAGGGCGCGGTGGGCTCGGTGCCCGTCCGGCAACTCCAGACCGAGGTACTCGACCAAGGCGCCCAGGCGGTGGCTGGGAGCGCCGTCGATGAGCCGGCGCGCCAGCAGGACAGAGCACAGGAGCGCGCTCCATCTCCGCTGCAAAGAAGCGGCGGTCGAAGCTGGCGTTATGGGCCAGGCAGGGCAGATCGCCGAGGAAGTCCCGGAGTTGCGGCATGACGGTCTCGATGGAGTGCATTTTTGCGTGGTTTTAACGCTGTACGCACGCAGCCAACACTCATGCGCGACGGCAATGCACCTGGCTGCGGGCCGCTGGCGATGGCGTCCGTCGTGGCGTGGCATGGCACGGCGCATGCGCCCGTCGGCTCACTGGCTGCTGCATCTGGTGTTGGCGGCCGGGACTGGTTGGACGACCAGGGTCTGGTGGCCAGCGCGGTTACAGACGAGCTGAATCCTGGGATGGCATCCAACGACGATGGTTCGCCAGCAGAATCAACGCTCGGCTGGCAGGGGTTGGTTTGGGACATGGGCGATGCCGCTGGATCGCAGTACGGCCCCACCGCGACGTCCACCAGGACGATAGGCGTGCTGAATGGTCTACGGCAATACGGTTACGGTGAAATCGCCGTTCTCCACCAGGTTCTTCACGGCGGTGGCTGGTTCGGCGGCGGTGCAGGCGCCGAGGATGGACAGGCTGATGAGCAGGCGATGCATGGTGGCGGTCCTTGTCATGGTCGTCTTATCCTCCAGACCCGGGATGGGTCTCCATGTGTGATTGCGCGCCCCGAAAGGGGGTTTGCGCATGCGCGCCTGGCTTGGCTCACCAGCGGTAGTAGCGGAACGGATCGTCGCCGGTCGAGAAGTCGGTGCGGTAGCCGTGTTCATACCAGGCGGCTCCGGCGATGTCCCCGGGCAGGGCGAGGCCGAGGTCGTCGTTCCAGCCGAGGAAGCCGCCTGGGCCCTGGCGATTGAACACGCGCACCGCGATTGCCAGCGTGGCGGACTTCACCAGCGCAGCGGGCACGCGATAGACGCGGTTGCCGGAGCCGCTGCTGCGCCCGATCTCGACGCCGTCGATGTAGGCCACATCGTCATTGCCGATCCGACCCAGGCTGAGTTCGAGATCGCGGCCGAGCCAGTGCGCCGGTACGGCAACCGTGCGCCGCAACCACACCGCTCCGTCGATGTCAGCGAAGGCCTCCTCGAACATGCGTGGCAGGGTGATCGTCTGCCAGGCGCGGTCGTCGGTGCCCGGCTCGTGCCAGGTCGCCGCTGCCGCATCGATGCCGGCATCGACGAGTTCGCCGGGGGACTTCACCGGAGGAACGGCACGTTCGATCCGCGCCTGCCACATGCCGCCCAGGATGATCGGCTCACCCTGCTTGTCGGAGCGGCGCAGGCGCATGTCTGCCGCGGTCTTGGCACTGAAACCACCACCGCCGAACCAGTCGAAGACGCGGATGGCGATGACCGCCGGTCCGGCCCGGACCTGCTCGGGCTTCACGCTGTAGCTGCGCGCGGTCTGCCAGGCATCGGGGTTCTCCTTGCCCATGCCGCCGATCTTGACTCCCTGGAACCACACCTGGTCGTGGTCGTCGATCGGACCGAGGTCGAGGACCAGCTTCTGGCCCGCCCAGTCGGCAGGGATCTCGACGTGCTTGCGCACCCAGATGGCGCCGTCGAACTGGCTGACGCTGCTCTCCCAGGCGCCAGGCACCGGGATGGGGAACCAGTTGGCGGTGTCGGTGGTGGCCATGCGGACATCGAAGGTCGGAGTGTCCTGCCAGGGCTTGTCGGACGGGGCCAACGGGCGCTCCGCCTTCATCAGCCACGATCCGGCAAGCCGACGCGGCGCGTCCCGGCCGAGGTCGCTGAGCAGGGCCTTGCCGTCGCCGCGTGCGGCGATGCCGACGTTGCCGGCGATTTGCGCCAAGGCCCGCGTCCAGCGCCACTGGCTGTAGTGGAGCCAGGGCTTCTCGGCCGCCGGCAGACTGGCCGGATCGATGGTCGTGAGGATCGCCACGCCCTGACCGACCGCCAAGCGGCCGAGCAGGCCGTCGGCGCCGAGATCGCCACCCTGCGGAGCGCTCTGCAGCACCGCCACGGCGGTCTCGTTGCGCAGGCGCAGATCAGAGGCCGCCAGGCCACGCGCTTCCGGCCAGGTCGGCATGGTCAGGCTGCCGAGATGCCGCTCGGCCAGCCCGGTGGTGAAGCCCAGGCGGGTATGCGTCGCATCGACCAGGATCAGGGCCCGGCCGCCCTTGGCGAGCCAGGCGCCCAGATCGCTGTCGCTGACCGCGGCATCGCTGGCCAGGACGATCGGGCGCAGATCGGCGGGCAGGGCCTTCGCCGGAGCGCCGATCAGGCCGAGACTGGCCACGGCGGTGACGTCGCCAAGGAGGGCCGCCTCGCGGCGCGGCGCCTCACCGGCGTAGCCGGCGGCGTGCTCGACCAGCCGGCGCAGGATCAGGGCCGCGGCCGGGTCGGGTCGGCTGCGCTCCTCGAGGTCGAGGGTGCACCACAGCAGCAGTCCCGGGCCGCTGGGCAGTTCCATGAGCGGGCTGAAGGCGAGATCGAACTCGCACTGCAGCAGCGGACGCCAGGCGCCGTGGTGCGGCTTCTCGATGGCGAGACCGGCGACCGTGCCGCTGTTGCCCCACTTCCAGCCGTGGCGCGGATAGCCGTGGGAGTCCTTCTCGTAGAGCGGGGTCGGCTTGGCCGGAATGCCCGAGCCGGCGCCGTTCCAGTCGCGCAGGTCCGCCGCCTGCAAGCCTGCCAGGATCGGATGCGTCGCCATGCTCGGCACCGGGAAGACGGCGCGCGAGGACCAGCCCGAGGTGCGCAGGCCCTGGTCCTGTTCGTACCAGGCGCGCTCCTGGGCCATCACGATCAGGCGCCCGCCGGCGGCAACGTGGGCCGCCAGATCGCTGGCCCGCGCCTCGGGCTTGGCCAGGGCGTGGCGACCGACCACCACCACCCGGCCGGCGGCGGGCTTGCCGTCCCAGGCCGCGACGGTGAAGCCAAGCTCCTGCAGGGCCCGGGTCGTGGCCCCGGCCGGGTCGAGGGCCAGCACGGTGCCGCTGGCGCGCGGCGCGACCGGATAGACCTGGACGGCGAAGGCGTCGCGGTGGACGCGTCCGCCGATCGTCGCCTCGAGGACGATGGCGATCTCGCCGCGGCT
Source organism: bacterium (assembly GCA_020049615.1). The sequence goes on along the minus strand of JAIFKN010000141.1, from coordinate 767 downwards.
GGCGACGGCCGGCGCGGCGAAGACGAGCGGGAGCGTGGTCTGCTCGGCGGGAGCAAGGCGGCCCTTCCGGCTGCCCTCGGCGATGGTCTTGCCGTCGCTCTGCGCGCGCCAGGTCGCGGTCCACTCCTTGGCCTCGCGTTCATCGTTGATCAGCAGGACGCACTTGCGCACCTCGGCGCCGGCGACGACATGATGGTCCTTGGCCACCAGCTCGACCGGGTCGGAGCCGGGGGCGTTGGCGATGTAGGCCAGGGTGGGTCCGCCGGCGCCGTCGGGCGAACCCTGGGCCAGGGCGGCCCAGGCCGGCTGCGGGATCAGCTCCTGCTTGCGGATGACCGGCAGCCAGGGGCCGCGCTGGCCGGGGACGAAAGCCGGGGCGGGGACCTCGCTGCGCGCGCCCTGCTTCCACGACATGGCGCCATGCCACGGCAGCGGCATGGTGGTCGAACCCAGGGCCCGCCAGCTGCGCCAGACCGCGCGCTGGTTCTCGACCTGCAGGGCCTGGAAGGCCGGTTCGTCGTTCATGTTGACCGAACGGAAACGCCAGCGCTCCTTGCCCTCGTAGCCTGCGGACATCGCCTTGCGGTACTCGGCGCGTTCGCTGCGGTAGGCCTCCTCACCCTGGTAGGCGGCGCAGTACTCGCTCATCAGCGGCTCGCTGGTGTCGGAGTTGAAGTGGTTGTTGCGGTCGCGGTTCAGGCTGAGGTTCATCGGCGTCTCGAACTCGACCGGCCAGAACGGCATGGTGCCGGTCTGGGACCATTGGC
>JAIFKN010000143.1 GCA_020049615.1 bacterium | reverse complement strand
CGCCAACCGCCTGTGATCGGAAGGACGCTCCCATGCTGAATGACAAGGTCTATCTCTGGCTGGTCATCACCTGCTGCATCGCGCTGGCTGTCGCCGGCACGCTGGGGATCATCGAACTGATCGAACTGCAGGACCAGAACATCGTCACTGGCGGCAACCCCTTCGCCGGCTGAGCGGACGTTCTCCTTCGGAAGCCACCCCAGGGCCTGCATCCGCTTGGATGCAGGCTCTGTTCGTTCTGCGGCATGCCTGAGCAGCCGTTCGTTCGCGAGCCAGCGTCACCGGAACCAAGCTGCAATGCTGTGAAGCCAAGCCTGGGACCGCGCTGCCCATTGCCCCCTGGTGCGGGCCGCGCGCGGTCCTTGGCGGCTCATCCATCGCCGCAGCAAGGTTGACCAAGTGGTTCAGCATCGAAGCCCCGGACCACGCCGGGTCGCTTCGGGCCCCATCCTCTTGTGAGATCTACTGCCTGTTGGGCCTGATCGGCAGGGCGATGGCGCACTGGCCGGTAGCGAGGAGCGACACCGACGTCACCGGCCGATCGAGTTTCTCGCTGTGCAACGGCACTCCGTTGCCATCAAGAACGACCAGGGTGCCTGAGGCCCAACGCACGGTCAGGCGCTGCGCCTCGCCAGCTGGGAGCCTGACATCGGCGTGCTGGCTGCCGCCTGCGCCGGAGACCATCATGCGGAAGGTCCCCTCGCCCTTCACCTCGAAGGTGTAGCCGACGGTATTGGCCGGGACCTGGCAGGAGATGCCCGCCGTGCTGTTGGGCGCACCGTGGAGGACGATGCTGGTGGCCTTGTCATCGAGGGCGGCGTTGCCATTCGGCTCCCATCCCAGCTTGCGGAGGGCTTGCCGGCCAGGATTGGCCGCATCGGCACGGGTGAACACGACTTCATCGATCTGCATCAACGCCCCGCCTGCGGCGGCGAGCGAGAAGACCTCGCCGAGGTCGCCCATGACCACATCACCGATGACTTGGCTGTTCAGTTCGATGGTGGTGTGGTTGCCGTCCTCGTTGTAGGCGAGGTAGAGGATGTTCGGCGTACGCTCCAGGATGCTGCACGGCTTGGGCGGAACGGCCTTGTCGCCGACCTGGGTGGCGAACTGGCCACCGGCAAGATCGAAAGCGAGCTTCAGGCCCTTGAATTCGACGGTGATGGTGCCCCGTTTCGCCGCCGGCGTCAGGATGATCTGCACGCTCTTGGCGGTGCCTGCGTCACGTCGGGCGAGACGCGCGGCATCGCTGTTGGCCGCGGAGCCGACAGCCACCTGCCAGGCTCCGCTGCTGTCAGGAAAGTGGGCCAGGTCGGCTGGCGCATCGAAGACCACGCGATCGGAGAGTTGCACCGGTCCGCTGCTCCGGCCATCCTGCAGGTCCTTGAGCCCCGCCTCCAGACGGGGTAGCGCAGTGGCGACCGCCGGGACGCTGATGCGATCGGGCTTCTTGAGTTCGGCGAGGCAGTCGGCGAGGGCCTTGGCCGAACCGGACTTCAGCGCCTCCTGGGCCCGGGCCAGCAGCACCTGGCTTTCGCCGCGACGACCGATGACGACCAGTCCGTCGAAATCGGCGACGCGCTCCGCCGGCAGCGTGGCGCGGACCTTGCGCAGATGCACCGCAGCGAGCGCCGTATCGCCGCCGATGATCAGACCGCTGATCGCCGCCGCCTGCTCGTCAGGGGTGGCGCCAGGGGCAGAGGCTGCCTCGCCGAGCAGGCGGCCGAGGTCGCGAGCGCCGATCTGCCCCCAGGACAGCGACGACGTGGCCCCGCCAGGAGCACTCACCTCCAATGCGGTGGGAGTGGCCGAAACGAGATCGACCGATTCGCGGGTCGTCGGATGGGTCAGGCGCAGCTTGGCACTGCGCGCCTTCGCCACCCGGTCGAGCAGGGCCGGACGTTGCACATAGGAGGCTACCGCCAAACGCAGGGAGCGGCCGTCAGGCAGTCCTTCCGGCACGCTGCTGGCACTCGCCTCGGCGACGGCGATTTCGCCCTTGGCCAGGGCGGACAGCACCGCCAGGACAGGATCGACGGCGTTGTCCGCCGGCGGCTGGGCTGGAGCGGCCGGAAGCGCCGGCGTCGCCGGCTCAACCGGCGTCACTGGTGCAGGCTGGGCAGGCGTCACGGTCACGGACAGGCGCGCCTCGGCCTGATCCAGCAGACCACGTGCCCATTCGCGATCGCCGGGCATGCCCCAGGTGCCATCCAAGGCAGGCCGTAATACAGCCTGGATGGTGGCCAACTCGGGCATGGTGCGCGACCGGGCTTCAAGATCGGCTCGACGGGCGTCACGCTTGGCGATGACCGCCTGACGCTCCTCGTTGGTCGGCAGCTTTTCGGCCTCAACCAAAGCCTTCTGGAAGCGTTCCTCCAGCATCAGGTCGGCAATCGCATTGAGCAGATCGCGGCGCTGGGCCGGGCTCATCGCGGCCGGAGCTGGCTGGGTTGCCGCTGGAGCAACCGGAGTAGCCACGGCTGGAGTAGCCGCGGCTGGAGTAGCCGGAGTAGCCGGAGTAGCCGGAGTAGCCGGAGTAGCCGGAGTAGCCGGAGTAGCCGCGGCTGGGGTCGCCAGAGCTGGAGCGGCCGGGACAGCGACAGCTGCTGCCGCCGGCTTCGGCGTCGGTTCCGGCATCTGCTGTCCAGGCGGCACGGCTCCGATCGTCGCGGGCGAGACCGGCCGGGGTGTCGTCGCAGATGGCGTCGCCGGCTGCGGACTGCCGACCGGGACGGGAATGGGGGCTGGAGCCGGGGCGGACGCCTGCCGTTGCGACATCACCACGTAGCCGACCACGCCGACCATCGCGAGGACGGCTATCACCACCACGACCACGGCCATGCCGCCACCACCGCTCTTGCGCGGCTGGCGGACCAGCTCGCCAGTGGCGCTGCGCCTGGCGGGGGCGTTCATCTGGCCGGTCGGCGTGCGCCAGTTGCCCGTACCGGGATTGGCGTGCACGCCAGTGCCGGAACGCTGCTGCGTCCTGGTGCCGGTGCGCTGGTAGGTGCCGCTTCCTGGCGAGTTGCCACGGGCTCCAGGCGCGGAGATCGGTTGGGTCAGGCGCAGGTTCTGGCGCTTGGCGCCGCCACCGAAGCGGTCAAGGATCTCGACCAGCTTGCGGTAGCTCTCGAAGCGTTCGCCGCGGTTCAATGCGGTGAGTTGGCGATAGAACAGATCAAGGTCGCGCGACACGGTGTTGCCGACCGAGCGCAAGGGCTTGCCGCCACCAGCCATCAGCTTGTGCAGCGCTTCATGGGCGTTGTAGCCAGTGACCAGGCCGTCGCCGGTGACCATGCGGTAGAGCAGGGCGCCGCAGAGGAACATGTCGCTGCGCAGGTCGCTGCGCGCATCCTCGCCGAGATGCTCCGGAGCGAGGTAGTACTCGGTGGCGGCACTGGCGCCGGCGAGTTCGCGGACCAGGAAACGGTGGCACTTGGGCACCGCGAACTCGTCGACCAGCACCCCGCCATCCGGGCTGACCAAGATGCATTCCGGGCGCAGCCAGCCATGCACGACGCCTGCCCTGGCGGCGTCCTCGAGCGCCAGCACCACTTGGCGCAGCAAGCCCATGGCGTGCGGCGGTGCGAGGGCGCGGCGCCGGCCGAGAACCACGCCCAGCGGTTCGTGCTCGGGCATGTCGGCTGAAAGCAGGACGATGGTGCCGTTGACCGGCCGCATCTCGAGCAGGGGCAGGATGTGCGGATGCTTGAGCGGACCGGCCAGGCGGACGTAGGCTTCAATGCCATCGGCATAGCCGGGCTGCGCCATCAGCTGGTTGGACAGCACCAGAGCACGGCAGACGCGTCCGCTGACGCTGTCCCGTACGCGCAGGCGGCGGCCCTGCGGGCTCTCATCAAGGAAGGAGATGACCTCCCAGCCGGCGAGCGGGAAGCCGCCAGCGCCGGAAGCTGGAACGGGCTGGACGGCTCCACGGGCCGGCTGCAGAGCCGACTCGCTGGTCGCCAGCTCCTGCTGCACCGGCAGGGTCTTCATCGCGTAGTCGCTCGGCTCCGGTTGCCGCGGCTGCGGCTGCGGCTGCGGACGCTGCGGCGCCGGCGTATGCCCTGGGGTGGGCGCCCGGGTCAGTCCGCGATCGGGATCGACCACCTCGAGCGTCGCCGAGCAGACGCCGCAGGCGTAGATCGAACCGACCGCCGCATCGGGGACCTCGAGCATGGCCTGGCAGCGGTGGCAACTGATCAGCCAGGTGCGCGGGGCGATCTCCTGCGGCACTTCGGGCAGCGAAACCCCGGCGGCGGCCTCGGCCAGCATCGCCAATATCTCCTTGGCGCACTCGGCCACGCCCTGCCCGTTGAGAGCGCTGGCGCCGCGGCTGGGCCAGCTGCGCACATTCATGAGCGGGTCGAGCTGCTCGGGCCTGACCGCGGTCGGCAGGTCCTGCTTGTTGTACTGCAGCACCACCGGGATCTGGCTCGGCATGTCCAGCTGGCGCAGATTGTCGAGCATCTCGTTCATCGACGCGATGTTCTCATCCAGCGCCTCGCGCCGGCTGTCGGCGACGAAGACGACGGCGTCGGCGCCGGTCAGGACCAGCTTGCGGGTGGCGGCGTAGTAGCTCTGGCCGGGGACGGTGTGGAACTCGACGCGCACATGGTGGCCCTGGATCTGGCCGAGATCGAGGGCGAGCAGGTCGAAGTGCAGCGTGCGTTCAGAATGCGTGTCGACGGTGACCAGTTCGGAAACGGTGCCGGCGGGTGCCTGCTGCTGCAGGAACGCCAGGTTGGTCGTCTTGCCGGCCATGCCTGGGCCGTAGTAGACGACCTTGAAGATGATTTCGCGGGCGGCCTGGTTCAGCTGCATGGTGGGCTCGAGGCGGAAGGGGCCGGGACTGGCTTCGGACTGGGGACGAACGCGCGGGCGAGCAGCAGGACGAAGCCGATGGTGATGCCGCTGTCGGCGATGTTGAAGGTCGGCCAGGGATCCAGCGGCCAGAAGCCGAGATCGACATGGATGAAGTCGCGTACTCCTGGCCACACCCCGAACATGGCCAGAGCGCGGTCATAGCCGTTGCCCAGCGCGCCACCGAGGATCATGCCGAAGGCGAGATTCTCCGGCCAGCCGAGCTTGCGGTAGCCGCTCCACCACACCCAGGTCAGCAGCGGGATGAGGGCGGCGGTCAATCCGGCGACGAACTCGGGATGGCCGTCGAGCATGCTCCAGGCCACACCCTTGTTGTAATGCCTCTGCATCCAGGACGGCAGGTCACCCTGCTGGGCGAAGACAGCGTACTTCGTCGCCACATCGAAGATGAGCGTCGAGGCCAGCGCAGGCCAGAACCAGACGGTCCAGGGCGACGGGGGGGTGGGTTCGGGCACGGGGGAAATGTAGTCCCTGGAAATGGGGGAAGCAACCACGGCATTGAACGGGTCGCCTCCACCTTCACCGGGGCGAAGCCATCCGAATCCGTGCGACCAACCCCTCGGGCGGGGTGGCTCCGCTAGAACTTCTGACCGAAGAACAGCGAACCGCCGAAGCCGTACCACCAGAAACGCACCTCGCTGCGGATATCCCCGGCCGTCCCTGAATCATGGAAGATGGTCTGGGCGTAGCCGGTGCGGTAATCCAGCGAGGCGCCGAGGTGCCAGGCCTGGGTGCGCGCGGGATGCCAGATCAGGGCATTGCGGACGCCGGCTTCGAATTGCGGGCCGCCGCTGAGGCGGATCTCCGGAGCCGGGATCGACAGGTCGATGAGGTCCAGTTCGCTCCACATCATGCCGGCGCTGACGAAGGGTTCTAATTCATACCGCAGCCGACTGCCGAGGTACCAGGCATAACCCATGCCGAAATGTACGGTCAGCGCGTTGAGATTGAGCGGCACGGACTCGGCGCCGAGCCCATAGAGGATCTTGTATTCGCGCCGGGTGAACTCGAGTCCGAGGGTTGAGAACCAGCCCTCGTCACCACGCTCATAGTCGCCCAGCACCCAGACCAGACCAATCTGCGGCGGCAGAGCCGGGTCGCTGATCACGCGATCGGTCTCCACCGAAGCCGGCCCGGGGTAGGCGTTGCCGTTGATGGTCGTCTTCAACTGCACACGGTCGATGCCGGGCGACAGGCCGAGATGCAGCCTCCACTCGTCGAATTCGCCCGAACCGTGGCTGCCGTAGATGCCTTCGTCGATGTCCCGACCCGCAGCTACCTCCTCGTAGGAGTAGGTCAGGGTCACGTCATCGACCTCGGCGGCGGCACATCCGATGGCGCAGGCGAACAACGAGGCGGCGACACGACGGATGGGCATGGCGGTCCAGGCAGGCTAGGCGACGGGCAGAGTGGGATAGGCGGGGGGGTCGCACCACGTTCGCCCCTGTACCACTCACCGTCAGGGGACGGGGAGCCCGCGCCGACGACTGCCACTGCTAGGACAGGTCGGAGCCACCCGCGATCGCCGGCACGATATCCACCGAGTCGCCGTCCTTCAGCGCCGTGGCCGGTCCGTCGAGGAACCGGATGTCCTCCTCGCCGACGAAGATGTTGACGAACTTGCGCAGCTTGCCGGCGTCGTCGCACAGGCGCGCCTTGAGACCGGGGTGGGCCACGTCGAGGGCGGCGAGCATGTCTGCGACGGTGGCGGCGGAGACGGCGACCGTCTCCTGACCGGCGGTGAGGTTGCGCAGGACCGAAGGGATGCGGACGGTGACGGGCATGGGCCGGGGTTGTAGGGCGATGCCCAGGGGCGCCAAGCCGGATAGGGGCGGCCTTAGGCGCGGCCGAGGGCCTGATCGATCATCCGTCGCACCTCGGCGACGTCGTAGCCGCCATCGACGCCGAGGCGGACCAGGCTGATCAGGCCGCGGCTGCTCTCATCGCTGACCGAGCCATCCGCCACGCGACCGAGCTCGACGTGGAAGGCGAGGCGCTTGTGGAGGAAATCGAGCCGTTCACGAGCCGTGCGGGCCTGTTCCAGGGCACGAGCCAGGGATTCGAGGTCGGCCTGATCGTGCGCTCCGTCGAGCACGGCCGCGTTGGCGTGCTTCAACGCCAGCAGCAGGGCCTGCTTGATTTCACCCGCGCGGTTGACGAGGTCGGCGTGGTCGCGCATGGGGGCATGCTGTCCGGGCGTCAGGCTTGGCAACGATCAGCCGGCCAGCGCCTTGGCCACCGCGCCATCCAGGATGGCGAGGCCTCGCCCCAGTTCATCCTCGCTGATGGTCAGCGGCGGCATGATCTTGACCACTTCGTCATCCGGGCCGCTGCGCTCGGCGATGAGTCCATCCTGCCAGGCCGTCTTGGAAATGCGCGCCGCCAGCGCCGGGTCCGGGCAATGCAGGCCCTGCATCAGGCCGCGGCCACGCACGGTGAAGCCGGCGGCGGGGTGGGTATCGCGCAGGGTGTGCAGACGCGCATGCACCAGGTCCGCCTTGGCCGTGACCTGGCGCATGAAGGCATCGTCGCGCCAGTAGTGCTGCAACGCCGCGGTGGCGGCGACGAAGCTGAGATTGAAGCCACGGAACGTGCCGTTGTGCTCGCCCGGCTTCCACAGGTCGAGTTCGGGCCGCATCAGCACCAGCGACATGGGCATGCCGATGCCGCCGATCGCCTTCGACAGCAGGATGATGTCGGGCCTGATGCCCGACGGCTCGAAGCTGAAGAATGAACCGGTGCGGCCGCAACCGGCCTGGATGTCGTCGACGATGACCAGGATGCCGAGCCGGCGGCACAGCGCCTCGACCCCGCGCAGCCACTCGGCAGACGCGACGTTGATGCCGCCCTCGCCCTGCACGCCCTCCAGCACCACCGCCGCCGGCAGGTCGAAGCCGGAGCTGGCGTCAGTCAGCAGGCGCTCGAGCTGGGCCAGGCAGGCGGCCGAGGACAAGCCGTTCCAGCCGTCGTAGGGCGCGAAAGCGGTCCCGAGCAGCGGCAGACCGGCGCCGGCGCGGGCGAAGGTGTTGCCGGTGGCGGCGAGCGCACCCAGGGTCATGCCGTGGTAGGCGTTGGTGAAGGCGAGGATGGTCGGGCGTCTGGTCGCCTTGCGCGCCAGCTTGAACGCCGCCTCCACCGCATTGGTGCCGGTCGGCCCGGGAAACTGGACCTTGTGGTCCATGCCACGCGGGAGCAGCACGGTGCGCTCGAACTCCTCGAGGAAGGCGCGCTTGGCCTGGGTGTGCAGGTCGAGCGAATGCAGGATGCCGTCGCCGGCGAGGTACTCGACCACCGCCGCCTTGATCGCCGGATCGTTGTGGCCGTAGTTGATCGTTCCCGCCCCGGCCAGGAAGTCGATGCAGGCCCTGCCGTCCTCGGTCCACAGGGTGGCGCCCCTGGCGCGGGCGAAGACGGCCGGGAACGAACGGCAATAGCCGCGGACCTCGGACTCGCGACGCAGGAAGACGGCCTTGGGGTCGGCGGCGCCGGCAGGCTGATTCATGGAATCCTCATCGGACATGCTTGCCTTCCTTGTCAAGATCCGGTGAAGACGGGGGGCGTTGCCGCAACGCCAGCCACACTAGGAATCCGACGATGACCAGCACCAGGATCGCCCTACCGCCGGCCGCCATCACGCGGACGCGGTAGCCCAGCACGATCATAGCGACGATCGCGGCCAGGCCGAGGACCAGCCAGAGCCGACCGGATCTCACGCGCGGGCCGCCGCGACGAAGGCGCGCATCAGCGCCGCATCCTTCATCCCGGGGGCGCTCTCCACGCCGGAGGCGGTGTCGACCGCCCATGGTCGCACCGCCGCAATCGCTGACGCCACGTTGGCCGGACCCAGACCGCCAGCGAGGATGAGCGGGGCGCCGAGGTCGCGGCCTGCCAGCAGACGATGGTCCCAGGCCGTGCCGGTGCCGCCATGCGCGCCGGCCACCGCCGCATCGAGCAGGAAGGCGTCGGCGGGATAGCCGCGCACGCACTCGAGATCGGCTGTCGCGGCGATGCGGAAGGCCTTGATCACGATCACCCGGCGGCGCAGGCGCTCGGCCAGTTCGGGCGGCTCGTCGCCATGCAACTGCACGACGCTGCAGCGCGTGGCGGCGAGCGCGGCGAGGATATCATCCTCGCCTGCGTCGACGAACAGCGCCACCGCCTGGACCAGCGGCGGGACCAGGGCGGCGAGCTGGGCTGCGCGCGCCACCTCGATGCGACGCGGCCCGCGCGCCAGGTTGAAGCCGAGGGCATCGACTCCGGCGTCCAGGGCCTCGCGCACATCCTGCTCGCGGGTGAACCCGCACACCTTCACCCGCATGCCAGCCCCGTCAGTGTGGTGACGATGGTGCCGGTGGCGCCTGGCGGACCGAGGTCCCACGGTTTCGGCATCCAGCTGGCAGGCGAGATGTCGAGGTGGGCGAAGGGCGTGTCGCCGGCGAAGTGGGCGACGAAGGCGCCGGCGGTGATGCAGCCGGCCTCGCCGCCTCCAGGGGCGTTGTTCAGCTGCGCCACCTGGCCGCGGATCATCGCCTTGTGCTCGTGGTCGAGCGGCAGGCGCCACAGCTTCTCGCCGCTGGCCTGCGCCGCCGCCAGGATGCGCCCAGCCAACTCGTCGTCGGTTGCCATCAGCGGCACGTGGACGCGGCCGAGCGCGGTCAGCGCCGCGCCGGTCAGGGTGGCCACGCTGACGATCGCGCCTGCACCGTCGCGCTTCGCCAGGGCGATGGCGTCGGCGAGGATGAGCCGGCCCTCGGCGTCGGTGTTGCCGATCTCGACCGTCGTGCCATCGAGCGCCCGCAGCACGTCGCCGGGCCGGAAGGCGCGGCTGCCGATGCAGTTCTCAACCAGCGGCAGGTAGGCGCGCACGGTGCGCGATGGCCGGCCGCGGGCGGCGGCGGCGAGCAGCGCGCAGAGGACCGAGGCCGCCCCGGCCATGTCCTTGCGCATCAGCGACATGCCGTCGGCGTTCTTGAGGTTGAGGCCGCCAGTATCGAAGCACACGCCCTTGCCGCATAGGGCGAGGGGCGCGGCCCTGCCGCGACCGGTCAGTTCGAGCACCAGCATCCGTGGCCGCCGCGGGCTGGCCCGGCCAACCGCCAGCAGGCAGCCCATGCCGAGCCGGGCGCAGGCGCGCTCGTCGAGCAGCTTCAGCTTCACCCCGGCGGCGCGGGCCAGCGGCCGGGCCAGGGCGACGAACTCCTCCGGGCCGAGCTCCTCGGCAGGCAGGTTGACGAGATCACGGCAGCGCGCGACCCAGCCGGCCTGGATCTGGGCGGCCTGCAGCACGGCGGCATGGGCATTGGCCTGCGCCGCCAGCCAGACCAGCTCGGCGAGCCGGGATGCGGGCCGGGGCTGGTAGCGGTCCCAGGCATAGGTGCCCTGGTCGCAACCGACCAGGAACGCTTCGGTGAGGCCGGCACCCGCGATCGCCGCCGTGGTGACGCGCTCGGCGGTCAGGGCCCGGGTCAGGGCACCACCACGTCGGCGCGCCTCGACGGCGTCGCTCCAGCGCGGCGTCCTCAATGCCACGATGACCGGCTGCGGCAGCAGGCCGAGGCTGGGCAGCACCGCCACCGGGGCCTGCCGCAGGCGCTCGTCGAGGGCGGCTCGCACGGGCGGCGGCAGGTCGGCCAGCGATCCGGCATCATCCACCAGGCGGACCAGGGCCTGGATGCGGGCGGGGGGACGGACGGCGCAGCTGAATCGCATGGCGGACGGTAACGGCCACCGCGGATGGCCCAAGCCGCCTGTCCTGCGCACAGGACGCTATCGGTCCTTGACCTGGGGTGCGTCATACACACAAATCCGACCCCCGGTTGCTCTGGCGACCGCCCTTCTTCGCACTCCCTTCGGAGACCACATGTCCGCCACGACCATCACCGTCCAGTTCTCGAACGGACCCCGCACCGTCGATGCCCTCAAGCTGCGCGAACTGGTCGACACCGGCCGCGTCACCGGCGCCTCGCGCGTCGCCTCGCTCGACGGCGGAGCCACCTGGGTGTCGGTCGATCAGGCCCTGGCAGCCGCCGCCGGCGCCACCACCGCGCCCAGCGCCGTCTCGGCCACCAGCGTGCCCGCCGAATCGATCCCCGACGCCGTGCTCGGCGAATCGTGGGCGACCGGCGCCGATCCCGGCGACGCCCCCTACAGCGATGGCTGGGAACGGACCCCGACCCGCGTCGTGGCCGGCTTCCTCGAACTGTGCCGGGCCAAGCTGACCTCGTCGTTCTTCCTCTGCGGCCACGGCCGCGCCATGACCCTCGGCAACATCTTCATCCTCATCGCGGCGCTGATCGGCATCGTCGTCGCCTGCGTCAACGCCGGCAAGGCCGAGAGCTTCCGCGTGTTCCTGCAGGGCATCATCCTGCCGGTGGTCCTGCTGCTCGCGCAGTATGCTGCCAACCGCGCCACCGGCGCCGGCGAGCGCATCCTGGCCGCCACCCGCTGCAGCGTGCGCTCCCGCGCCGTGCTCGACATCTTCGCCCTCATCGCCCTGGTCGGCGGCATCGGCGCCTTCGCTGCCGGCATCGCCGAGACGGTCGACACCGAGCACCACCGCGGCGTCATCGACGGCATCGTCTTCATGGTCCTGTCGTGGCATGCCGCCGCGCTGTGCTTCGCCCCTGGCCTGACCACGACCCGCGTCGATCACACGGTCAGCGCGTGGAAGGAAGCGGTCGGCGTGTTCGGCTTCCTCGGCAAGGCGGCCCTGCGCATGGCCCCGGTGGTATTCGGCTACGTCACCGTCCTCTTCACCTGGCACCTCTTCTGGGGCACCAAGCACATCGTGCAGAAGGACGCCCCCGCCGCTGACATCCAGAACATCGCCAATGGCAACCTCGGCTTCCTCGTCCTGCTCGCCCTGACTCCGTTCATCGCCTTCATGGCCTTCGCCATGTGGTACCACCTGCTCGCCCTGGTCGAGAGCGTGTTCCACATCGAGCGCCAGGCCGCGCCGAAGGCCCAGGCCTGAGCATGCGCCAGCTGCACATCCGGGCGCTGAGCGGCCCGCGACCGGTGACGGTCGCGGCCGTGCGCGCCCTGCTGGCCGATGGCCAGCTCGACCCGACCGGGCCGGTGTTGTCGCTCGATGGCGGCCGCACCTGGCAGAGCGTCGACAGCGCCCTGGCCGTGGTCGACGGCCAGTCGGTCGAGGACGGCGCGGTCGACCGCGCCCTGCGCACCGGCCCCCTGCATCCCATCGCCATGCCGCTCGGCGGCGTGGGCGTGGCCCTGCTGGTGGCCGGCATCGCCTTCAGCGGCTCGGCGGCCGCTCCGGCCATCCGCGAAGCGCCTGCGGTGGCCGTCGGCGTCGCCGTCGGCACGGCTGGCGCGGTCGTCTCCGGCCTCGGCACCGTCGTGGCGGACGGAGCCGGCAGCGTGATCGGCTTCGTCTGCTCGCTCACCGCCGCCGGCGCGGTGCAGATCGTCATGCCGGAGACGCCGGACGACAAGCCGGCTGGCATGCCGGCCGAGAAGCCGGCCGCAACGCCCAACGGCGAGCTGCTCGCCGACTGGCGCAAGCTGGTCCGCGACCAGGATCGTCCTGCTGCCGAGTGGCAGGCCGCCACCGAGGCCCTGGGCAAGCGCACGGTCGCCGAAGGCGTGGTCGGCTGGAACACCCGGCTCAACCTGCTCGAAAAGATCAGCGACGAGAACCGGGCGAAGATGACCAAGGGCGCCGCGAACGCCGACCAGGCGCTGCGCGTGGCCGTGCTCGAGATCAATGGCATCGATCTGATGCTGCTGGTCGTCGATCAGGCGGTCGCCGAGGCCTGTGACAAGCTGGCGGCGGAGAACCGCGATCCACGCATCTCGGCCCGCATCTCCACGGTCGCCGCCAAGGTGGATGACCGCACGGTGCAGTTCAACGGCACCCTGACCGCGGTCGAATAGGCACCGTCAATCCGCGGGCTGCGGAGCCACCGCGGTCGCCTCGCGGATGAGGGTGCCGGTCGCCCCCGGCTGCAGGTCGGCGGCGTTGGCCTCGTCCGTGTCGACATGCATGTCGAGACGGAAGTCGGGGTGCACTCGGACCAGCACGTCGTCGAAGATCAGACCGCGTCCCCCGCCCACCCGCACCATCACCCAATCCTTGTCCTTGAGCCCGTAGAGCGCGGCATCAGCCGGACTCATGTGGATATGGCGCTGCGCCTGTATGGCGCCGGCGGGCAGTTCGACCGCACCGGCCGGACCTTCCAGGCGCACGCCCGGACTGCCGGCGAGGTCGCCCGAGGCGCGAACCGGCGCATCGATGCCGAGCTGACGCTCTTCGGTACGGCTGACCTCGACCTGCGAGGCGGGCCGCTCGGGGCCGAGCACCCGGACCTTGTCGAGCCGGCCGCGGGGGCCGACCACCGCGACCTGCTCCTCGCAGGCGAACTGCCCCGGCTGGCTGAGCGGCGCCTTGACCGTCAGCCGGTGCCCCGGCCCGAACAGCGCCTCGACATGGGCGCGGGTCAGATGGATGTGGCGAGCCGAAACGCTGATCGGGATGGGGGGTGGCGCCATGCTATCCGAGGCTAGCTGGAAGATGGACGCTGGAAGCTGGAAGCTGGAAGCTGGAAGGCGGAAGCTGGCGGCAAGCCTGACAGTCCGCCGGCGTCTGGCTGAACGTCGCTTGTACCACCCGCCCAGCCCAGGCATCATCCCTCCATGCGCCTCCTCCTCCCTCTGCTCTGCGCCGCCGCGCTGATGTCTGCAGACAGCGATTACGAGCAATTCGACGGCCGCGCCATGCTCGGCGTCAACATGACCCCGCCAAGCAGCGCGACCCAGGCCGCCAATGGCACCGAGCCGACAGTCGGCGTCGAGGCACAGCAGATCTATCCCGGCACGGCGGCCGACCGCATGGGCCTGCAGCCCGGCGACCTCATCGTCGGAGTGAACGGCGGCGGCATCTCCTCGATGAACGATCTGCGCAACGAAGTCGCGCTGACCGGGGTCGGCGGCCAAGCTACGGTCGAGGTCATGCGCAACGGCCAGAAGCTGACCCTGACCGACTCGCTCGGCGAGTGGCCCAAGAACATCCCCTACGCCCCGATCGACGAGGCGGCCGAGCGCCGCTTCCGCGACTGGCAGGCCCGACGCCTCGACCGCACCCAGCAGGCGGTCGCCAACCTCAAGAAGCAGGTCGAGGACCTCGAGCGCCGGACCAACGCGCCCGAGGCCAAGCCGACCGTCGCCAACCCGGCCCAGGCCCTCGCCCTGCCCGCCAGCCAGGCGCTCAGCGCCCTGCCCGCCTTCCGCCTCCGGCTGCGCCAGAGCCATGACGCCACGGACACCGGCAGCGTCGAGCCAGGCCGCAGCGTCGCCTGGGACGCGCGCGTGCTGATCGGCACGCCGGCACCCGTCATCTTCTGAAAGCCTCCATGCGCGCCCTGCTCCTCCTCACCGCCTGCGGCCTGCTTGCCGCTGGCGAAGCGCCCCCCGTCACGCCCCCGGCCACGCCCCCGGCGACCCAGCCGGCGGCCAAGGCGTATTTCGGCATCGCCATCGACCAGGCCGCCACCGCCTTCGACGCCAAGGGCCTGGCCATCCTCCGGGTCGAGCCGAACAGCCCGGCCGCGGTCATCGGCCTCGCTGCCGGCGACCGCCTGACCAGCCTCGACGGCAAGCCCCTCAAGACCCAGGACGATCTCGCCGCCGCGCTGGCGGCGAAGAAGCCCGGCGAGAAGATCGACGTCGAGGCGGTCCGCCCCCAGGGCAAGGACGGCCTGCCCCAGGTGCTCAAGCTCTCCGGCGTGCTGCAGGAGGCGCCGCGTTCGCGCGTCGGCTCGCTCGGCAACGAACTCACCAAGAGCGCATCGCCGACCTCAACGCCAAGACCAAGGAGCCGACCCTCGCCGAGGTGCTGCAGAAGCTGCAGGACATCGAGAAGGATCTGCCCAAGGCGGCCGAGGCGTTCAAGAAGGTCTATCCCAACGGCGAATTCCGCATCGTCATCTCGCTGGAGATCACCAGCGACAAGACGGCCAAGGATCCGCTCGACATCGAGGTCGGCGGCAAGCCGGCCGAGAAGCCGAAGGCCGAGGCACCCAAGACGCCGTGAGAGCTCAGGCCCCGACGTCGGGGTGGAAGGCGCGGTCGGTGTCGGTGGCCAGGCGGTGCTTGGCCAGGCGCAGCAGCAGGTCGTTCTGCACCGCGGCCAGCACGGGATCGCCGAAACGGTTGTCCATCTCCCACGGATCCGCCACCAGGTCGTAGAGCTCGTCGCCGCCGCACTCGCGCACCACCAGCTTGTGGGTCATGGTGCGCGCCATCGCCGCGCGGGCCATGCTGTCCAGCTCCTGCTCGTAGGTCAGCTGCTTGCCGGCGGTGGCCTTGGTGCGCTGCCCGCCCTTGGACTGCGACCAGACCTGGGCGTTGAAGCGGGCACGCATCTCGCGCTCGTGGCCGCCCGAGGCGAAGACCGCGTCCTTGCCGCCACCGCTGCGGATCGCACCGACCATGCTGGTGCCGTGGATCCGCCACTGCGCCGGCGCGGACAGACCGAGCAGCTCGAGCACGGTCGGGGCGAGATCGGTGTGGTCGGTCAGCGCGCCGGTGCGCACGCCGGCCGGCAGTCCGGGGGCGCGGATGGCGAACGGCACGCGCAGCAGGCAGTCGGACATCACCGTGTCGAACTTTTCGCACAGGCCGTACTGGCCGGCGAAGTCGCCATGATCGCTGGTGAACACGACGATGGAGTCGTCGAACAGCCCTTCGGCAGCGATGCTGTCGAGCACCCGTCCGAGCAGGGCATCGACCTTGGCGACCATGCCGAGGTAAGTGGCGCGGACCTCGCGCAGCATCGTCGGATCGGCATCGACGCCGGTGCGGTGGCGGCGCTGGGCGGTGAACGGCAGGCTGGCGCCGCGCGGCAGGTCCGTCGGGAACGGCCGCAGGCCGCCGCGGTCGTGCAGTGCGAACCACGGCTCCTCGACCTGGTATGCGGGATGCGGCGCCCCGATGTTGAGCTGGAGGAAGCACGGACGCGAACGGTCGCGATGGCGCAGGAAGTGGATCGCCTGCTCGGCGCGGTTGTCGTCACAGAAGCCGGTCAGAGCTACGGTGCGACGGCCGTTGTAGTCGTAGCTGTGGTCGGGATCGGCCGGCACCGGCAGGGCGCCGGCTGGCGGCACCTCCCAACTGCGCTGCAGCAGATCGGCATAGGTACCGCGGGTATAGGAATGCCAGTCGACCGCCCCGACTCCGGGCACATTGCCGCCCCAGAGATCCGCCCAGCAGTGGTTGTGGCCGAAGACGGCGGTCTCGTAGCCGCGCGCCCGCAGGGTCTTCATCAGGTCCGGCCGGTCGGCCGGGATCAGATCCGGCTCCATCACCGTGCGCTGTCCATCGGTATGGCAGTATCGCCCGGTCATCATCGCCACCCGCGATGGCACGCACTTGCCGTTGGGGGTGAAGTGATGGGTGCATACCGCGGCACCGGCGGCGAATGCGTCCAGCGCCGGGGTCCGCGCCTCGCCGCCGTTGAAGCCGACGACGTCGCCGCGCATCTCGTCGCTGTGCAGGATGATGACGTTCTTGGCTTCTTGCATGATCTTGACAAGTCTAGCCGACGACCCGTCGATGCCACTGCATCCATTCAACGGTTCAGAAGAATACGGCCGCCATATGGGTCCATAAACACCCATCGACGTCGCGACTCGTCATCGCCATCGCCAAGCGATTCGACTGAATCGCACAGTCTGCACCGCCACACGGCATTTGCTTGACCAAACATCCCTGTTCAGCCAGCCTGCTGTGCTGGTCAAGCGGATCCCGGACTCGGGTGGCTGAAGACATAGGAGAGCGAGCGTCACCGCGTTGGTCGCCCGGCCCCCTTGACCCCT
>JAIFKN010000311.1 GCA_020049615.1 bacterium | reverse complement strand
TCGCGCCACAAGATGATCAAGCGCATCAAGAAGCGCGCGAGCGGCTATTTCAGCGGCCGTTCGAAGATGTACCGCGTGATCTGCGAGGCCGTGCGCCGCGCTGAGGTCCAGGGCTTCGCCGGACGCAAGCTCAAGAAGCGCCAGTTCCGCCAGCTGTGGATCAAGCGCATCGGCATCGAGTGCCGCAAGCTCGGCATCACCTACAGCCGCCTCATCGCCGGCCTGGAGAAGGCCGACATCCGCCTGGACCGCAAGCAGCTCTCCGAGCTGGCGATCCACCAGCCGGCCGCCTTCGCCGACGTCGTCGCCAAGGCCAAGGCCGCCGTCGCGGCCTGAGCCGGACCGGACCAGAACAGACTCCGGCCGCGGTCGCTCGACCGCGGCCGTGTCGTTTCCAGACTCCATCCCCGTGGACCCGAACCGCTACATCCACCCGGTCGCGATCGGCGCCGTGCGCCTGCTCGCGCCGATGGCGGGCTACACCAACGTCGCCTTCCGCCTGATCGCCAAGGAGGTCGGCGGCTGCGGCCTGGTCGCCACCGAGATGGTGGCGGCAATCGGCCGTGGCACACGCGGCCAGGAAGAACGCTTCCGCGTCCTGACCCGCAACCTGCCGCAGGAGCGGCCCATCGCCATGCAGGTCTACGGCCGCGAGCCGGAGTTGTGCGCCGAGACCGCCGCCGCCCTGGAGAAGGCCGGTGCCGACATCATCGACCTCAACTGTGGCTGCCCGGTGAAGAAGGCCAAGCAGTCGGGCTGCGGCGTGGCGCTGATGAAGGAGCCGGCCCAGGTCGGCCGCATCGTCAAGGCGATGGTCGCCGCGACCAGCCGCCCGGTGATGGTGAAGATGCGTCTCGGCTTCGACGCGCAGAACCGCACCATGCTGGAGGTCGCGCACGAGGCGGTGGCCAACGGCGCCGTCGCGCTGTGCGTGCACGCGCGCACCGGCGAGAGCAAGCACGGCGTGCCGGTCGATCTCTCGGGCCTGGCCGAGGTCCGCCGCCTGGCGCCACCGTCGATCCCGGTCTTCGCCAACGGCTCGATGGACACCGCCGCGGCGATCCGCGCCGCCAAGGACGAGGCCGGGGCGGACGGCTACATGATCGGCCGGGCCGCCTGCGGCGATCCCTGGCTGTTCCGCAATCTCATGGCCGAACTGGGCGGCGGCGAGCGCTACCACCCGTCGGTGGCCGAACGCCGCGCCCTGCTCGCCCGCCACTTCGATCTCATCCTCGAGTTGTTCGGCGAGGAGCGCGGCGTGCGCGTGATGCGCAAGTACGCTTTCTTCTACTGCAACGGCCTGCCCGGGGTGCGCAAGTTCCGCGGCGACTTCTGCCGCATCGCCAGCCGCGCCGACTTCGCCCGCACCGTCGACGGCTTCTTCGGCGCGCTCGAGCGCGGCGAGATCGCCGGCGAGGCCGAGCACGTCCAGCTGGCCGACGAGGGCGACGGCGAGGAGCCATGAACCCATACGACGGCTCAGCGGCGCAACTGGTGCCCCAGGCGGTGGAGAAGCTGCCGCTGCTGCGCTGGCGCCCCGGCTCCCGCCTGCTGGTGGTCGGTTCGCGTGACGGCGCGTCCTTCGCGCATGACCTCGCCGCCGCCGAAGGCCGCAGCTTCCGCCGTCCGCTCGATGCCGCACTGGTCGCCGCGGCGCAGGCCCGCTCGGGCACCAGTGGCCTGGCCCTGGCGTGGAGCAGCACGCTGGCCTTTCCGCAAGCGGTCGAGACAGGCCTGCCGCGGCGCCCTGGTGGTGTGCGCCAACGGCCACGGCGACGCCGACCTGCTCGAACGCCTGCTGCCGCTGGCCGACGCCTGGCTGCTCGCTGCCGGTCCGCAGCCCGGGGCGCTGGCGCAGCGCATCCTCGACGCCGGCCGCCATGTCGAGGTGCTGGCCGGCTGGAGCGATCCCGCCGCCCCGCTGCCGCCGCTCGACCTCGCCCGCGCCACCGCCGTGCATCTCGTGCCGCTCAGCGCCGCGCTCGGCTCCGAGGAGCCGATGCGCATCGCTCTGGCCACGGCGCGCACGCGCTGGAGCGGCGCGCTCTACGACGAGGCGCACCAGCGCGATGACTGCCCCTGCGGCGAGGTGCTGGTGTGGCGGACCCAGGGCCGCTCGCGGCTGGACGCGCTGACGGCCGAGGCACGCTGCCGGGCCTGCGGACGCCAGCACGTGTACTCCATTGCCCCAGGGGTTAGGGGTTAGGGTCGTAACGCTGACGCATGGACTGGCATCGACGTCTACCCACTGTAGTCAACAACTGTGGCAATGGCACCAGCCCCACGACCCTAACCCCTAACCCCTGGGGCAATGACCCACCCCTGGGGCAATGACGAGGCAATGACATGAACATCGCTCTCTTCGGCCTCGGCATCATCGGCGCAGTGTGGTCGAAGAACCTCGCCGCCGACGGCCACGTCGTGCGCGCCTGGAACCGCACGCCCAAGCCCGATCACCCGTGCTTCTGCGCCGATGCCCGCGAAGCGGCGCGCGGCGCGCAGCTGGTCGCCATCGTCGTCGCTGACGGGCCGGCGGTGATGGGCGTGCTCGACACGGTGCTGCCGGTGCTGGCGCCCGGGACGGTGGTCGCGAACCACGCCACCATCGGCGTCGATGAGGTGAAAGCGGTGCAGACGCGGGTCCAGGCGGCGGGCTGCCGCTTCCTCGACATGCCCTTCACCGGCTCGAAGATCGCCGCCGAGCAGCGTCAGACGGTGTATTTCGTCGGTGATGACACCGGCGTGCTGCCCGCGGTCGAAGCGGTCTACACGGGCATCAGCAAGGCGATCCTGCCGCTCGGTGCGGTGGGCAACGCCATGGCGGTGAAGCTGGCGCTGAACCTGATGATCGCGACCAGCTTCCAGAGCCTGGCCGAGGGTCTGCGCCTGGCCCGCGCTGCCGGCCTGGCCGACGCCGACTTCTTCCGCTGCCTCGACCTCAACATCGCCAAGAGCGGCCTCGCCGAGTTGAAGAAGCCGAAGCTGCTCGCCGCCGACTGGTCGCCGCAGTTCTCGGTCAAGCACCTCAACAAGGATCTGCGCCACGCCCTGCGCCTCGCCGCCAGCCGCGGCGTGACCCTGCCGCAGACGGCCCAGTTGCAGGCGGCCTACGCCGCCGCCGAGGCCAAGGGCCTGGGCGAGGCCGATTTCAGCGTGATGTACAACGGATAGGTCCCAGGACCGGAAACGCCGGCCCAGTCACCGCCTCGCCCGGCTTGGCCGTGATGAACCTCTGGCATACGTGGCCTGCACGCGGATCGTAGACCGTCCGCGCGCTCTGCACATGCACGGCGAGGGCGCGACGCGGACGGCCACTGCGGTTCTCGTGCGAGCCGTGCCAGGTCAGCGCGTGGTGGAAGTGCACCCCGCCGAGCTGCACCGGGCGCGGCACCACGTGCACCGGCTCGTCGCCGTAGACCTCGCCCAACGAGCGCCAGAAGTCGCGCGAACGCTCGCCGCAGGCGTGGAGGTGGTCGATGGTGTCGCCCCACCGGTGGCTGCCCGGCACCATGCTCATGCAGCCGTTGTCGAGCGAGACCTCGTCGAGCGCGATCCAGGCGGTGAGCAGGCTGTCCTTGGGCGCTAGCACCGGCCAGTAGGGCGCGTCCTGATGCCACCAGTTGACCCCGCCGTGGCCGGCCGGCTTGTACTGGATCTGGTCGTGCCACAGGTGCACCGGCCCGCCGGCGAGCTGGCCGAGCATCGCCGCCAGCCGCTGGTTCCGGAACACCCGGGCGAAGGCTGGGCTGGCCTGGAAGATGTTGACCACCTGCCAGACCTCGAGCCCGTCGCCGCCCATGTTGACGATCTGCACCGGCTGCGGGATGTCGTGGCGCTCGCGCTCGGCGATGACGCGATCAAGCTCGGCGCGCAGTTCCTCGACCTCGGCGGTCGTCAGCAGCGGGCCGCCGTCGAGGTAGCCGTCGCGGGCGTAGATGGCGACCTGGCGGTCGGTGAGCGGTGAGGGGGAGGCACGGGTGGCGGTGGACATGCGTGCATGGTGTGCACGCGGGGCGAGTCCCGCCCATGGCTGGGGGACGGACCCTGCTGGATGGGAGTAAGGGGGGTCGGGAACCGGCTGTGGAATCAACGTTTCCACCCCACTTCCCATACGTCGCCGGGCTGCACAGTGCCGCCATGCAGATCACCGCCGACGCCCATGTCACCCTGCGCTACGCCATCGCCCTCGAGGCCGACACGACGCCCGATTGCGAGGCTGACGGCCAGGTCACCGAGTTCATCTGCGGTCGCGGCCAGGTCCTGCCCGGCCTCGAAGCCAAGCTCGCCGGCCACGCCGATGGCGAGCGTCTCAACGTCGTGCTGCCCCCGGCCGAGGCCTTCGGCGAGCACGACCCCGCCCTCGACCTGCGCGTGCCGTTCAGCGACTTCCCCGAGAACGCCCGCGAGGTGCTCAAGCCCGGCATGCGCTTCCGCGGCCCGCACCCCAGCGAGGCCGGCAAGGTCGTCGCCTTCACCGTGACCGAGATCGCCGGCGACGAGGTCGTCGCCAGCGGCAACCACCCGCTCGCCGGCAAGACCCTGCGCGTCGCCTGCGAAGTGCTGGCGGTGCGCGAGGCCACCGAGGACGAGCTCAAGGGCGGCGGCGGATGCTGCAGCGGCGGCTCCTGCGGCAGCGGCGAATGCGGCAGCGGCGAATGCGGCAGCGGCGAATGCGGCAGCGGCGAATGCGGCAGCGGCGAGTGCGGTTCGCACGAGGGCCACGAGCACGGCTCGGGCGGCGGCTGCGGCAGCGGTGGCTGCGGTTGCCACTGATCGGATGTGACGATCCCCGGCTGAGCTGGATCAGCCCGCTGGCGCCCGAGCACGACGCTGGCGCGATGCGCCTGCCGCGCTTCCCGCGCGAGGTCTCCGCCCTGCTCGCCGGCCAGATCGGCCCGGTCGCCAATCTGCGCAGCAGCAGCGGTTGCAGCCTGCGCTTCGCCTCCGACAGCCCGTGGGTCGAACTGCGCCTGGCCCGGCTGCGCCATCACCAGCCCTTCCCCGCCTCGGTCGCCCTTGAGGTCGAGCATGCCGACGGCGTCGCGGCGGTGCATGGCCCCGACCTGCGCGAACGGCAGAACGACGTGGTGGTGCGCCTGCCCACCGGCCTGGAACGCGGCGGACCGCTGGTGCCGATCACCTGCTGGCTGCCGCTGATCTCGACCTGCGCCGTCGCCGGCCTCGCGCTCGCCGACGGCGCACGCCTGGAGCCGTCGCCGGCCCCGGCGCCACGCTGGCTGGCTATCGGCGACTCGCTGACCCAGGGCTTCAGCGTGCAGAGCCCGCTCGACGCCTGGGTGCCGCGGCTGTCGCGCCGCCTCGGCCTGCCGTGCTGGAACCTCGGCGTCGGCGGCCTCAAGGTCGAGCCCGAGGCCTTCCGCTGGGCGCTGGAATCGCGGGTCTGGGATGTGGTGACGATCGGCCTGGGCAGCAACCACGCCTGGCGTGCCGCCGACACCGACGCGGTGGCCGAGCCGGCCCTGCGCCTCGCCCGCCTGGCCTGCGCCGGCCCGCACCGCCGCATCGTCTGGATCCTGCCGCCGTGGAAGCCGTGCGAGGCGGGCAAGGGGCCGGCCGACTTCCAGGGCATGCCTCTGGGCCCCGACACCGGGGCGCGGGCCGGCCGCATCCGCGAGACGCTGCGCGCCGTGCTGGCGCCGCTGGCCCCGCGCCTGGTCCTGGCCGAGGGGCATGTGCCGGAGGACGTCCGCCTGCTGCCCGACGGCCTGCATCCGGCGGCGCACGGCTCGGCGATCATCGCCGAACGGCTGGAACGGTTTCTGACCTGAGGAGGCCTGGGACCGACGAGCGCTCTTTGCCGGGGGAGGGGCTCGGCGCCTCCGCGACGGGGCGTACGACGCCAGTATCCCGTCGCTGCGGCGTT
>JAIFKN010000199.1 GCA_020049615.1 bacterium | reverse complement strand
TGGAGACCAACTACCGCTCGACCCAGGTCATCCTGCGCGCCGCCCAGGGCGTCATCGTCAACAACACCGAACGGATGGAGAAGACCATCCGCACCGACAACGTCGAGGGCAAGCCGCTGTCGCTGCTTGCGGTCGATGACGAGCTGGACGAGAGCTACGCCATCGCCGCCGCGCTCACCCGCTTCCACGAGCAGGGCCGGCCCTGGGGCGAGATGGCGGTGTTCTACCGCACCAACGCCATGAGCCGCGTGCTCGAAGACGCGCTGCGCCGCCGCGCCGTGCCCTACCAGCTGCACGGCGGCCAGCGCTTCTACGACCGCGAGGAGGTCAAGCACGTCATCGCCTACCTCAAGCTGCTGGTCAACCCGCGCGACAGCGGGGCGCTGGCGCGCATCATCAACGTGCCCAAGCGCGGGATCGGCGACGGCACCCACGAGCAGCTCACCGCCTTCGCCGAGGAGCAGCTGGTCAGCCCGACCGACGTGCTGGAACGGGCCGATCTGCTCGCCCAGGTCGCGGTCGGCCGCGCCGCCGGGCCGCTGGCGGATTTTGCCCGCCTGTGGCGCCTGCTGAAGACCCTGCCACTGGGCGATCCGCCGGCCTGCGTCCGCGGGGTGATCGAGCTGACCAGCCTGGGCAGCCACTACAGCGACCGGCCGCCGGCCGAGCTCGAGGACCGCCTCGGCAACATGCGCGAGGTGATCACCGCCGCCGAGCAGTTCCGCGAGACGGACCCGGCCGCCGGCCTGGTCGGCTTCCTCGAGATCGTCGGCCTGAACACCGACGCCGGCTCGCGCGAGGACCGCAGCGCCGGCCAGGACCGCGCCCAGCTGATGACCCTGCATGCGGCCAAGGGGCTGGAATTCCCCATCGTCTTCATCGCCGGCCTGGAGGAGGGCCTGCTGCCGCTGCTGCGCGGCAAGGAGATCGAGGACAGCAAGCTGCAGGAGGAGCGCCGGCTGATGTACGTCGGCATCACCCGCGCGATGACCGAGCTCTACCTGTCGCGGGCGCGCTGCCGCATGCTCTACGGCCAGACCTTCCACTTCCAGCCCAGCCGCTTCCTGTCGGAGATCCCGGCCAACTGCTTCGTCGCCAAGGACGCAACCGGTCGCCATGCCGTGCCGGATCCGACCCCTCCGCCAGGCAGCCGCCGTCCATCGATGCCGCAGAGCCAGGCCGAGGCCAAGGCCGCCGTCGCCGCCGCCCTCGACAGCGGACTGATCAAGCGCGGCAGCAACCTGCGCCCGACCACCCAGGTCGGCGACGACCGCACGCTGGAGAGCGATGCCCTCGCCCCCGGCCAGCGCATCATCCACTCGACCTTCGGCCGCGGCACCGTCGCCGTCCTGCGCGGCGAGCCGGAGGACCGCGTCGCCATCATCGAATTCGACAAATACGGCGCCAAGGAGCTGCGGCTCATGTACGCCATGGCCAAGATCACCAAGGCATGATCATTGCCCCTGGGGTCAGGGGTTAGGGGTTAGGGCCGTGGGCACGCATCGGCTGAGCACTCGTGTCGTATGTATGAGCAGACAAATCGCACGCCTCAGATATTCTGTGACGATCCCGCAATACAACCCTAACCCCCAACCCCTGGGGCAATGAAGGGGCAATCCCAACCCCTGGGGCAATGAAGGGGCAATGCCATGATCAAACGCACCCTCGGCTCATCCGATCTCACCATCACCGCGATCGGCGTCGGCGCCTTCGCCATGGGCGGCTTCATGTGGGGCGGCCAGGACGACAGCGACAGCGAGGCGGCGATCCGCGCCGCGCTCGACAGCGGGGTCAACTGGATCGACACCGCGCCGCTCTACGGCGAGGGCAAGGCCTCGCTGGTCATCGGCAAGGTGCTGAAGGACCTGCCCCCCTCGCAGCGGCCGCTGGTCTTCACCAAGTTCGGCCACCATGTCATCGACGGCAAGCGCGTCACCGACGTGTCCGCCGCCCAGGTGATGCGCGACTGCGACGAGGAACTGGCCCGTCTCGGGGTCGAGCGACTCGATCTGCTGCAGATGCACTGGCCGGGTCCCCAGCCGGTCGCGGAAACCGCCGCTGCCTGCGCCAAGCTGGTCCAGGCCGGCAAGATCCGCGCCATCGGCCTGAGCAACGTCGAGCCCGGCCACCTCGCGGCCTGGCAGGCCAGCGGCGTGCCCATAGCCGCCGTGCAGAATGCGTTCTCGCTGGTGAAGCCCGAGCCATCGGTCGCGGTGCTACCGTGGTGCGTCGAGCACGGCGCCGGGCTGCTCGCCTATTCGCCGCTGTTCCGCGGTCTGCTGTCGGGCACCTGGACGGTCGACAAGACCTTCCCGCCCGGCGACCACCGCGGCGAGCGCGACGACTTCCGCGGCCCGCGCCTGGCGCGCTGGCTGCAGGCGGTCGAGGAACTGCGCAAGCTCGGCGACGACGACGAACTGAGTGTGCCGCAGCTGGCGATCGGCTGGCTGCTGTGCCACGAGGGCGTGGCCGGCGTCATCGTCGGGGCGCGCAACGCCGCCCAGGGCGCGGCCCTGGGCGACTTGGCCATGCCGCTCAAGCAGGCGCAGATCGATGCGGTCGACGCGATCGTCGCGCGCTGCCGGACTGATCTGCCGGCCTGAGCCGGCCGAGGCTCAGAACGTCTGCGGCGCCGGGGCGGGCTGCGGCTGCGGACGCCCGCCACCCTGCTTGGGCATCGCCGCGGCCCACGAGGCGGCGACCTGGGCGATCAGTTCGGCAGGCACTTCGCTGACCACGCGCACGCGACCTGCACCGAAGGCCACCGCCACGCGCACCGGGACGCCGCCCTTCACATCGGTGAACATCGCCGGCATCATCGGCATCTGGGCGCGCATCATCTCGAACTGGTACTTCATCTGCAGGGCCAGGTCGTAGTCCATGCGCAGGTCCCACTGGCCGGGAATGGCGGCAGCGGCCAGACGCAACGGCTTGGCCGCCGGGCCGGCGAGGAGCGCGTCGACCGCGGCCGGGGGGGCGCCGACGACCATGACGTCCTTGCCGATGGCGATCTCGGATGGCTTGAGCATCGCCTGCATCATGTCGGCCTGGGCCGGAGGCATGGCATCGGGAATCACCTCCTGGACCAGGCGATCGACCTCGACCGCACCGACCGTGCGCACGGCGCGTTCCAGCCGCATCCGGAGGCCCGACGCGGCGAGCAGATCGGCGAAGCCCCCCTTCTCGACAAAGGCGAAACCGGTTGCCATCGCCTGGCGGAGGGTCGTGGGGTCGGTCACACCAAGCACGCCAAGTTGCTGGAACGGATTGCCCGGAACGCCCTGACGCATCGCCAGATTGCCATCGATCGACGAGGCGAATGCGGTCATCACCTTGACCAGGGCCTCATCGACCATGCCGGCGACGGACGGATCCTTGCGCGCCTCGTCCAGCAGCTTGGCGAAGGCGAGATAGACCGTGGGCGGGAAGCGACCGGAGCAGGCCATCACCGGCGGCGTATCCGCGGCACCGAGGCGGGCGCCGAGGTCCGAGGCGGTCCCGGCCATCGGCTTGAGTCCTTGAGCGAGGACGCCAGGGGCCGGGGCGGCAATCGCGTCGAAGCGCCAGCCCTGCGCGCTGCTGGCGATATCGATGCAGGCTGGACCGGCCTGGCTGGCGAGCAGGCGCAGGAACACGGTCAGCGCCTGCTGCCGCTTCTGCTGCTCGAGCGCCGGGATGTCGCCCTGCTGCGCCGCCATGACCTGCTGCAGGCCCATGAGCATGAGCGGCAGGTAGGTCTGCATCACGCGGTCGGCAGCGACCATGACGCGCAGGTCGGTGCCAGCCGGCACCGCCTTGGCTAGTCCGGGCAAGCCGGGGGCGAGACGCTTGGCCAGCTCCAGACCGCCGACCATCGAGCCGATGGCGAAGCCGCCCGGCACCGCCTCGACGTTGGCCCCGGCCATCGTCGCCAGGCCCTTCAGCGCGGCATCGTTGGCCACCGGGACGATCGCGCACCAGGCCGGGATCGGGACCCCAGGGCCGACCGCGATGACGATCGGCTTGCCGGCGAAGCCGGCCAAGGTCGGGTCGCCGAGAGCGCCGCCGAGTTGCATGGCGACCATCCCGGGTGGCACCGGCAGCTTGCTGGCGGCCATGGCCTGGTCGATGCGCGCCAGGGCGGCGGGCAGATCAGGGATCACGACCACGGCAAAGGCCTGCGGGTCGGCGATGGTCGGCACCGCCGGCACGTCGACGGCCCGGACGGTCGCTGCCAGGGTGAGGAGGAAGCAGAAAGGGCTGAGGAGGAAGCGCATGGGACCGATGCCTTAACCACGTGAATCGATGATGCACGAGGCATCTTCGTCCGGCTGGCAGGACGTCAGCGTCCTGCTTCAGGCCAGCTGGATGGAACCGTAGGTGATCGCGTCCTGCAGCTGCGGCGAGGCCGACTCCGCGTCCCGCGCCATGGCCGCCAGGGCGCCGCTGCGGGTCTTCATCGCCTCGAACCAGGGCTGTGCGGTGGCCGTCAGCGCCGCCGCGACCTGCGCGGTCTGCTCCTCGGACTCGTCGAACTCCTGCGCGTACGCCTCAAGCTCGCCACCCTGCAGGTGCGTGCGCAGGTGGCAGCACTCGGCCACCGGGTTGGTGTCGTTGCCGAGGTTCTTGAAGTAGACGCCGAGCCGCACGGTGATGCCGCTGCTGAACTGCGCTTGGCTGATGCCGACGACGTCGAAGGCGATGGTGTGATTGCGCCGCCAGGTGGTGCCGATCCGGGCGAAGCCGAGCGGACCGAGCACGCTGTGGATACGTCGGACCAGGTGTTTCAGCATGTCACGCCCGGAATTCCTCAACCACCGTGCCGTGGCGGTCGAGGGCGGGACGCGGCACCGGGCCGAGCGTCTCGCCGGTGTAGGCGCGGACCCAGCGGTCGTAGCAGCGCACCTGCTCGTCGGCGGGCAGGTCGCCGGGGCCGTCCTCGGCCACCGCCGCGCCGCGCAGGGCCTGCAGGGTCATGGCCACGCTGACCGACAGGTTGAGCGACTGCGAGAAGCCGGCCATCGGCAGGAGGAAGCAGCCATCGGCCAGGGCGCGGGCGCGGTCGGAGACGCCGTGGCCCTCGTTGCCGAAGACGATGGCCAACGGGGCGGCGGCCAGCTGCGGCAGCAGCTGGGCCGGCCCGACGGTGGCGCCGGCGGCGAGATCGGTGATCCAGAAGCGGTAGCCCTGCGGCCTGAGCAGCGCGGCGGCGGCGTCGATGTCCCGCAGCACGTGCAGGTCGAGGTAGCGGTGCACACCCTGGCTGACCTTGTCGTTGACCTTGAACCCGTTGTTCGCGGTGGTGACGACGACGCGGTGGATGCCGCACGCATCGCAGGTGCGGATGATCGCCGTCGCGTTGTGCTGGTCGTAGCTGTCCTCGATCACCACCGCGAGGCGGGCCGTGCGCCGGGCCAGCACCTGGCGGTACTTGCGCGCCCGCTCGGGCGTGATGCGGGCGTCGAGGGGATGCGATGGCACCGGACTGGGCAGCTCGTGCTGGAAGCGGCCGGCGTTGCCGGCCTCGGGGCCGCGCATCAGCGTTTCTCGATGCGGTCCGTCGCCAGGGATGCGCCGGGCACGTCGGGACGCTTGTACAGGCTGCCATCGAGGTGGCAGGCAAGGAGGATCTGGGTGATGTTGGCGTCGAATCCGGCGTCCGAACTCAGCGCCTCGATCACCGCGCTGGGATCGGCGCCGGGATCTGCGGCGAGGCGGGCGGCGAAGGCGGTGGTGGCGCCGAGGATGCGGGCCTCGGTATCGAGGTCGTCTGCGGCGATGCGCAGCGGACCGTTCCCATCAAGACGCTCATAGGCGGCGCGGACCAGCGGCAACAGGGTCTCGAGGTCATCGATCGAATCGAGGATGCGGGTCGCGGTCGAGGCGTCGCCGGTGAGGCGCGGGAAGTGGTGCAGCAATCCGGCCATGTACAGGCGGTCTCGGCTGTCCTCGGGCAGGCGCATGGCCAGGGCGACAGCGCAGGCGGCGCGGGCGCAGCGTTCGCCGGCGCCGACACAGGCGGCGCGACCCTCCAGGGCGCGGACCATCGCCGACACGGTCTGGACGATGGCGACTCGGTGCTTGCGGCGCTCCTCGCGCACATACTGGGCCTGCGAGAGCTGCAGGGCGACGGCGGAGGCGAGTTCGAGATCGCCCTGGTCGAAGGGCTCGTCGCCCTGGCCGCGCGACAGGTAGACCACGCCTCGGGTGCTGCCGGTGACGACCAGCGGCACGCACACCACCGAGCGGATCTGCTTGCTGCTGATCGACTGGTTGCGCGAGAATCGCTCGTCCTCGAGGGCGTTGGCGCTGTGCACCGCCTTGTTCTCGGTGAACGTCTTCTTGACGATCGAGCGCGAGATCACCGGCTGGATGCCTGGCGCCGAGGTGCGCACGCCATTGGGCACCAGCTTGCCGGAGGTGGCGTCACGGCGGAAGACCACCGCACATTCGGCGGGCAGCTGCTGGACCAGGCAGTCGAGCACGCGGGCCTCGAGATCGGACACGCGGTCGCCCTCGACGAGGATCCGGCCGACCTGGTAGAGCGTCCGCACCGCCTTGCCGCCGTCGCCACGCGCGCTGGGGGAGATCGACTCCTCGGCCGGCTCCGACAGGTCGGCGAGCTCGTCGACGCGGAACTCGAGGGTGTTCGACAGCATCTCCGGATCGTCCTGGTAGCGGATGCGGTCGCTGGAGTCATCGTCCGCCGAGGCCGATCCGGTCTCGAATACCATCTCGGTGGTGCCGATCTTGATCACATCTCCGGCGCGCAGCAGTTCCTCGTCCTTGAGCTTCTCGTCGTTGATGAACGTGCCGTTCTTGCTGTCGAGGTCGCGCACGAACCACATGCCACCGACCGGGAACACCTCGCAATGGAAGCGGGATGCGCTGCGGTCGAGGATCTGCAGTCCAGCCTCCGCGTCGCGCCCGATGGTGATGGGCTTGTCGACCAGACCGCGTTCGCGTCCGCGATAGGGGCCGTTGGCGATGCGGATCTTGCTCATCGTGTGTGGCAGAGACTACCGGGGCGTCCGTCGGTTCCAATGAAAGCCGGGGCACGGATCGGGGTCCAGGGCGCAGCCCCCCAAGCAGCTAGGGCGAGAAGACCAAACGCACGCCCCAGCCGGGATGGACCAGGCGGCGGTCGTAGTCGCGCCGGCTCCAGGCGGTGAAGCGGTCGGGCAGACGCTCGGTGATGTTGCCGCCCAGCAGCGGGCGTAGCTCAGGGCTCAACTGGCTGCGCCCAGCGCAGAACTCGCTGCGCGAGCCGGCCAGATCGAGCACACCCTGCACGGAGCGATCGGTGGGGTGACGCCCGCCCGGGAGGCCGGCGGTAGTGGCGTCGCGGGCCAACGAGGCGCAGAACGCCAGATCGGCCGCCGAACCCCATGGGTAGGCTCGCCCATCGCCGCCCTGCACCGCCAGTTGCCATTCCTGGACGGAGGGAAGCCGCCACGGCCGGCCATCGCGGCTGGCGCGCCAGGCCGCGTAGGCCACGGCGTCATCATGGCTGATCTCGGAGACCGGGCACCCGGGGTCGATGCGCGCGCCGCCCTTGTCCTCCTCCAGCACCCACCCGCCCCGACCCAGGAACTCGGACCGCCGTTTCCACCGCGGCATGCCCTTCTTGTTGTCCTTGTCGTAGTAGGCGCTGTCACGTGGCACGAAGATGAGGTAACCCTGGCTGAGCGCGGCATCGATCTGCGCCGAGATGGCACGGTCGTTGACGAATTCCAGCCACTCGCCGCAGGTCACCTCGCGCTCCATGCAGGCGAACGGCGCGATCTCCTCCAGAGCGCGTCCGCTCTCATCGCGCAGGGTGCCGCCCGGAACGAAACGTTCGCCGGCCGCAAGCCCGGCGGGAAGCGCCGGCAACCGCAGCTCGCGCGTGGAGCCGCGCTCGATGGCGATCGCCGTGCGCACGCCATCCGCGGACTCGACGAGGTAGCGTCCACGCATCACCTGCACCCGCGACCCGGCGGCCACCTCGACCGGGGTGCCGACCGGGGCCTCGGTGCGGTCAGCCTGCCGGAGGATCGTGGTCAGGCGCAGCGCGATCGCACCGCGATTCACCACCCAGGCCACGCCAGCAAGCAGATCCCGATGCGCGCCATCGTCATAGGTCCCGGCCTGCGCAACGGAGGCAGCGGCGGCAGCGAGGTCCCCGGCCGCCTCGGCCTCGGCCAGCCGCTCGACCCAGAAGGAGGCGAGGGCAGCCCGCACCGGGGGATGACCGGGGGCGAGCGCCAGGGCCCGGTTCAGCAGGCCGATGCAATCGGCGACCCGGGCGGCGCTCTCGCGTTCGGCCGCCAGGCTGGCGTCCTCGGCAGCGGCCAAGGCGACACGCCGGGCGGGATCACCGCTCTCCCCGAGCTCCTGCCGCAGCCGGCGGGTGTCCTCGTCACGGGCCGCCTGGACCTGGCGCAGCGAGGCGACCGCCTGGTTGGCCCGCGTAGCGTCCTCCAGCAGCGCCTCCGCGCTGCGCTCGACGGCCAGGCGCAATCCCGTCTCGACCCGGCGGCGCGCATCGGCGAGTCCGGGATGGTCGGCGACCAGGGCCCCTGCCCGTTCGACGCAACCGCGGGCGCGGGCCGGCTGGTTGGCGGCGAGGGCCTCGTCGGCGGCGCGCAGCTGGCCGTCGGCTTCGGCCCGCCGTGCCTCGCGCGCGGCACGCTGCTCGAGCTCCCGCAGGGCGCGTTCCTGATCGGCGAGCAGCTCCCTGCGTTTCGCCGCCAGCACGCCGAGACGGTCGACCCTGGCGGGATCCGGTTCCAGTTCGATCGCGCTGCTCAGCGCGCCGATCGCCGCCTCCAGATCCCCGGCCTGTTCGACCTCGATGGCACGGGCGGTGAAGATCATCGCGCTGTCGTGGCGCTGGCGCCGCTTGGTCTCCGCCTCGGCGGCCTGCTCGCGCGCGGTGCGCAGCGCCGCCAGGGCGGTGAACCAGCGTTCATAGTCGGCCGCCAGGCCGGTATCGGTCGGATGCAGCTCGAGGGCGGATTTGACCATCGTCAGCGCCTCGTCCAGATCGTCGATCCCGCCACGCGACGCCGCAGCGGCGGCCTGCTCGCGCAGTTGGGCGGCGCGCAGCTGCTTCTGCCGGGCATTGCGCGCCTGCTCGTCCTCGCGGGCCTGCCGCTCCGCCTCGCTCTTGACGCGCTCGTCGAAACGGGTGGCCGAATCGCGCGCCTCGCGGTCGCCGGGGCGGTAGGCGAGGATCTGCTCGCTTGCCTGGCGAGCCTGCGCCCATGCGCCATCCGCCACCGCGCGGGCGACCTCCGCGCGCAACTCCTCGACCTTGCTGGCGTCACGGCTTTGGAGATGCCACCACACCATCCCCGAGACCGCCGCCACCGCCAGCACGCCGACGGAGGCCCAGGCTATGGTCCGGCGATGGCGGTCGATGAGCCGCGCCGCGAGGTCGGCGAAGGTCTCACGATAGGCGCTCACCGCCTCGCCGGCCAGGAACGAACGCAGGTCGGACGCCAGTTCCGAGACATGCTGGTAGCGATCGTCCTGGGAGTGGGCCATGGCCTTGTGCACGATCGCCGACAGACGGCGCGGCAGATCACGGCAGGATTGGTGCTGGTCGATCGGCTTCCACTGCCCACCGACCACCTGGGCGACAGTGCGTCGCAGATCGCCGCGCTGGTAGGGCGAGGCGGCGGCCAGCATCTCGTAGAGCAGGACGCCGAGACCGTAGATGTCGGAGCGGTGGTCGACCCGATCGAGCTGGCCGCGCGCCTGCTCGGGGCTCATGTAGGCAGGGGTGCCGACCGCGGTGCCGGCGATGGTCTCATGGTCGGCCATGCTGCTGAGCTGCACATCGGTGTGGGCCTTCAGCAGCGGCTCAGCGGCACCGATGACCTTGGCCAGGCCCCAGTCCATGACCAGCACTTCGCCGTAGGTTCCGACCATGACGTTGCGCGGCTTCAAGTCGCGATGCACCACCCCGCGGCTGTGGGCGAAGGCCATCGTGTCGCAGATCTTGAGGAACAGCTGGATGACTTCGAAGCGGTGCTCCGGCGAACCGGCCCGCCCCGCCAGCCAGTCGGTGAGCACGACCCCCTCGACCCGCTTCATGAAATAGAACACGGTGCCGTCGGGCAGCACGCCGACATCGTGCACCGGAACCACGCCGGGATGCTCGAGCTGGGCGGTGATCTGCACCTCGTGCAGGAAGCGGGACACGTCGTCGCGCTCGACATCGCGGCCGTTCAGCGTCTTCAACGCCACGATGCGCTGCGCGTCCCGGTCGCGCAGGGCGAAGACCACGCCCTGCGAGCCCTGGCCGAGCCGCCCGCTGAGCACGAAGCGCGCCCCGTCTCCGGTCAGGCCGCCGAGCGGCCGCCAGGCGTCGAGCGCCCGCGCCAGATCCTCTTCGCGATCGACGCCGCGCAGGCGTGCGGTCAGGCGCGTCGGGGCCGTCGAGGCCATGGACGTGACACTGCTCTGATCCCGGTCCTCGTCGCCGGATCCCGGGAAGCGGACCACCGTGGTGGTGTGCCCCATGCCGGATCAGGCCAGCAGGCCAGCGAGCTTGGCCGAGAAGGGGTCTGCTGCCTTGGGCAGCTGCGCCTTGGGCAGCCACGACATCCCCTGCGGCGCGGCGGTGCCGGCAGGGACTCGTGCCCGGTAGGTGAGAACGAAGGTCTGGCGCAGGGTCGGATCCGCATCGTCATTGAGATAGCCGACCAGTTCGACCGCCTGCACCGGGCCGCCGAAGGCCTGCTCGGCGGTCAGCTTGGCCAAGCGTTTCAGGGCGGCCAGGCCCTCGCACTCCGGCCCGATGTCGGCGTCATGGGCCAGGCGGCCCTCGCGTCCGACCAGCGCCTCGTTGCCGCACACGATGATCACGGCGATGCGGACCTCCTTGCAGTCGACATCCGCGGCTATGGCCGACCGTGTGGCGAACCAACCTTCCTCGTCGATGGCGGTCAGGATGGACAGATCGATGCGGGTGATCAGACCGCGCAACTGGTAGAGTGGGCGCCGCGGCATGGCGCGCAGCAGGGGTTCCTCGTCCATGCTTGGCTTTATGCCCTATCCCCGCCCGAGCGCCAGCATGGCCTGGACGAAGGCGCATGCCGGAGCATTCCGTCCATGAGGGGCGGAAGGGGAAGCGCCCTCATGGGGCACACCCCTCCACCATCCTGACGCCTGCCTGCCATGCTGGCGGACGTCCGGAGCCCATCATGCACGACCTCGCCACCCCGCTTCCTGCTACCTCCCCGTCCGTCCTGCGTGCCGGCGTACCCAGGTCGTCCGAGCGCATGCACGGCGGCGAGCGCTGGATCGGCATCGATGATGTCGATGGCATGCCGCCGTTCTTCACCACTGCGGTGGGCGACAACGAATGCTGGCTGTTCGCCGGCTCGAACGGCCCGCTGTGCGCCGGCCGGCGCGACCCCGAGCTGGCTCTGTTCCCCTACGTCAACGCCGACCGCATCCTCGACCACGCGCGCAGCGCCGGCTTCCTCAGCTGCCTGCAGCTCGACGGCGGCCGGCTGTGGGAGCCGTGGTCGGACCAGCCCGCCCTGCACCCCCGGCAGCGCAACCTGCACCGCCACGAACTCGGCGCCGGCCTGCTGTTCAGCGAGAGCGACCTGGAGAGCGGCCTTGAGCTCGCCGCCGAGCTCGCCACCTGCCAGCGCTTCGGCCTGGTCCGCCGCGTGGCGCTGAGCAATCGCGGCACGCGGGCGGTACGCGTGCGGGTGCTCGACGGCTTCCACCGCCTCGTCCCGCCCGGCGTCGGCACCGCCACCTGGGCATCCTACAGCTACCTCGCCCAGGCCTACATGCGCCACGAGCGCGTGCCCGGCCAGCGCACCGCCCTGTACACGCTCAACGCCGCGATCACCGACCGGGCCGAGCCGTGCGAGGTCCTGCGCTGCGCCGCCGCCTGGTGGCTGGGCCAGCCGGGCGGATCGACCCTGCTGTCGACAAGGCAGCTCGACGCCTTCCGTGCCGGCGCGGCGACCGCCGACGAGGATGAGGTGCGCGGCGCGACCGGCGCGCTGCTCTGCGACCTGACCCTGACCATCGAACCGGGCGAGACGGTGCGCTGGCTGGTCGGCGCCGACACCGGGCTCGACCAGGCCGAGGCCGCCGCGCTGGTGGCGCTGATCGGCAGGGCCGACGCCGCCGCCGAGGTCGAGGATGCCATCGCCTGCGACCGCGTCGGCCTGCGCGCCCGCCTCGCCGCGCACGACGGCCTGTCGCTGACTGGCGACCGCGGCGACGATGACGCGCACCGCTCGGCCACCCTGTTCAACCTCATGCGCGGTGGCGTCCTGCCCGCCGATCTGGCGGTGTCGCGCGCCGACTTCGCCGCCTGGCTGGCCGGGCGCAACCGTGCCGTGGCCGAGCGCGCCCGCGACGCCATCGCCGGCTGGCCCGAACACCTGCCGCTGACCGCCCTGGCCGAATGCGCCGGCGAGTGCGACGACGCGCAACTCGAGCGGCTGGCCGGCTCGTGGCTGCCACTGACGTTCAGCCGCCGGCACGGAGATCCCAGCCGGCCGTGGAACCGCTTCGCCATCAGCCTGTTCGACCGCGACGGCCGCCCGCGCAGCAGCTGGCAGGGCAACTGGCGCGACATCTTCCAGAACTGGGAGGCGCTGGCGCTGAGCTTCCCCTCGGCCCTGCCAGCGATGATCGCGACCTTCCTCGACGCCTCGACCGCCGACGGCTACAACCCCTACCGCGTGACCAGCGAGGGTCTCGACTGGGAGGTGCCGGAGGACGGCCCGTGGTCGAACTTCGGCTACTGGGGCGACCACCAGATCGTCTACCTGACCCGGCTGCTGGAATCCGCCGTGGTCCACCATCCAGGCTGGATCGAAGCCCGCCTGGCGCGCTGCGCCCACGCCAGCGCCGATGTGCCCTACCGCATCCGCCCCTACGCTGAACTGCTCGCCGACCCGCACCACGGCGTGCGCTTCGACCACGCGGCGCATGACGCGGCGATGGCGCGCTGCGCCCGGATCGGCTCCGACGGCCGCCTGCTGCCCGGCCCCGACGGCCAGCCGCTGCTGCTGTCGCTGGCCGAGAAGCTGCTCATCCCGGTGCTGGCCAAGCTGTCCAACCTGGTGCCGGGCGCCGGCATCTGGCTGAACACCCGGCGGCCGGAGTGGAACGACGCCAACAACGCCCTGGTCGGCTGGGGCTGCTCGATCGTCACCGTGTTCCAGCTGCACCGCCACCTCGCCCTGCTGCGCCGGGTGACGGCCGAGGCCGCCGAACTGCCGCTGAGCGCGGCGACGGCGCAATTCCTCGACGGGCTGGCCGCCGCCCTGCCAGCTGCCGGAGCCGCCGCCGGACGCGATGCGCAGGCGCGGAAGACGGTGATGGACCGGCTCGGCGCCATCGGCCAGCTCCACCGCGAGCGGGTCTACGCCCGCGACCTCGGCGCCATCGTGGCGGTCTCGGCCGCGCGTCTGCGCGCCTTCCTCGACGCCGCCGGCGCGGCGATCGACGCCACCCTGGCTGCCGCGGCGCGGCCGGACGGGCTGTTCGACAGCTACACCGTGCTCGACCCTGCCGAGATGGCGGTGCGCCGTCTCGACCCGATGCTGGAAGGCCAGGTCGCGGCGATCGCCAGCGGCTGGCAGACGCCGGCGGCGACGATGCGTCTGTGGCGTGCGATGCGCGCCAGCCCGCTGTGGGACGAGGCCCGCCGCACCTTCCTGCTGCAGCCCGACCGCGTGGTGGCGCCGTTCCTGACCCGCAACCGCGTGCCGGCGGCGGAGGCGGAGGCGATCGGCCTGCTCGTACGCCAGGACACCGGCATCGTCGTGCGCGACGGCGGCGACATCCGCTTCGCCGCCGCCCTGACCAACGCCCGCGAACTCGACGCGCAACTCGACCGGCTCGCCGCAGACCCGTCGCTGGCTGCGTTGGTCGCGCGCGATCGGGACGCGATCCAGGCGCTCTACGAGCGGGTGTTCAGCCATCGCACCTTCCTCGGCCGCAGCACCACCATGTTCGGCTTCGAGGGCCTCGGCTCGGTCTACTGGCACATGGTGTCGAAGCTGCACCTGGCCCTGGCCGAGGCCGCCCAGCGCGCCGACGGCGACGAGCGCCGCGCCCTGGCCGGGGCGCTGGCCGAGGTGCGCGCCGGCCTCGGACCGGCCAAGACGCCGGCCGAATTCGGCGCCTTCCCCTGCGATCCCTACTCGCACACCCCGGCCCACGCCGGGGCGCAGCAGCCAGGGATGACCGGGCAGGTGAAGGAGGAGATCCTCGCCCGCCGCGCCCGCCTCGGGATCAGCGTGGTCGACGGCCGGCTGACCTTCGATCCGGCGCGACTGCGCCGCGAGGACCGCCTGGCCGCACCCGGGCAGTTCGCCTGGGTGGACCTCGACGGACGCGAGCGCCGCCTCGCCGTCCCAGCCGGCGGACTGGCGCTGACCGTCTGCCAGGTACCGGTGCTGTTCCGTCCGGGAGCAAGCGCATGCGCGGTCGTCAGCCGCGATGGCCGGCACGAGGAATTCACCAGTTCGACGCTGCCGGCGGGAATCAGCCAGGCGATCTTCCACCGCAGCGGCGACTTCGAGCGCATTGAAGTCGGGCTTGGCGGGTGAGGTCTCCGATCAACGTCGCGACACTTCAACGAGGAGCATGACCATGATCCGCCACACCGTCGCCTTCAGGCTCAAGCACCCGGCCGGCTCCGCACCCGAACGGGATTTCCTGCGCGCCGCCGAGGTGCTCGTCGCCATCCCGGGGGTGCGCAACTTCGAACGCCTGCGCCAGGGATTCTCGATGGAGTTCGAGTCGCAGCAGGACTACGACAGCTACAACGTCCATCCCGAGCATGTGCGCTTCGTGGAATCACGCTGGAAGCCTGAGGTCGCCGACTTCCTGGAGATCGACTACGCACCATGCGTGCTGCCAGGTCGGGATTCATCTGGCGATGGCGTATAGCGACGTGCCTGCCGGGATGTACAGGACACGGCCATCTGCCCCGCCGAAGACCAGGCCCAGCGGACGTTCCGGGGTCCGGATCACCTCGACCAGCCTGCCGCTGGGGTGGTAGACGAAGATGTGGCCTTCGGCGATGTAGATGTTGCCGTCGGGGCCGACCGCCACCGCCTGGCCGCCGCGCTCGGCGAACAGGCGGCGGCGGCACAGATTGCCCAGCGGGTCGAGTTCGACGGCCCAGGTCTGGCCTTCGCTCTCGATGCTGAGATAGGCCGTCGCACCGGGCCGTACCTGCTGCAGGCCAAAGGCGCGCAGGAGCGCGTGGTGCTTGACCCCCCAGCTCAGCGTGCCGGAGAGGAAGTCAGCGCTGGCGGGGATGAACACGCTGCCATCCGGAGCGGCGAAGTGGGCCGCGCAGGGCTCTGCCTGACCGGCATAGCGGTTCACCGGCAGGACGGCGGAGGAGCCGGGACGCGCCACCACCGCCTGCGGCGTCAGGACCTGGATCGGCCGTGCAGGCTGATCGGGGGTCAGCAGATAGACGCCTCCGGCATAGGAGACCACCAGCAGGTTGCCTGACGCATCGCCGATCAGGTTGACCGGCTCCAGCGGCTGGTCGGCGATCAGGACCGGCTGCTGGTCGAGACCCGTCCAGCGGTGGATGGTCTGCCGACGGAGGTCCACGGCATAGCATCGGCCCGAGGCATCGACGGCGGCGCCGGCCAGACGCTCGAACCGGCCGCCCAGCCGTTGCAGCGGGCTGGATATGGGCGCTGCGGCGGGCCGCCCATCCAGGGTGAACGAGGCGAACTCGCCCTGCCGGATCCCGCGTCTGCCGGTCGTGTCGACGATGGCGTCGTCGAAGTCGGCCTTGCTGTTGGTCCAGGCATGGAAGCCGCGGAAGCATATCGTATGCGAGGCCGCCGTCCGCACCGCAGCGTGGAACGGCTGGTGCGAACTGATGACCCGGTAGATGAACAGGTTGGCGAAGGTCACGTCGCGGCAGTGCACGACCTCCAGCGGCAGGCA
Source organism: bacterium (assembly GCA_020049615.1). Next base: position 4,242 of record JAIFKN010000199.1, on the reverse strand, counting down.
GCGCCCGCTTTCGCCGCGCTCCTCCTCCAGCTGCAGGGCGTAGATCTCCCAGTTGGCGACGTCCTCCAGCTTGACCTCGCAGCGGACATGATGCTCGACCGACATGGCGTAGATGCGGCCCCGGGTGGACGTGCGCGAGATCAGCAGTCCCGACTGCGCGAAGGGACTGGGCGTCCAGATGTCCATGAAGACCCCGCCTCCGCCCTCCGTGATCCACAGGCTGGGCGGCTGGGCGTCCCACCGGCGCTGCGGATCCGGATCGGCCGAGCGGTTGTGCAGGTACAGGCGCTCGGGCTCGCCCGACAGCTGCGCCGTGCCATGGCCGCCGAGGAAGCGGACGTCGTTCATGAACGAGCGTTCGCCGGCCATCCATTTGACCGCCACAGCCCGGGGATTGATCGCGTTGGTGTAGATGCCGAGCCCGCACATCGCATTGCTGCCGCCGGGCGGCGTCTCGATCATCGCCAGCGGTGGACCAAGGCCGCGGAAGGCCGGGGTGTCGTCGGCGATGAAGAGGCGCGTCGCCCCGGCATGCAGTCCGATCAGGTTGGTGTCCGGTCGCAGGGTGATGGTCCGGCTGAGGCGGTAGGCGCCGCAGGGGAAGTACAGGGTGCGATGCGCTGCGATGGCCCGCTCCAGGGCGTCGCTGTCATCGGCGACGCCGTCGCCGACGAGGCCGAGCGTCAGGACGTTCGCCCAGGTCGCCTGCGGCGGCAGCTCGGGGATGTCGCTGGGCACCGCTGGCGGCACGGCATCGAGGGCGGCCATCTCCACCTGCGTGCGGGTGCTGAAGTCCTCCGGCGCTGCGGCCTCGCCGGTCAGATGCAGGCCGTGGGAGAGGTCGGCCACCCGGTAGATCGGGCCTGGTCCGCGGATCTCGCGACCGCTCGCCAGGAAGCGGGCCAGGACCGGCACCTGCCGGCAGACCACCTCGACCAGGTTGATCTGGTTGCGCGAACCGTGCTCGTTGCCGATCAGCAGGGCTGGACCGGAGATGTCCTCCATCCGGCCGTCGCGGATGCACAACTGGTCGCCCCGTTCCGAGTCCATGGCGATGGCGGTCGGGACGTGGCGGAACGCCGGACGGATCAGGGTGAGGCCGGCCAGCCTGGAGCGGATCGCGGCGACGCGCTGGCCCTCGAAGCTGCAATCGACCAGGACGTACTGCCAGCCCGGCGACGGGGTGCCGGTGACGATGCCATGGCTGCCACCATGGACATGCAGGTCCTCGCACAGGTTGCCGCCGTCGTGGATGCCGGCGAAGGCCGAACCGAGGTGGAACTCGCCGTGGGCGAGGAAGCAGTGCTGGGCGTAGGTCGATCGCACCGCGACCGCGCCGGGATTGCCTGCGCCGATGACGACGTCGATGTTGCTCAGCGCGGAGTAGAACGTGCCGGGATTGGCATCCCGGGGCGGCTGGTCGAAATCGATCGACGCCGGCCGCGGCGCCCCGGGCTGGAAGGTGAAGCCGGCCCCGTTGCCAGCGTAGCCGGGGATGTTGCCGGCGAAATGGACCAGATAGGCGGGTTCGCCCTGATAGCCGGGCGTGCCATCGCCGAGGACGAGGACCGGCCGCGTCGGGCCGTATCCGATCAGGCGGATGCCCGGCCAGACCACGAGGGACCGGCTGAGCCGATAGCTGCCCGACGGGATGAACAGGATGCCGCGGATGGTGCTGCTGACGACGCGGTTGATCGCCGCCTGGATCGCCGCCGTGTCATCGGCGATGCCATCGCCGACCGCCTCGGTGAGATGGACGGCCTTGGGGTCCTCGGGCCGCAACGGGTAGCAGGAAGCCCCGGTCAGGCGGTGCGGCCGCCTGGACAGGCAGTCGAGGACGAGGGTGTGCGTCGAAGATGCCATCCCGGCAGCATAGCCTACGGGCGCAGACATCCAGGCCTGCACATTCCATCCCCGCAGCCGAACACAGGAGCGACCTGGCGCCGCGGCCTCAGCTGGATGGTTCGCCGTGCGCCTGCGCCCGGAACCGGCTGGGCGCCACGCCGAGGTGGCGCTGGAACTGGCGGCTGAGGTACTGCCGGTTGGCGAAGCCGCAGCGCCGGGCGATCGCATCCAGGCCGAGGGCGGTATCGGTCATCAGCATGCCGGCGCGCTGCACCCGCCGGGCGATGATGTAGGCGATCGGCGTCTGGCCGAGGTGGCGGCGGAACAGACGGCTGCAGTGGTCTTCGCCGCAGCCCAGCAGCCTGGCCAGGTCGGCGACGGCGATCGTCCTGGCCAGGTGCTCTTCGATGTACGCCAGGGCCGGCTGCAGCCTGGCGGCGGCGTGATGGGGATCCGTCAGCAGCTCGCGCTGCCGGGGAGGCAGGGCGCGGGCCAGGGCGAGCATGGCCAGCGCCGCCACGACCTGCCCGGTGAGGGCGCGCTCGAGCCGGCCCAGCCCCGGGGCGGCGGCAGCGAAGGCGCGGTGCGCCGCGACCAGGCCGCGATCGGTCAGCCGGATCGGCCCAGCGCAGGCCTGCAGCCCGAGCTGGGGCGGGATGTGCGGCAGGACGAAGAGCACATAGCAGTGCGGACAGCGGTCGTGGGCGAAGCGGTGGCGGAAGGGCAGCCAGGGCGGGATCAGGATGGAGCTGTCGGCATCGACCTGATGCTCGCTGCCATCGTCCAAGCGGAAGGAGAGCTCGGCGGTCGGGGCGAGATACACCGCCCAGAAGGGATGCGAGGTCCGGCTGTCGCGCAGCCTGGGGTGCACCTCGCGGCAGTTCGCGGTGATGATGCGCAGGCTCTCGGCATACAGCCACTGCGGCAGCGCGCCGTCCTGCTCTTGGCATTCACGTGGCCGGCCCGGCTGATCGGAATCGGATACCATGCTGGGCGAAGCTCATGCGCGACAGGCTGGCTGCAATGGGTAGCATCGCGTGGCCATGGACAGGCCCGCATGAACGCATCGACGACCGCCGCGATCCGCCCAGGTGCGGAAACGGATGCGCCGGTCCAGCCGGCCACCTGGACCTCGGACACCGGCCGGGTGCGTCCCTTCCTGTGGCGGAACTACGCCGGCCTGGCGCTCGACGGTGGGCTCTTCACCGGCGGCATGGCCTTCATCGCCGCCGACACGGTGCTGCCGAAGGCGATGGAGTCGCTGGGCGCCGGCAGCCAGCTGATCGCCCTCTCGCCCGTGCTGGTGTCGATCGGCTTCATCTGGCCGCAGACACTGGTCGCGCACCGGGTCGAACGTATGCACGCCTTCCAGCGCAGCGTGGTGCTGCTGGGAGCGCTCCAACGCCTGCCCTACCTGCTGGCCGGGATCGCCCTCCTGCTGTGCGGCGGCACCATGCCGTCCGTGGCTCTGGCCTGCCTGGTGCTGGCGCCATTCCTGTGCGGCACCATCGGCGGCATCCAGGTCGGCGCCTACATCCAGCTCACCCGCCGGATCCTGCCGGACCACCGCCGGGCCTCCTGCATGGCGCTCAACGCGACCATCGCCTCGCTCCTCGGCCTGGCGGCCGGCGTGGTGATCCACCGCGTCCTGGCCGAGCATCCCGGAGCGACCGGATATGGGATCCTGCATCTGATCGCCTTCGGCTTCCTCCTGGTGTCGCTGGTGGCGATGATGCTGCTGCAGGAACCCCCGCCCGAGCCGCCGACCCGACCGCCGCTCAGCCTGCGCCAGAACCTCGCGTCGCTGCCGGGGATCCTGCGCGAGGACCGCGCCTTCCGCGCCTTCGTCCTGATGCGCGTCCTGCTCGCCGCGACCGGGCTGGTCACCCCGTTCCTGGGGCTGCATGCCCTGGCGCAGACCCGGACCGGGCCGGAGTTCCTCGGCCTCCTAGTGGTGGCGCAGACGGTCGGCGCCATCCTCGGCAACATCTGCTCGGCCTGGCTGGGCGACCGCCATGGCGCCGGTCGGCCGCTGTTCCTCGGCTCGACCGTGCTGGCCGCAGCCCTGTGCAGCCTGCCGTGGATCAGCGGTCGGTTCGGTTTCGAACTGCTGTTCGCCGCCTACGGCTTCGGCTGGGCGGCCAACCAGGTCGGGGTGAAGACGCTGGCCCTGGCCATCGCCCCGACCGGCCGCCTGCCGACCTATTCGTCGATGGGATCCTTGCTCACCCTGCCGGCGATGCTGGGCATGGCCTGCATCGGCGGATCGCTGCACGCCCACGGCGTGGCCTTGCCCGCGGTCGCCATCCTGGCCGGCCTGTGCCTCCTGGGCTCGGTGCTGTTCCTGCGCTCCTGCCTGACCTGGAAGCTGCGCTACGGGGAGGCGGGGTGACGCCC
>JAIFKN010000133.1 GCA_020049615.1 bacterium | reverse complement strand
TCGATCAGCAGGTGGACGTAGCGGTCGAGGATCTCGCGCCCGGTCTGCGGATCGAACACATCGCCGGTGTAGTAGTTGTCGTAGAAGTAGCGTCCGGTGAAGGCCAGGGTCGGCGTGCCGCCGACCGCGGTGAGGTAGCCGGCCCAGCAGTGGCCGCTGCCGCCGTAGCGCCCCTCGCCGTTGCACTTCATCGCCGGGATGCCGAAGGCCTTGGCCGTGCGGGTGGTGAAATGCGCCTGGTCGCCGCAGACGCCGCCGCAGGCGAGGAGGTTCTCCAGGCTGAACGGCTTGCTGCCCAGACGCGGCGCCTTGCCGCCCAGCTTGCCGTAGTCGTACGGGCACATCGGGTACCACACCTCGGGCGTCTTGGCCTCGGCGCGGCGCGTGGCGATGGCCCAGGCCCGGTCGGCCGGCGAGGTGTCGAGGTCGGCGACATGCACCAGCATCGGCCACACCAGCGTCGCCGGCTTGAACACCAGCGCGGGCTGGATGGCGCGGTCGGCGAAGTGGTCGACGACCTCCAGCGGATCGGGGACCTTGGCGAACTGCTCGGCCTTCCAGCCGCCGATCCCGTGGTAGCGGCTGCCGTAGAGCGGATTCGCCTGGTCGTAGACCACGGCGATGGCGATGGCGAGGTGCGGCATCTCGGCCACCGCCTCCGGCCGTTCGCGGCGCAGCCGGTCGAGCACGGCGCAGGCCGCCGCCACGTCGTCATGGCGCCAATCGAGGGCGAGGAGGAATTCGCGCCGCAGATCCATCTGCCGGCCCTTGGCGCCGACCTTGCGCTGGCCATCGAGCCAGGCGAGGAAGTCGGCGGAGACCTTGGCGGCCTGGGCCACCGCGGCGACGCGGTCGGCCTGGCGGTCCATGCAGGCGGCGATCTCGTCGCCCAGCGCCGCGCCGGACGACGGCTTGGCCAGCCAGGCCTCGTCCTCGGGCGCCAGGCCCGCGATCGGATCGCTCGCCGGGCCAGCCGGGTTCACCCAGCTGAACCAGCCCGGCTTGTCGGGGATGTAGCGCTTCATCGCCCCCGGCGGCGGCTGGTTGCCGGCCGGCTCGGCGGCGGGCAGCAGCGCGGCCGCCAGCAGGAGGGCGATGGCGCAGCAGGATGGCAGCGGTCGGCAGGGCATGGTGCGACAGGTGTATGTACGGCGGGTGCAGGAGCCAGCGGCCCAGATCCGCCGCCAGCGGAAACCGGACGTGGAGCGAGCGCCGGAGCGAGCCGCCGCTGAGATGACCCCGCCAGTTGGCTCTGCGGCAAGCGACCAGCGAGACCGGAGCGAACAACCACGATACACCGTATCGACGCGCGTCAGCGCGGCGTGTCGAGCGGGTCCAGGGCGAAGCGCCCTGGCCAGGGGCTCGGGGGGCCGGGCCCCCCGGGTTTAAGCGAATTCGGCGTAGACGGAGCGGATCGCGGTGGCCAGGTCGGCCTCCTCGACGCCGACGATGATGTTCTGCTCGGACGAGCCCTGGTCGATCATGCGGATGTTCACCCGCGCCTTGGCCAGCGAGGCGAACAGGCGGGCGGCGGTGCCGATCGCGTGGCTCATGCCCTGGCCGACGGTGGCGATCATCGCCATGCCCGGGGTCGCCTTGATGCTGTCGGGACGCACCGCGCCCTGCAGATCCTCGAGCACCGCGTCGAGCTTGCCGCCGAGCTGCTTGTCCGAGACGATCACCGACATGGTGTCGATGCCGGTCGGCATGTGCTCGATCGAGATGCCGTGGGTGGCGAAGACGTCGAGCACCTTGCGGGCGAAGCCGATCTCGGAGTTCATCAGCGCCTTCTCCAGCGCCACCACGGTGAAGCCCTTGGTCCCGGCGATGCCGACCACCACCTGGTGGCCGGGGTCGCGCTCGGCGACGATCAGGGTGCCGGCATCCTCGGGACGGTTGGTGTTCTTGATGTTGATCGGGATCGACTTCTCGCGCACCGGGAACACGGCCTCCTCGTGCAGCACGTTGGCGCCCATGTAGCTCAGCTCGCGCAGCTCGCCGTAGGTGATCTCGGCGATGCCCTTGGCCTCGGGGACGATGCGCGGGTCGGTCATGAGGAAGCCGCTGACGTCGGTCCAGTTCTCGTACAGAGCCGCATCGACCGCGTTGGCCGCGATCGAGCCGCTGACGTCGGAGCCGCCGCGCGAGAAGGTCTTCACCTCGCCGTTGGCGGCGGTGCCGTAGAAGCCGGGGATGACCACACGGCGGCCGGGGGCGCAGCGCGCCTTGATCGCGGCGTAGGTGCGCGGCGCATCGAGCCGGCCGGCCTTGTCGAAGAACACCACCTCGGCGGCGTCGATGTACTCGGCCTTCAGCAGCGCGGCGCAGACCACGCCGTGGATCGCCTCGCCGCGGCTGGCGGCGTAGTCCGGGGTCGAGCCGGCCTGGATGCGCGCCTTGGCCTCGTCGAGCACCGGCTTGAGGTCGAGCGAGAGCTTCAGCTCGCGGACGATGTCGAGGAAGCGCGTCTCGACCTGCGACCACACGCTGGCGATCGGCTGGCCCTTGGCGCCGAGCTCGTGCGCGAGGTAGAGCAGGTCGGTGATCTTGGTGTCCTTGGCGTGGGCCTTGCCCGGCGCGCTGACCACGACGCACGAGCGCCGCGGATCGGATTCGATGATCGCCTTGACCTTGAGCAGCTGCGCCGCGGTGGCCACGCTGGTGCCACCGAACTTCGCCACCCGGATGCCGTCGCGGACCTGGACCATGGGGATCTCCTGGGAGGCGGGAAGCTATGGAGCCGCACGGCCTGTCACGGGGGAGCCGATGGAGGGGTGGCATGGTTGGGAGACGGCCGCTGGCTGCTGGCTGCTGGCTGCTGACCGCTGCCTGTCCTTCCCACCAGACACTCCCCGCTGATGACTCGGCTCCGACCTCGCATAGCGTCCCGCCATGCCCGCTGCTCCGACCGTCCCCGGCTTCAACCTCGAGCGGCCCTTGGCCAGCGGTCGCCATGGCGCGGTGTGGGCCGCGCGTCGGCGCGGCGATGATGCGGCGGTGGCGCTGAAGCTGGTGCCGGCCGAGCGGGTCGGCGACGCGGCGCGCTTCCTGCGCGAGGCCGAAGCCCTGGCCGCGATCGAGCATCCGCACATCATCCGCTGTCTCGCCTCGGGTCAGCATGGCGAGATGCTGTGGCTGGCGATGGAGCGCGCCGCCGGCGACCTCGCCAGCGAGATGAAGCGCGGTCTGCTGGCGCCGGAACGGCTCCTGGCGGTCGGCCGCGACGCCGCCGCCGGCCTCGCCGCCCTGCACGGCCGTGGGCTGGTCCACCGCGACATCACCCCGGCCAACCTGCTGACCATGCCGGATGGGCGGGTGGTGCTCGGCGATTTCGGGCTGATCCACGGTGGCCACGAGCGCCTCACCGCCACCGGCGAGGTGCTCGGTACGCCGGCCTACCTCTCGCCCGAGCAGGCAGCCGGCACGCCGGTCGAGGCGCGCAGCGATGTCTATGCCCTCGGCGCGGTGCTCTACGCCCTGGCCACCGGCCAGCCGCCCTACCAGGGCGAGGGCGCCTGGGGCGTTCTCGCCCTGATCGCCAAGGGCCCGTTTCCCGATCCGCGCGCCCTGCGCCCCGATCTGCCGCTGGAGCTGCGCGCCATCATCCGCGCCGCCACCGGTCTGCGTCCGGAGCAGCGCTACGACAGCGTCGCCCTGCTCGGCGAGGACTGCGCCGCGGTGCTGGCCGGCGGCACCCCGCGCCATGCCGGCGCGCTGCGCGCCCGGTTTTCCGCCGGCGAGGCGCCACCGCCCGCCGCCGCCCCGCGGCGGCGCGGGCCGCAGTGGCTCTTGTTCGCCGCCGCCGGACTGCTCGGCGGGCTGCTCCTGGGCTGGTTGATCGGCCGGCCGGATCCCGCCGAACGTGAGGCCTTCGCCGCCGCAGCGAAGGCTGGCGATGCCGCCGCCTGGCGCGCATATGCCGAAGCCTTCCCCGCGGGGGCCGGCGTGGCGGCGGCGCGGCGCGCCCTGGCCGTCCTGGAGCAGCCCACGCCGGCCGCCGGTGCCGAGCGGCTGCGCCTGGAGCGCGAACTCGAGGTGCTGCAGGCCGAGGTCGTGCGCCTCGGCCGCCCCATGACCCCGCCCGCCATCCCCGGCTGGGTCTGCGAAGAGGCGATCGGCCACGGCGCCGACGCCGTGGTGTGGCGGGCGCGTCCCGCATCCGGTGGCGCGGCGGTGGCGCTGAAGGTCATCCCGCTGGCCCGCCTGCGCGACCCCGCCGCCCACCTGCGCGAGGCCTGGGCCGCCGGCTCGACCGGCAGCCGCCAGGTGGTCGCGGTGCACGACGCCGGCCAGCATGGCGAGTTCGCCTGGCTGGCGATGGAGCTGGCCGGCGAGGACGCCGCGATGCTGGCCGCGCGCTGCGGCGGCCGGCTGAAGCCCGCGACCGCGGCGCGCATCGCCCGCGACGTCGCCCGCGGCCTGCAGGCCCTGGCCGACCACGGCTTCGTCCACCGCGACGTCAAGCCGAGCAACATCCTGCTGCGCGCCGACGGCTCGGCGATGATCGGCGACCTCGCTCCGCTGCGCGGGGGCGGCACCGCGACGCGCTCGGCCGACCTCAGCGGCACGCCGGCCTACCTCAGCCCCGAGCAGATCCGCGGTTCGGCCCCGGACGTGCGCAGCGACGTGCACGCCCTGGGCGCGACCCTCTTCGCGCTGATCGCCGGCCGCCCGCCCTTCACCGGCGACGGCGCGCTCGACCTGCTGCGCGCCATCGCCGAGACCCCGGCCCCCGATCTGCGCGGCCTGGTCCCGGAGGTGGGGCCGGCCATCGCCGACGTCGTCGCCACCGCCCTGGCCAAGGATCCGGTGCGGCGCCAGCAGCGGCCGGCCCAGCTCGCCGCCGAACTCGACGAGGCGCTCGCGGGGCGCACGCCGTCGCGCGCGGCGGCCCCGGCGGTGCGCGTCCCGCCGCCGGCCGCGTCCATCGCCTGGCGGCCCTACGCCGCCGCGGTCGCGGCGGCGCTGCTCGGCCTGGCCATCGGCGCGTGGTCGGCGCGGCCGTCGGCGCAGGCGCTGGCGGAGGAGGCGGCGGTGGTCGCGGCGGCGGTGGCCGCCGGGCGCGAACGCGTCCACGCTGAGACGGAGGCGGCGGTCATCGCCACCCTGCGCTCGCGGATCGACCGGCTGCGCGTCGAGCGCGAGCGGCTGACCCATCGTTCGCCGGTTCCAGCCGTGCCGGTCACGGCACCGGAGGCGCAGAGCCCCGCGCCGGTTCCCGCCGTCGCCGAACCGGTCAGGGCGGAACCGGCCAGCCCACCCGTCGTCACCATCATGCCAGACGCACCGTCGCCCCCGACGGCGGCGCCCATGCCACCTCCCTCGAGTCCGCCAGCCGCCGATACCGAGCCGGCCACCTCCCTGCCGCGCATCCACGTCGTTCCCTCGCAGACCCCCCGCGGCTTTGTCGGGATGTCGATCAACCCGCTGGCGGTCACGTATCTGGTCGGTTGGGACGGCGATCGCAGGCTGTGGTCGAGCGGGGATCATGGCGCGACCTGGTCGCAAACCGAGTCGCAGGCACCGAGGAGCACGGCCTGGTCCAGCGACAGCGCTCCCGCCAGGGCGGCCATGTGGCACGGTCCCTACGGCTTCGTCCCCGGTGTCGGGCTGCGCATGGGCTGGCAGACCCGGGATGGCGGGCGGACCTGGCAGGACGTTCAGCGGCCCGTCTCCGTCCTCGAACTGCAGCCGGCGACGTGGCCCACCCAGCGGACCATGACCACCGATGGCGCGATCCATGCTGCAGGAGAGGTCTCCGGCCAGCGTCGCGTGTGGCGGATCAGCACCACGCGTGATACAGGGGCCATCTGGCGGGACAGCGTCGACGTGAAAGCGGACAGGCTGGTGCTGCATGCGGCTGGCGATCGCGTGCTCATCGCCGCCGGATCGGGGGTTTGGCAGACCAGCCTGGATCTCGGCCGGACCTGGCAGGACATACCGCCGGGATCCTACGAGAAGTCGGTCTGCTGCCGTGATCCCGCCACTCTGCGCCTGCTCTCCTGGCGCGGCGGCATGTCCCTGCTCGACGTGGCCAACGGGCGCTGGTCGGTTGCCGCGATGGCCCAGCCGGAGGGCGCTGACCTGACGGTCTTCGCCATCGATCCGCGCGATCCGGGGACGGCCTTCGCCGCGGATCCTCGGATCGGTCTGATCCGCACCAGCGATCAGGGCCGGACATGGCGGCCCTGCGTGCTGCCGACGATCACGCAGCCATCCGCGCTGCTGATCGTCGGTAGCCGCAGGCCTCGCCTGTACTGCCTGACCCGCGACGGGATCGTGTCGCTTGATCTGACCCATCCGGTTGACGATCTCTTCCCGGTTCCACCCGCAGTGCCGGAAGGACTGCTGCGCGAGACCACCCCGCGAGCAGGATTCGCGGGCGGTTTCGGTGTCGAACCGACCAGGTCCGGGGCGGTGTACGCCTGGTTTGGCAACGAGACGTGGCGTTCCCAGGACGGGGCCGTGACCTGGCGGCCGCTTGAGAGTGCGGAGCTGCAGTATGCCAACGCCTCGACACGCCTGGCTGCCACACCAGAGCAGCAGGCCGTGCTGCTGCAGCCGGGGACGGCGAACGGGATCGGCTACCTCTTCGGTAAGGACGGGTCGAGGCGCTTGGAGATGCCAGCCGGCAGACGCTGGCATGCCGGCCCGGCTATGACCGCGACAGGACGGCTCCTGGCGGCTGTCTGGCCCAGCAACGCGGATGGCAAGACCCTGAGCCTGATCGCCAGCGCGGATGGCGGACAGGCCTGGGAGGACGCCGGTTCGATCCAGGCCAGCAGCGCGATGCTCATCCCGGTGGTCGGCGAAGTCGCCATCGTCCACATCGCCGATCGCGACGCAGTGGCCGTCCTGGGGACGGATGGGGTGCCGATCGCGGCCGGCACCGCCGGGCGCACGGAGGCCCTGCAGCGCACCTGGTTCAGCTCCGGGGAGCGTTTCTGGGTGGTCGACCGGCGTTGGAGCACCCTGTTCTGCTTCGATGGCCGAGCGCGACGCTGGCGGACGCAGAGCCTCGGCGCATTGCCGGCGTGGGCGGAGCAGGCCCGCTGGCACGACTTCGTCGTCGACCCCGAGGATCCGCAGCGTCTCTGGGTGGTCGCCGATGGCGGAGGCCTGGTCCATAGCCGGGATGGCGGTCGGACCTGGCATTGGCTGGGCGTCCCATTCCAGGCAGCCTCCAGGCCAAGCATCGGGCTGCTGCGTGGATCGTCCGCCCAGCTGCTGGTCTCGGTTCCGGGCGGCATCAGGGCCATCGATGCCCGCGCCGCCGGCTCGGCCCTGTTCACCCGTGTGCTGGCCCCGTCTCCATGAGCGCCGATCCCGCCCCCATGACCCCGCCCGCCATCCCCGGCTGGGTCTGCGAAGAGGCGATCGGCCACGGCGCCGACGCCGTGGTGTGGCGGGCGCGTCCCGCA
>JAIFKN010000283.1 GCA_020049615.1 bacterium | reverse complement strand
ATCCCGTATCCGTATGACAAGGACAAGAAGCAGGAGTTCCTCATGCAGCTTGCCGAGGTGCAGGTCTTCGCCGCCACGGCTCCTGCGGCAGCGCCGGTGTTCCCTGGTCCGCGTTGAGCCATGGCCAACGCCCAGCCCTTCTACCACACCTACGTCGAGAACCGCTTCGCGCTGGAGAACGCCTTCGGCGCCCGGCTGTGCCAGCCGTGGCCGTGGGCCTACGTGAACCAGAAGCATCCGCCCGGCCAGCTGGAGTTGCCGGTCGGCACGCGCGGTCGAGCATGGCCCGACCTGGAGGCGATGCGCGGGCGCCTGCCCCGACCGTACTGGCAGGGCCATGACGAGGTCATCGCCTGCTACGACAAGGTCTGGGAGATCGCCGCCCGCAACCGCCGGCGCGCCACCCTCGACAACCGCTTCTGCTCCGACTACTGCTCAACAGCCTTCAACGGCAACACCTTCATGTGGGACTCGGCGTTCATCGCCCTGTTCGGCCGCTACGGCGTGCGCGCCTGGGCCTTCCAGGGCACCTGCGACAATTTCTACGCCAAGCAGCACCCCGACGGCTTCATCTGCCGTGAGATCGGCGAGACCGACGGCGAGGACCGCTTCCAGCGCTTCGATCCCAGCGCCACCGGACCCAACGCCCTGCCATGGTCGGAATGGGAATATTGGCTGTTCAGCGGCGACCGCGCCCGGCTGGCGCGGGTCTTCCCGCCGCTGATGGCCTTCACCGATTGGATGCGCACGAACCGCACCTGGCCCGACGGCAGCTACTGGGCCAGCGGCTGGGCGAGCGGCATGGACAACCAGCCGCGTTTTCCCGGCTTCTATCCAGACAAGGGGCCGCATGATCCCGAGGGCTTCCACGAGACCTACGAGCACGCCCACGCCACCTGGCTCGACACCACCCTCCAGGCGGTGTTCGCCGACCAGCTCCTGTTGCGCATGGCGACGGTGCTGGGCCGCGAGACCGAGGTCGGCCGCTGCCGGGCGGAGATCGCCCAGCTCACCCGCCTGCTCAACGAACGCATGTGGGACGAAGACGCTGGGTTCTACCACGACCTCGACCGCCAGGGGAAACGCTCGGCGATGAAGGGGGTCGGCGCCTACTGGGCCCTGCTGGCCGGCGTCGTCCCACCTGAGCGCCTCCCGCGCTTCCTCGCCCACCTCGATGACCCCAAGGCGTTCAAGCGCCCGCATCGCGTACCCAGCATCTCGGCCGACAGCGCCGGCTATGAGCCGGGGGGCGGCTATTGGCGGGGCGGCGTGTGGGCTCCGACCAACTACATGGTGCTGCGCGGCCTGACCCAGAGCGGAGCCGATGACCTGGCGGCGGACATCGGCCGCAACCACCTCGATGCGGTGGTCGCGGGATTCGTCAGCACCGGCACGCTCTGGGAGAACTACGCCCCTGAATCGGTCGGCGCGCAGAGCGACTTCCACTCGACCAAGGACTTCGTCGGCTGGACCGGCCTGGTGCCCACCGCCGTGCTGTTCGAGTACGTCTTCGGCCTGCGCCCCGATGTTCCCGCCGGCCGCCTGGTGTGGGATGTCCGCCTGAGCGAAGCCTTCGGCGTCGAGCGCTATCCCTTCGGCACCAAGGGCACCCTGCGCCTGTCCTGCGCCGCCCGCGCCAGCACCACCGACGAGCCGCGCGTCACCGTCGACGGCGATGTGCCGGTGGAGGTGGAATTGCGCTGGGCGGGAGGCCGCAAGGTCCTGCGCTGCGGCTGAGGCGCGCGCAGCCGTCCAGCTGGCCGCACTGGTCGCTGATTCAACGGGCTCTCGCACGACTCATGCGCCGATCCTTCCCGGCCTCCCACAGCGCCACTGATTCTGGTACTCGTCGGCGATCCGGGTCACCCCGTGGTTTCGCCCAGGTCGAGATCGCGGTAGGGCACCGCCCGGGTGGCGATCGACCGGCGTTTCGCCGCCATTGCTGCGGCCAGCACCTCGACCGCCTCGAGGCCGACCCGGCCCATGGGGATGCGCACGGTGGTGACGCGGTGGCCGAGACGGTCGATCGCCACCGGCGCGAAGGCGACCAGCTGCAGCGCCTGCGGCACCGCCAGGCCCAGTTCGGCGGCGGCGGCCAGCACCGCGGCGGCCTCGCGCTCGCCGTAGGCGATGACGGCGTCGGGGCGTGGCCGCGCCGTCAGCAGTTCGCGCGCCACCTGCACCGCGGCGCGGCCGGCGGGCGGGTGGGCGAGGCAGGTGGCCACGAGGCCCTCGCCCAGTTCGGCCCGGGCCCCGGCGAGGCGGTCGGCGACGCTGTAGTGGCTGTCGCCGGACAGCGAGAGGAAGGCGATGCGGCGGCAGCCACGCTCGGCGAGGCAGGCGGCGGCCATCCGTCCACCGCCCAGATCGTCGGGATGCACGGCGGCCTGCGCCAGCTTGGCGTTGAGCCACACCGCCGGGATGCGCCAGCGTGCGATCGCCTCGCTCATCGCCGCCGGCACGCTGCTGATATCGTCGATCAGCAGGCCATCGACCCGGCGCTCGCGCACCAGGGCCGGCAGCTCGCCGCCTTCGTCCAGTTCGGTCAGCAGCAGGTCGCGCTCGATCCGCCCCAGGGCGAGGCCGAGGTGGTGCAGCAGCAGGCCGGTGAGGTAGGCGCCGCCGGCGGCGGGGTTGCGCACCAGCGCCACCAGCCCGGTGCGGCCCTGGCGCATGTGGCGGGCGGCGGCGTAGGGCCGGTAGCCGAGGCGCTCGGCCACGGCGCGCACCGCGGCGGCGCGCGCCACCATCGATGGACGGTTCTCCTTGTTGCGGCCGTTGAGGATGCGCGACACGGTCATCGCGGTCAGGCCGGTCTCGGCGGCGATGTCCTGGAGCGTGCTCATGCTCTCCTCAGTCACCGAGACCCCGCTGCAGGGCGGCCAGGTCGGCGGCAGTGGCGTAGGCGAGGTCCTCGGACGCGAGCGACCCCGCCATGGGGTTGCCGAACAGGTTGCGCCAGGTCAGCGCGCCGTCCACCGGCAGCGGCCACGGCGCGGTCCCGGCCAGCACCGCGGCCACGGCACGGCCCTCGTCGGCGAAGCAGAAGGCCTCGGCCCCCGAGGCCAGGCGGCGGCGCCCGGCGAAACGCAGACCCTCGAGATGCCAGGTCAGCGCGGCGTAGGCCGGGGCGCCGGCGTTGAAGGCGCCGTCGCGCGTCACCAGCACGCTCCAGTCCTTGCCGGCCGGCGGATTCCAATCGCCGGACACCGCGTCGAAGGCGTAGAGGAAGACCTTGTCCACCCCGCCGGACAGCAGCACCAGGTGGTAGAGCGGCACGCGCCGGGCGTTGCGGCGCAGCAGGGCCGGATCGCTCTGCCGTCCCAGGCTGGTGGCGCGGTAGAGGCCCAGGTCGGCGGCGTCGGCGGTGGCGTTGCCCTCGGTCATCCACACCCCGTCGGGCTCGGCCAGGCGCTGTGCGCCCAGGTGGCGGACGATCGGCTGGTAGATGCGCTCGGCGGTCTCGCGGTTCCACGGGCTGGCGGGATCAGCAAGGCTGCCGAACCAGTCGCTGTGGTAGCTGTGGAAGGAGATGACATCGCAGGTCGCCGCGCCACCGGCGGCCAGGGCGCGGTCCAGCCAGGTGGCGCCGTGCGCGAAGCGGGTGCCGTCGATGCCGATGATGCGGGCCTGGGGATTGGCTGCGCGAATCGCGGCTACGGCGCGCTGGCTCAGCTTGAGATAGTCGCCCAGCGGATCCGGCCCCGGTTTCCAGCGCGCCGAGCCGGTGGTGGCGCCATCCCACTCCCGGAACCAGAAGCCGCCCCACGGCTCGTTCCAGATCTGCCAGTGGTCGATGGTGCCGGCGAAATGCGTGATGGCGGCAGTGACGTAGGCCGTCCAGGCATCGAGGTCGGCGGGCTGCCACCAGTGGTCGAGCCAGGCGTTGCCCTGCTGGCGCTGGACCCGGGCCCACGGCGGGCACTCGGCGAGCATGCCGAGGATGCTCAGCCCCGCCTCGCGGTAGGCGGCGACCTTGCGGTCGGCGAAGCGGAAGGCGCCGGGCTGCGGCTCCAGCGCGCTCCACGAGGTCAGCTGGCCGGACGGGCCATGCAGGCGCGCCCAGTTGGCGCCCAGGGCCTTGGCTCCGCGCAGGTGCGGCAGGTACGGGCTGGCATGCATGCCGAAGGCCGAGCCCGGGGCCGCGGCGGCACCGGAGCGGGGCGGCGGCACGACATGATAGACCAGCTCCGCCAGCGGGCTGACCGCGGCCGCGCCGCGCACCACCTCGGCCTCGAGGCGGAAGCTGCCCAGCGGATGCGCCGCCGGTGCGAGCGGGCGCACGCGGCCCGGCGCGGGATCGACCTCGTCCTGCCACACCACCCGGCCGTCGAGGTCGAGCACGCGCAGGCGCAGGCGGCAGCCGGCGAGGTCGCCGCTGGCGTGGTGCACCAGTTCGACCGGCTGATCGGCGGTGAAGACCTGGTTGGTCTCCGGCCGGCCCTGCACCGCGACTTCGGCCGGGGCCTGGCGCTGCCAGGCCGCGTCCTGGCTGGCGCGCGCGACGCTCAGCTGGTCGAGCCCGCAGTTGCCACGACCCTCCCACACCACCTGGTGCCAGACACCCATCAGGCTGGGCTGGAAGGGCAGGGCGACGACGGTGCCGGCCGGCCCGGGGCTGAGATCCAGGGCCTGGCGCGCCAGCTCGACCCCGTCGCAGCGTACGCTGACCGCGCCCTGGCGCAGGGTGCCGCGCAGCTGGAAGCGCAGGACGTGCGGCTCGTGCGCCAGCGCCACCGCGAAGGGCGCCGACCACAGCTTGAAGGGCGGCCGCGCCGGATCGGCGTTGTCGAGGCGCAGGGCGATGGTGCCGACGGGCGAGGGCGCCTCGACCTGGGCGCGCATCGTCAGATCAACGCCCTCCAGCCAGCGCGTGCCCAGCGACCAGCCGGGCGGCAGGCCGAGGGGGAAATGCGTAGTGGTCAGCAGATTGCGCGGACCGCCGTCGGGATGACGGGCCGCGATCTCGGCCTGCACCGCCGCGCGCGAACGCCGCTCCAGGCGCAGACGCTTCAGATCGACGCTGCCGGAGGTGCCCAGCTGGAGGATCAGCGCCACCGGCGTGGCGATGGGCCCCAGCGGCGCGTCGAAGCTGTACTCGCCCATGGTCGGCTGCAGGGCGAACTCGGTCGCCGCGTGCTTGGCGTAGGGCTTGCCGTTGTCCATCACCTGGACCACGACGCGATTCTGCTCCTGGCTGGCGGCGTTCAGCACCACGCGGACGTAGGCCGCCTCGGCGACCGGCGGCAGCGGGATCTTGAGCTGGACGCGGCCGCGCGCGCAGCGCTCGATGGTCGCGCGCAGCCAGCCGCCGGCGCCGAGCGGATCCTGCATCGGCGCATAGGCCACCGTCACCTCGGCCCAGCCGCTGTCCTCCTTCACGCCCTCCGGCAGGACGCCGCGCGCGTGCGCCAGGTCCGACGGCAGCGGCAGCAGCGGCCGCGAGCCGTCGAAGACGGCATCGACCAGCGTCTCGACACCCTCGGCGGTGAGGGCGGCGCAGGCCAGGAGGCAGAGGAGGAGGCGGGACATGATGGGCTCAGTTGCGGCGTTCGAGGCGGATGGAACGCAGTTCCACCGTGCCGGCATTGCCCAGCCGCACCAGCAGGGCTTTGGCGCCTTCGAGTGCACCGACCTCGAACTCGACCGTCTGCTCGCCCGCCTCGGCCTTCAGCGCGAGGACCTGCTTGATGTGCTGCTTGTAGGGCGGGCCATTGTCGGAGATGCCGAACGTCAGCTTGTTCTTGCTCGGGCTGGCGGCGTTGACGACGAGGCGCCAGGTGCCGGGATCCAGCTTGGGCAGCCGGTACTTCAGCTGCGCCTCGCCCTTCTTCCACTCGCTCATGGTCGCGCGCAGGAAGGCGGCTCCGGCGGCATCCTTGCCGGCCTCGTAGGCGATCTTCAGCTCGGCCCAGTTGCTGTCCTCCTTGGCGCCGTTGGGCAGGCTGCCGCTGGCGTTCTTGCTGTCGGCCGGGATGGGGATCAGGGCGATGCTGCCGTCGAAGCGGCTGTCGAGGATCGGTGTCCAGGCCGGCTCGGCGGCGCAGAGCATGGTGGTGAGGAGGAGGAGCACGTAGGTACGCATGGATTCCTCTGGGTTCAGTAGCTGGCCGGGTCGGCGAGGCCGAGCAGGGCGCGGTCGGGTTCGAGACGGTCGACGTGGCCATCGGCGAAGGCGTAGTTGGCGCGGCCGCGATGGCGCCTGGGGTCGCCGCTCTTGTAGCCGGAGGCGATCACTGAACTCGTCTCCCAGGTCAGCGGTGGATCCCGCTTCCATGGATTGGTCAGTTCCGAGACGACGGTCTCCGGGTTGAGGTTGTAGTCCACCGCATCGCCGAGGAGGATGCGCGAGGATGAGCGCGTGATCCGGCTGAGCGGCCAGGTCCGCAGGCCGCCGGGATTCTGCCCACCGATGCTGTGATACTTGCGGTTCAGGTCGCCGTAATTCACGCTCATGGCGAGATAGGGGTTCATCCCGTAACCGGTCTTGGTCCAGTAGCCGTAGCCGGTCAGATCGCTGCGCCCCTGCCAGGAGGGGCAGCCCCAGCGCACCGGGTCCTTCGAGGTCGCATCATAGACCGAGACCTCTCGCATGTCGACATAGTCGGTGATGAGTACATGCCAGTAGAGGTAGCCGTTCGTGTCCGCGCCCGGTTGGCTTGTGCCGTAGAGCCATTTCACCGGCGGCAGCACCTGATCGTTGTCGCCTGCGTAGCCGACGCAGGCCATTCCGATCTGCCGCATCGTCGAGGCGCAACGCGTCGCCTTTGCCATGTCCCGGACGATCCCGATCGCCGGCAGCAGAAGGGCGGCAAGGATGCCGATGATGGAAACCACCACGAGCAGTTCGATCAATGAGAATCCCTTACGTCCCATGACTGTCTCCTGGAGATATAGTTAAGCATAACGAAAAACTGGTAAAGTCAACGTGACGAACCTGAAGCGGGTGGCATGAGCAGCAAGGATGACAGCCTCGCCACGGCGATCAGGCTGACGCCGCAAAGAAGTCCGGGACCTCCAGCAGCAGCCTGCCCTTGACCGCAGGCAGTGCGAAGACGCCGGGTGATAGGCGCGGCAGGGGATCACCACCGCCATGCAGGCGCACCACCGCCGGATCGCCGGGCAGGCGCAGGGTCTCGCCGGCGAAGGACGAGCGCTCCTCGATCATGTCGATCTCCAGCGCCTTGCGTACCGGGATGTAGTGCAGCAGGGTCACCAGGAGGTCGGCGCCGCGCCTTCGCGGCACGCTGAGCACCGTGGTGGGCAGGCCGTCGCCGAAGCGGGCGGGGCCGATGAGGCGGCGCATCGCGGCGAGGACGCCGTCGCGCGCCGCGATGTTGCCCGATTGGCGGTACTCGGAGAAGACCGGATCGGCGAAGCACACCCAGTTGCCACCCGCCATCACCGCGGGATGGGTGTCGGCTTCGGCCCGCGGCGGGATCTGGAAATGCGAGGAGGCGGTCAGTTCGGTACGGCGGAAGTAGGGCAGCACGCGCTGGGTCAGGATCTCGACGCCGGGCCCGGGCAAGATCTCGGCGCCGGGCAGGTAGATGACGCGGTCGCTGCGCGACAGCGCCGGATGGAAGGCGGGGCTGGTCCGCCAGTAGGTCGGGAAGGCGTCGACCAGCCCGCGCCGGGTCAGCGGGACCTCGGGCAGGAGGCAGGATCCGTCGGGCCGGAAGGCGCTCTGCTGGCTGAACAGGATGGCGCCGCCTGCGCGGCGGTGTTCGGCCAGCTTGCGCTCGAGGGCCGGGGAGACCGCGACCAGGTCGGGCAGGATGAGCAGTCGGAGGCCCGTGAAATCGCCGGCATCATCGAGCACGACGCTGTCGTAGTGGGCCTCATCGCAGATCTGCACCGCGCCCTCGAGGGCGCGGTCGGTGGCCGCGCTGTCGAGCCCGGGCGCGCCGGGGGCGATGATGCCGACCTCGGGCAGCGCCTGCGACCCCGCGTAGAACGGTTCCGCCGCCGCTGTCTGGGCGTAGACCGCGCCGATCAGGTCGTAGGCCCCGGCGTCGAGGCGGCCACGCGGTGGCAGTTGGTCGCCCACCGAATTGGCTCCGCCCAGGGCCTGCGAGCGGAAGCACTCGTATTCGAGGGCCGCCTGCGGCTTGAGCCCGCCGAAGTCGCCCCACATCTTCTGGAAGCGCCCGGTCATGCCCAGCCACGGCTTGCCCCACGAGCCGAAGGCTCGCGCCAGGCGCGGGAAGTGGTGGTAGCCCCAGAAGCCGGAGGGCAGCGATTCCAGCTCCCAGTGGCTCTGTTCCGCGTGGCGCGAGCGCACGCCGCAGGTGCTGTCGCCGCAGATCGGGTTGACCGAGTTGTAGAACACCGTCGCTGTCGGGTCGAGCCCGCCGACCAGCCGGGTGAAGCGGCTGGCGAAGGACGCCTGGGCCAGGCTCTCGAAGCGCGCCTGGGTGGCGGCGTCGTCCCCGCCCAGCCCATGGCGTGCGCGGAAGGCGCGACTGGCGTCGCTCCAGCACGACCGCCCCTCGAAGAACACGATGTCGAAGAAGACCCCATCGACATCGTAGGCGGCGAACAGCTCGCGCACGTGCTCCTCGATGTAGTCCTGGTACTCGGGGTGCAGGAAGTTGTTGAACCACCAGGCGGTCTGGCCCGGGGGGCTGCTCGGATCGGGGCGACCGACCTGGGCGAAGACGCCATCGCGGCGGATCTGGCGCCAGGCCGGATGCGCCCGGGCCACCTCCTCCTCCCACGCCACGGTGGTGTAGATCGGGGCGCGGATGCCCTCGCGGTGCAGCGCCTCGATCTGCTCGCCGAGCAGGTCGCGCCCGCCGAGGGCGGGATGCCGGACGCCGGTCCTGGTCGGGTAGTAGCATTGGCCGTGGTGGCACTTGGCGAAGACCGTCACGCTGTTGACGTGCGCCTGCTTGAGCGTGCGTGCGAACTCCCGCGCATCGAACTCGACGCCCAGGTCGGTGATGAGCGGCGAGGTGTGGAAGTCGAGGTGCACCTGGCGCTGGTGGGAGAGGAGCGGATGGACGGACATGGCGTGCGCCTCCAGAGGTCCGGAAGCCTACCCACCGGGCCTTTGATCGGGTATGGGCAAACGTGCGGTGTCTGTATCCTTTCCGACCATGGAGATCGGATCCCCGCCGCTCACCGCGATCGAGGAGATGCTGCTCGGCCTGCGGCCGCATCTGCTGATCAGCCGCCGACTCGCCATGTCCCCGGCGCAATGGCGCTACAGCCTGTGCAGCCCGTTCTGGCGGGTGTATGTCAACCATCAGGAGGGAGGCAGCATCGTCTGGGCCGGCGGACGCTTCGTCCTGCGACCGCATGCCATCCAGGTGGTCCCGGCCGCGGTGGCCTTCCGCACCAGGCTGGCGCGGCCGGTGGTGCATGACTTCCTGCACTTCGACCTGCCCGACCTGCTGCCGGGCCTGACGCGCCGCTACTTCGACCGGCCGGTGGATCTCGGTGGCCATCCGGCGCTGGAACCGCTGCGCCAGCGCTGGCAGGAGGCGCTGGGCGGCAGCGAGGATCCGCCCCTGCTCCACCATGTCTGGGCGCGGGCGCTGATGGATGCGGTGGTCGCAACCCTGCTGGAGCGGATGCCGGCCGCCGAGCGGCTCGACTGCCTGCGCTGGCTGGCGGCGGCCGGCGGCATGCGCCCGGCCATCCAGTGCATCGAGCGACGGCTGGCCGATCCGCCGAGCAATGCCGAGCTGGCGGCCAGCTGCGGCCTGAGTGTCACGCATTTCGCCCGCCGATTCCGCGCCGAGGTCGGCCTGCCGCCCGCCCGCTACGGGCTGGAGCGGCGGTTGCTCGGGGCCGCCCGATTGCTGGCAGACGGGGACCGGCGGATCGAGGATGTCGCCGAGGCGTGCGGCTTTCCCGACCGGTTCTACTTCACCCGGGTCTTCACCGCGCGTTTGGGGACGCCACCGGCGGCCTACCGGCACCTCCATCAGGCCCGAGTGCCGGACAGCGCCGCAGACCGGACAGGGCTTGGTGCATCGTAGCGATTCTCACGCAGCGTCGTCTAGTCCTCCGGATCCAGCAGGTCCTCGGCCAGGACGATGATGCGGTCGCCGTCGGCGAGGTCGCACTCGGCCGTCTTAGCCGGAGCCAGTTCGATGCGGCCATCGCCGCGCATCAGGCCGAGGGCGGTCTCGTCGAGTCGCTGCGCTGCATCGACCACATCCTGGAAGCGGCAGGCCGTCCCGCCGGGGATGTAGCGGGACGTCGGCTTGAGGTAGATCTCGCAGCCGGCGCCGCCCTGCAGTTCATCGAACACCCCGGCCAGAGCGGCCTGCTCGGCGACCAGCACCAGCTGGCGGCCGACCGCCTCGGCCCCGACCACGATCTCGACCCCGAGGGCGCGGACCGCCTCGGACTTGCCGCCGTCCGCGAGTTCGGCGACGACGCGCGTGGCCGGCCCGAGCCGGCGCAGATGGCTGCGCAGGCGGATCAGGTTCAGCACCGTGGCGTCGTCCCCGCCCCCGTCATGGTCGCACAGCGCCAGCACGCAGTCGTAGCGTTCGGGCGCCAGCGCGGCGATGGCGTCCGGCCCTTCCAGCGTGTCGGCGATGAAGCGCGGTTGCACCCGGCGCAGGGTGACGCCGCGGCGGTCGAGTTCCGCCCGCGCCGCCTCCGCATCGAGCCGCGAGACGACCACCACGACGGCGATCGGACCGCGGCATCCGTCGTAGCCGGCCAGCAGATCGACGACCGCGTCGTTCCAGCCCAGGACCAGGACCTGGTGGCGGGCGGCTGAGGACGTGCGGTTCGGCTGCGCCACCGGCGAGAGGAACACGTTGTTCCGCCAGATCACGGTCTGCTCGCTGCCGGTGAGGACGGGCGGCGCGGTCTTGCGCCAGCCCGGGTCGTCCGTGCGATCGGCAACCGCGCCAGGTCCGGCCAGCACGACCAGCCAGTCGCCGGTGTTGATCGGCCGGCGCGGCGCGGGGTTGAGTTGCACGAGGTAGCGTTCACCGCCGGACGGGAGGCGTTCCGCTGCGCTGATCCCGCACAGCACAGCCTCGGGGAAGGCGAAGGCTGCGTCGCCGAAGGCCATGCCGTCGAGGGCCGGGACATGGATGAAGCGGAAGCCGATGCCGTCAGGGTCGAGCAGGCGCATGTGCACCGCCGCCAGCCCGCGCTGCCGCGAGGCCTGCAGCAGCAGGCTGCTGACCACCTGGGCCGGCGCCACCACCGTGGCCTGGCCGCCACCGGCGAGGGCGAGCAGTCCGGCGTGCCGCGCCTCGACCGCCTCGGCGGCGACCCGCGGCCGGCGGCCGCACATCAGCAGCGAGAGGGCGGCCGAGGCGTCCTGCCCGCCGTCCGGCAGGACGATGACGCAGCGGGCGGCGGCGAGGGCGACGCGCTGCAGGTCGGCGCGGCGGTCAGTGCGCCCGCTGCGCAGGACGACGCGGCGCAGGTCGTCGCCGAGACCGGCCGCGATCAGATCCTCGCGCATGGCCTGGGCCTCGCGCGGGGCGAGCACCGCCACCGTGCCGCGCCGGGCGAGCATGGCGATGACCGCCGGGGCGCGGTCGCTCCAGCCGAGGACCAGGGCGTGGCCGCGCTCGACCACCGGGCCGTCGCCATGGCGCAGGGCCTCCAGGCGGTCCTCGACCTCGGCCGAGACGAAGCCGACGAGCAGGCCGAACACGGTCATGCCGCCGATGGCGAGCAGCAGCGAGATGCCGATGATCGGCCAGGTGGCACCGTAGTTCTCGGCGAAGAAGCTGGGGTCGAGGAGGTGGTGGAACGACCACCACAGGGCGTCGAGCACGCCGGCGTCGAGGTCGCGCGTCACCCCGGCGACGGCCTGGTTGCGTTCGCTGAACAGGCCGATGAAGCCGGCCGCCGCGCCGAGCAGCAGCAGCCCGAGGCAGAGCAGGCCGAGGACCACCAGCTTGCCGCGCGCGCCGTCGGCGATCAGGCGGTCGAAGCGGTAGCGCAAACGGGCGAAGGGATGCGGACGGGCCATCCAACCAGCCTGGAGCTGGCGCGCTGCTTGGCAACGGCGCGCGTGCCGCGTGTCGAGGCGGCAGCGGCCGGTGGAACGGGCAACAGGCGTCGTAGCCTGCCGCCATGGCCGGACTCATCCGTATCGCCGCTGTCGCCTTCGGGGCCCGCTCGTCGCTGCAGCGGCTCAAGGCCTTCCGGCCGATGCTGCTATCGCTGGTCGTGCTGACGGCCCTGTTCTCGGCCATGTTCCATCTGCTGATGTGGCGCGAGGGGCGCGATGCCGAGAACTCCTGGGTGACCGGGATCTATTGGACCCTCACCACGATGAGCACCCTCGGGTACGGCGACATCACCTTCCGCTCGGACCTCGGCCGCCTCTTCTCGATGTTGGTCATGTTCGTCGGCGTGGTCTGGTTCCAGATCATCCTGGTGTGGTTCGCCATCCAGTACATCTTCATGCCGTGGGCCAGGGCCCAGGCCGGACTTACCGTGCCGCGCGAGGTGGCAGCCGACCTCAGCGGCCATGTCGTCATCACCGCCTGGGACACCATCGCCGAACACCTGATCGGCGTGCTCGACCGGCAGCGGGTGCCGTACCTCCTCATGATCGGCGATCCCGTGCTGGCGCTGCGCCTCCACGACCGCGGCCAACGCGTGCTCCAGGGCCATCCCGATGATCCGGTGGCGTGGCGGGCGGCTGCGGTGGAACGCGCCGCCCTGGTCGCCACCACGCTGAGCGAGACCGAGAACGCCAACGTCATCGTCACCGTGCGCGAGCTGTCCGCCCAGGTACCCATCCTCGCCCTATCGCGCAGCGATGCTGGCGACGAGGTCCTGCGGCTGGCCGGGGCGAATCAGGTCATGCGCCTGGGGTTGATGCTTGGCGAGGCCCTGGCGCGGCGCATCACCGGACCCGACGCCGCGGCGCACCATCTCGCCTCGATCGCCGGCCTGGAGGTCGCCGAGGCGCCGGTTGCCGGCACCGCCCTCGCCGGCCGCACCCTGCGCGAGCTGGAGCTGCGCCGCAAGACGGGGGTGACCGCGCTCTGCCTGTGGGGGAACGGACGCGTCCTCGCGCCGTCGGCGGACCAGCCTCTTGATCGCCGGGGCATCCTCGTCCTGGCTGGCATTCCGGCCGCGATCGCGGCCTTCAATGCCGCGTTCACGGTCGGTGGCGCCGTGCCGAAGGCGATCGTGATCGGGGTCGGCCGGGTCGGCCGCAGCTGCCTCGCCGCGCTGCGCCGACGTGGACTCGACGCGTCCGGGATCGACTGCCGGCCCGAGGCCGGTTCCGGCGACACCGCCATCGCCATCGGCGATGCACGCGACCGCGCCGCGCTGCTGGCGGCCGGGCTCGATCGCGCCGCAGCCGTCGTCCTGACCACCCACGACGACGACCTCAACATCTTCCTCACCGTGCTGTGCCGCCGGCTGCGGCCGGAAGCGCAGATCCTGGTCCGCATCAGCGCCGAGAAGAACGTGCAGACCGCCATGCGCGCCGGGGCCGACGTGGTCCTCTCCTATGCCGCCATGGGCGCCGCCTGCGTGCTCGACCGCCTGCGCGGCGACCATGAACTGGTGGTCAGCCAGGGCCTGCACCTCGCCCGTGTGCCGCTGCCGGAGGGCGATGCCGGGCGGCGTCTCGACCAGGCCAGGGGGATCAAGGCGCGGGGCTGGCAGGTGCTTGCGATCCTCGCCGAGGATGGCGCGCACATCACCCCCGTCGCTGATATGGTGCTGACTCCCGGCTGCGAACTGCTGGTCGCGGTCGGCGACGGCATGGAGCGGGCGCCGGAACCGGTGGTGGAGCCCCAGGCCTTCGCCTCCGGCTGAAGGGCAGCCGGCTGCCGGTGGATTCGTCCAGACAGGCCTGCCAGGGTTCGGGCGACCATGTCATGGGGGTGGCGGCCGGGCGATGGCGCCGCTTGCTTGCAGCCAGGCTGCGATGTCGCGGCATGGCGCGCACCAGATGCGCGCATGCTGGCTTCCGAGCCAGCCGAGCAGGCGGCTGTGCCCATCGACTCCCCAGCCGGCGAGCGTGGCGTCGTCGATACGCCAGACGCCCCAGTCTTCGGCTTCGGCGAGGGAAGCGATCGCTGCCTGCGCCTCGTCCGCCCTGGCCGGTGTGGTCCGCCCAGCGGGAGCGGTGGCCATCAGTTCCCAGTTGCGGGCGGCCAGGGTCGCAAGCATCTGCTCGTCGCCGCAGCCGGCGAGCGTGGCGCGGATGCCGACGCGGGCGTGGTGCGCCGTGACCCAGGCCAGGGCTGCTCCGTCGACCCCATCGTAGCACAGGCTGGCTGCCCCGTACCGACCCTCCTTCCACCTGCCTGATCCATGGTCAGCCATGCCTGCAGCATAACCCCGGCGACACGATCTGCGATAGTGACGGGCCACCGGGTGCGACGGGAGGCGAAATCCCTAGCCCGTCGCGGGACGGCTCTGGAACGATGATGACCGAGAAATAGATAACCCCCGGCGGTTACCGGGGGTTATCTCTTGGAGGCGCTGTCCAGATTCGAACTGGAGTACACGGATTTGCAATCCGAATAGCCAAATACGGTGGAGGTACGGTCTAACACGGGCTAGGGGCATAATCGCCTTGAAATGCCGTTACTATTCCACTATACACGGACATTAGACACGGTGGGCTACGGGCGAAAACCCTAGCCCGGCCCTAGCCCGATGCCAACGGGCTAGGGTTTCCCAACGGCGCGGAGATCAGATGCCAGATCGCATCCAGATGACCAAGGATCGCGTAAAGAAGTTGCCGGTGCCTGAGGCGGGCAGGGCGACCCACTACGACTCCGAGGTGCAGGAACTGGCCGTGCGCGTCACCGCTGCCGGGGCCAAGACGTGGTACGTGGTCACTTGGTCGGGGCGGCAACGGTGGATATCGCTGGGCCGATTCCCCAAGGTGAGCGTCGACTTGGCTCGGGAACTTGCCCGCGAGGCCCTGGTGAAGCTGGGACGCAAGCAGGATCCCGTG
>JAIFKN010000056.1 GCA_020049615.1 bacterium | reverse complement strand
ACAACATCGCCGCCGCGATGATCGGCGGCACCATCGCCGCTGTCGTCTACCAGAAGCGAGTCCATATCGGCTTCCTGGCCGGCATCGTCGCGGCCAGCAACGCCGGCGGCGCCGGCAGCGTGGTCGGCGACACCACCACCACGATGATGTGGATCCGCGGCGCCTCGCCACTCGACGTGCTGCACGCCTATGTCGGCGCCGGCGTGGCCGTGCTGATCGTCGCGTTCATCGCCGCCCGCCAGCAGCAGGCGCATCAGCCGATCCAGAAGGACGCCCGGTTCGGCCTGCGCCTCGACTGGAGCCAGCTCGCCGTCGTCGGCCTGATCCTGGCCTGCGCCATCGGCATGAACGTGCTGCTGAACACCGTGCTGGCCTCGTCCTGGCGCGCCGACATCGGTGACCTGTTCCCATGGATCGGCGCCGCGGTGTGGCTGGCCATCCTGATCAGCGTGCCGCTGCGCAAGCCGGACTGGTCGCTGATGCCCGGCGCGGTCAAGGGCAGCATCTTCCTGCTCTCCCTGGTGCTGTGCGCCTCGATGATGCCGGTCGAAAAACTGCCGGCCCCTTCGTGGCAGACCGCCTGCGGCCTCGGCTTCGTCAGCGCCGTGTTCGACAACATCCCGCTCACCGCCCTGGCCATCGCCCAGGACAACTACGACTGGGGCATGCTGGCCTACGCGGTCGGCTTCGGCGGCTCGATGGTGTGGTTCGGCTCCAGCGCCGGCGTCGCCCTGTCCAACACCTTCCCCGAGGCCAAGTCGGTCGGGGCGTGGCTGCGCCACGGCTGGCATGTCAGCCTGGCCTACGTCGTCGGCTGCGTCGCCCTGGTTTTCCTGATGGGCTGGCATCCGCAGCCGCTCAGGCCGGCGACCCCGCAACCACCTTCCGTGAGCGCGCCCGTCCCCTAGCCTGCGGCGCGTGCTTGCCGCCCACCTCGGTATCCGCTGGCTGAAGCGCCGCCGCGCGGCGTGGCTGGCCCTGGCGGCGATCACCCTGACC
This sequence comes from bacterium, assembly GCA_020049615.1. The sequence goes on along the minus strand of JAIFKN010000056.1, from coordinate 27,834 downwards.
GTCGCCGTGCCGGTGGTCATCGTCGACCTGGTCCAGGGCTGGTACCGCCTGGTGGCGGTCAACGCCCGCGCCTACGAGGCCGACATCGTGGTGCAGCCGCGGGTGGCGATGCAGGGCCTGCGCGACTCGGAAGCCAACCGGCAGGCGATCCTCGACGTGCCCGGCGTGGCGCGGCTGGCGCCGGTGGTCGACAGCTGGGCCATCCTCTCGCGTTCCGGAGCCGGCGACGACCTGCGCGGCAACATCCCCAGCCAGGTGCAGGGCGTCGACTGGGCGCTCGACGCGCAACTCGGCCGGCTCGACCCCGCCATCCTGCACCCGCAGCCGGTGCTGGAACTGCGCGCCCCGCCCATCCCGGTCGACGAACGCGGCAGCGGTTTCGTCACCCCGGGGTGGCGTGCGACGACCGCCCTGGCCGGCCTGCATCTCGCCAGCGCGATCGGCGGCCTGCCTGTCGCCCTGCCGCCAGCGCAGCGACCGCGCCCCGGCGTGGTCTGCGGTCGCGAGCTGCTCTACCCCCACGGCATGCGCCCCGGCGAGACCATCCAGCTGGCCCTGCCCAACGGCAGCGGAGGCACCGTCGGCCGCGTCACCGCCGAGATCTCCGACACCATCGGCACCGGCGTGCTGGAGATCGACCGCTATCTGGTGATCGCCCCCCTGCCGCTGGCGCAGCGCCTCGCCGGCATGCAGGCCAAGGGCGACCGGCAGGCGCGGGTCAGCGGCTATCGTCTGGCAACCGACGGCAGCGACATCGACGAGGTCGCCGCCAGCGTCGCCACGGCGACCGGCCTGCGCGCCCTGACCTGGCGCGATCTGCGCGGCAACATGGTCAAGATGATGGAGATCCAGCGCAACCTCTTCACTGTCTGCATGATCGCCATCCAGTTGCTGACCGTGTTCGTGATCTACGCGGTGTTCTCGACCATGGTCGCGGAACTGCGTCACGACATCGGCGTGCTGCGCGGCCTCGGTGCCCGCCGCCGCGACCTCGCTGGCGCCTTCCTCGCCGCCGGCCTGGCCTGCTGCCTGGGCGGCGGGCTGCTCGGCTGGGGCATCGGCTGGGGGCTGCTCGGCCTGCTCAACCCGCTGTCCGACACCTTCGGTTTCTCGCTCTTCCCCGAGAGCGTATTCTACACCCCGCAGGCCCCGACCAGCTTCGACCTGTGGATCCCGCTGCTGTTCATCGGTTCGATGACCTTCATCGGCCTGCTCGCCGTGCTGCTGCCGGCCTGGCGCGCCTCGCGGGTGCAGCCGATCGACACCCTGCGCGAGGGCGGCGGATGAGCCATCGCCTGACCGTCACCGGCCTGCGCAAGGCCTACCCCGGACTGACCGTGCTCGACGGTGTCGAACTCAGCGCCGCCGCCGGCGAGGTCATCGCCGTGCGCGGCGCCAGCGGCACCGGCAAGAGCACCTTGCTGCACCTGCTCGGCCTGCTCGACCGTCCCGACAGCGGCCAGATCGTCCTCGACTCCGAAGACCTCACCACCTTGTCCGAGGCCCGCCGCACCCGTGTGCGCGCGACCCGCATCGGCTTCGTCTTCCAGGCCTTCCACCTGCTGTCCGACTTCTCGCTGCGCGAGAACGTGCTGATGAGCGCACGCACTGCCGGGATCGAACCGGGCGTCGCAGCCAAGCGGACGGACGAACTGCTCGAGCGCGTCGGTCTGGCCGGTCGCGATGGCGACGTGCGCACCCTCTCGGGCGGCGAGCGCCAGCGCGTCGCGCTGTGCCGCGCCCTGCTGCCACGACCGGGCCTGCTGCTCGCCGACGAGCCGACCGGCAACCTCGACCCGGCGACCGCCGAGACGGTGCTGGGCGAGATCCTCGGCCTGGCCAAGGCCGAGGGCAGCGCGGTAGTCATGGTGACGCACGACGCGGCGGTGGCGGCGCGGGCCGACCGCACGGTGGAGCTGAAGGCGGGACGGCTGGGTTGAGCCTGGGAGGGTCGAGCGCCAGCTCGACCCTGTGGCAATGGAGGCAATCGCCCCGTGGTCGAGCTGGTGCTCGACCCTCCCAGCTATGGCCGCGGGCCTTCGCGACGTTCAACCCAGGCCGTACTGCCGTAGCGTTCCTGACGGATGCGTGCCGCAGCCTCCAATTCGGCTGGCGTCCACGCACCAGGAACCAGCGGCAACTGCAACGCCCCGCACACCCCCTCGCGCAGCGCCGCCGCAGCCGTCTCCCAGTCCAGCCCGCAGCCGGTGACGACATCGCCATCCCACGGATTGCTCGCCAGCTTGAGACTGCCGTGCAGCACAACCCGGCCGCCGCGCGCCCGCGCCGCGCTGCCCAGCGCCTTGCCGCCGTCGGCATGCACCAGGTCATCGACGGCCGGACTGGCGAAGCAGCGCGGCTCGGCCTGATAGCGGCGGTCACCGGTCGACAGCGGCTGCAGCGCCAGACCGGCTCCGCGCCGGGCCAGCGCCGCCAGCGCCGCGCCATGGATCAACGGGTAGAGATCGCGGGCGCGCTCCGGCAGACCGTCGCGGCCGAGCGTCCCGGCCAGGCAGTAGGTCACCTCGTGCTGGTGCCAGATCGCACCGCCGCCGGTGATGCGCCGGACCACAGCCGTGCCCGACGGCAACGCAGCCGTGCTGGTGGCATGGTCCTGGAAGCAGCCGAGCGAGACGGTCGGCGGATCCCAGTGGTACAGGCGCAGGGTTGGCGGTCCCTCGACCTCGAGCAGGGCCTCGTCACGGGCCATCTGCTCGGGACCGTCGGCTGTCAGGATCGGCAGGAGGCGGATCACGTGGCGTACTCTGGCGACATGCAAGGCCACGCAATCCGGGTGGGTTGCCCCGGATGACTCCGTGGCATGATGCCGGGATGCGCGTCCCGTTCTGGCAGTGGCGGCACGGCGGTCCGATACGGCGCGGACTGTTCTACGCGATGATCGAAGGCGGGGTGGTCGGCGGCATGTTCGCGGCCATCGAGGTGTGGATGGTGCCGCTGCTGCAGACCCGCCTCGGCGCCGCCGCCTTCGTCATCGGCCTGCTGACCATCATCCCGCAGATCGGCATGTTCGCCTTGTCGCCGGCGATCCGCACGCTCATCCGCAAGCTCGGAGGCGCCAAGCGGGCGGCCATCCGCCCTGGCTGGCTCCAGGTCGCGGCGCTGCTGCTGCTGCTGCTGCCGGTCCATGCCCCGGAGGCGGCCTGGGCGGTGCCGCTGGCGGTGGCGATGATCTGCCTCATCGGCCTGTGCTTCGTCGTGGTCGGTCCAGCTTGGGTCGGCTGGACCAGTTCACTGGTGCCTCGCAGCATCGGCGGCAGCTATCAGGCACGGCGCATGCGCCTGTTCAATGTCACCAAGCTGCTGTTCGCCGGTCTGTTCGCCTGGATCGCGCATGTCCTGCCGTTGGATGCCGGACCGTGGGGCATGTCGGCCATCCTGCTGGTGGCCGCCTTCAGCCGCGTGGCCAGCATCTGGTGCCTGCTGCGCCAGCCGGAGATGCCGGAGCGCCCGCGACAGCAATCGCTTTCGGCCCGCTCAGCCGAAGCAGCCACCGGCCTGGGCGGTTTCCTCCGCACGATCACGCGTACCGATGCCGGACGCTGGACCCTGGTCTGGTCGACCTTCGTCGGCGGGGTGATGGTCGCCGGCCCCTTCTTCGCCAGTTACATGATCGCCCCGCAGGCGGAAGGCGGCCTCGGCCTGCGCGACTTCGACTACACCCTGCTGCTCTACGCCAGCGTGGTGGTACGCATCCTGTTCTATCCGCTGGTCGGCCGGATGGTCGACCTGTTCGGACCACGCGCCGTGCTGCGCATCAGCATGGCGCTGATCCTGCTGCTGCCCATCGCCTGGGCCCTGTCGACGAGCCTGTGGATCCTGCTGCTGAACGAGGTGGTCGCCGGCATCGCCTGGGCCGGGGCCGAGGTCGCCATCGGCGCCTTGCTGTTCACCGCCCACTCGGACGGCGATCGCCGGGCCGAACTGGTCGGCTACTTCAACACCGTCGCCGCCGCCTGCATCGTCGCCGGCACGGTCATCGGCACCGTGCTGATCGATCTGGTTCCACCCATCGCCGGCAGCCACTACCATACCATCTTCCTGCTCAGCCTGGTGCTCCGCCTGCCGGGTCTGTACCTGGCTCTGCGCTGGCTGCCGGCCCTGCGCAGCATCAATGCCGGAGAGGGCGGCTCGTTGCTGCGGACACTACCGGGCGTCGAACTGGTCAGCGCCTTCGGCCGCGGACTTGCCACGTTGTTCCGCTGGCCGTTCGACTAGCCAGATGCGGCCGGCGAGATCGGCAGCCCGCATCCGTGCGGCCTCGTCGAGCCGACGCTGGTCGATGCCATGCAGCTCCCGCGCCGCCTCGGATTGACGGCCGAGCCGGTGCAGGGCCTCGGCGCGCCATAGCCGGGTTCCAGGCAGCAGGTCATCGGGGCTGGTCAGGCCGAGCCGGACACACAGCGCGTCCACCTCGTTCCAATCGCTCTCGCGCGCCAGCAGGGCGCAGCGCGCCTGCCAGATCACGCCCGCGGCGAGCGGCCGCGCAAGCGCCTCGCGCCGCGTGGCATCGGCATCGCGCAGCACCGCCTCGCTGGGGAGCGCGCGCATGTCGCGTTCCTCGCGATCGAGGCGCGCCTGGTGCATTTCAGCCACAAGTTCCGAGGTGCGCAGGCCGAGGGCGAGGATGCCGGCGACGAACGCCAGCATGAGGACCAGCACGGTGCCGATGAGCACCCGCACCAGATCGCTCGGCTTGGCGATGGCGACCCGCGGTGGTGGCGCCTGCTCGCGGGTCCGCGACAACGCGTCGGCCAGCGACGAGACGGATGGCTCGTGCGATGCCACGCTAGACGATGCCTCCATCGGAGATGGTGATGCCGCGCATCATCATGCGTAGTTCCTCGGGATTCGGCGCCGCCGCCAGGGCGGTATCCATGGATATCTTCTTCTCCTTGTAGAGCCGGTTGAGGGCAGCGGCGAAGGTCTCGCAGCCATTCTCGCGGTCCTTGGCCAGGGCCTCGGCGACCTTCGCGAATTCGCCGTCCTGGATCAGCTTCTTCATCAGCGGCGAGATGAACATGATCTCGACGACCGGGTACATGGTGCCCTTCTCGACGCCGGGCAGCAGCTTCTGGTTGAGGATGCAGCGCAGATTGAAGGCCAGGGAGGTGCGGATCTGGGCGTGCTTGTCAGTCGGGAACAGGTCCATGATGCGTCCGAGTGTCTGCGCCGCGCCGGAGGAGTGGACCGTGCCGAAGACCAGATGGCCGGTCTCCGCCGCGGTCAGCGCCGTCTCGAAGGTCGTGGCGTCGCGCATCTCGCCCAGCAGCATGACGTCGGGGTCCTCGCGCACCGCCGAGCGCAGGGCATCCTCGAAGGTCGCCACATCGGTGAACACCTCGCGCTGGTTGATCACCGCCTTGTCATCGGCGAAGACGTACTCGACCGGATCCTCGATGGTGAGGATATGGCAGCGGCGGCGGTGATTGATGTCGTCGAGGACGGCGGCGAGGCTGGTCGACTTGCCGGATCCGGTGATGCCACCGACCAGCACCAGGCCCTGCTCGTATTCGGCGCATTTGCGGATCGCCCCTGGCAGGTTGAGATCCTCATAGGTCGGAACCTTGGGTTTCACCCGGCGGATGGCGGCGGAGAGCTTGCCCAGGGCCTTGAAGATGTTGCAGCGGAAGCGGCCGACGCCGTCGATGCTGTGCGAGAAGTCGGCGTAGCCCCGCACCTTCATCTCGCCCTGCAGGCGTTCGTCGAGCAGCGGCGTCAGCAGTTCGTTGACCTGTTCGACGGTGAGCGGCGGGCTCTTCAGCCTGACCAGGTCGCCAGCGACACGGAACACCGGCGGCTCGCCGACCCGGACATGCAGGTCGGTGGCGTTGTGCTTGCCCATGGCGGCGAGGAGATCGTTGATGGTCATGCGTGAAAACCTAAGGCCCTGATCCGGCGCCGCATCCAGCCGGTCCGGATGGGACTGGAAGTGAGAGTGACGCTACGCGCCCCGCAGGCGGCGCAGCATGCGACGCGCGAGGCTGATCGCCTCGGTGCCGTCCCCGGGCGCAGACCCGCTGACCGGAGTGAAGGTGCCGGTCTCGGGCGAGACGCGCGCCACCTCGCGCCCGAGGTAGGCACGGAGATCGGCGATGAAGTCGGCGATCACCCCGCGCTCCTCGGGCAGGAAGGCCATCGCCCGTTCGCACGCGGCGACCAGCCGGCGCGGAGCGCCGGGAGCGGCCTCGGCGAGCGGCCGGTACTGGTTGCCGGCGGCAAGGAGCAGGGCCTCGAGCTTCTCGGGATGGTCGAACGGCATACGGCCGGTGATGACGTGGTAGAGGAGACCGCCGAGCATGTGCAGATCGGTGTGGACGCCCACATCGGCACGGTCGCCGCGGGCGATCTCGGGTGGCACGCAGCCCGGGGTGCCGGCGCACACGTTCGGGCAGTGGTCCAGTCGCGGGGCGTGCCATTCGCCGTCCGGTCCGACGGCGATGGCCAGGGCCAGGCCCCAGTCGACCACCAGGACCTCGCCGAACTCGCCGACCATGATGTTGTCGGCCTTGATGTCGCGATGGATGATGCCGCGGCTGTGGGCGAAGGCGATGCCGTCGCAGGCGCGCAGGATGGCCTCGACCAGTTGCGGCAACCGCCGCGGATCCGGGCGGTGCGGGATCATGCGGCTGAGACTGCCGCCGCGCACCCGGCGCATCACCAGGCAGTTGTCCGCCGCATCGTACACCGGGACGATGTTGGGATGCTCGAGATAGGCCGTGACCAGGGCCTCGGCCCGGAACAGCAGCTTGGCGGTCGAGGTTCCGTCCTTCTGCAGCACCTTCACCGCCACATCGCGGGCGAGGGCATGCTGCCGCGCCAGCAGCACCCGGGCCATGCCGCCATCATCGATCTGACCATGGACGCGATAGCGGCGGTTGAATTCGGTCCAGGCGCTGGTGTCGAGAGGTATCTCGGGGACAGCCGGAGGCGTGCGCTGGCCGCGGCCGCCGGTGCGCACCTCGGGTTTCGGCGGCGTCAGATGCTCAAGGGCGGCGACATCATCGGCCGACAGGTCCACCGGCATCAACGTGTCGGTGGCGGCCTTGTCATCGGCCTGGGCGACCAGGTTGTCCCACAGCCGGCTGGGCCGGCGGGCAGGAATGGCGACGCGCTTGGAAGACGATCCCATCGACTCCATTCTATCACACGCCCGCCAGGTTCCCAACCCCTCTATTCCAAAGGTTACCCCTGGCCGAACTGCTTGAGCTTGGCGTAGAGGGTTGAGCGGTCGATCGCCAGGATGTCGGCGGCCTGCTTCTTGTTGCCGCCACAGCGTTCCAGGACGCGCAGGATGTGGGTCCGTTCGACCTCGGCGAGCGTGGCCATCGGCGCATCGACCTGCACCGTCGCCGGGGAGGCGCCGACCTCGGCGGGCAGGTCGCCAGGCAGGATCTGCGGCCCGGCCGCCATGATCGAGGCCCGCTCGAGGACGTTGCGCAACTGGCGGACATTGCCCGGCCACGGGTAGCGCAGCAGCAGGGTGCGCGCCTCCGGCGCAAGGCGCTTGGCCGGCTGGCCCAGCCGCCGGGCCGACTCCGCGAGGAAATGGTCGATCAACGTCTCGATATCGCCCGGCCGCTCGCGCAGCGGCGGCAGGGTGACGACCAGGACGTTGAGGCGGTGGTAGAGGTCCTCGCGGAAACGGCCGGCCCTGGCCTCGCCGGCGAGGTCGCGGTTGGTCGCCGCGATCACCCGCACATCGACCTTGCGCAGGCTGCTGTCACCGACGCGCTGCACCTCGCCCTGCTCCAGCGCGCGCAGCAGCTTGGCCTGGGTACCCAGCGGCAGTTCGCCGACCTCGTCGAGGAACAGTGTGGCGCCGTCGGCAAGCTCGAAGACGCCGGGCCGGGTCTCGTCGGCGCCGGTGAAGGCCCCTTTGACGTGACCGAACAGCGTGCTTTCGACCAGATTCTCGGCGATGGCGGCTTGTCGGCCCGCTTCGACTGCTGGTGCACGGCGCGCGCGACGAGTTCCTTGCCGGTGCCGCTCTCGCCCAGCACCAGGACCGGCGCCATGGTCGGGGCGGCGCGGGCGACGAAGGCCTGCACCGTCTGCATCACCGGATCAGCGCCGACCAGCTGCACCGCCGCGCGATGCGGCGCCACCGCCAGACGCTCGACCTCGGCGGTCAGCTGGGCGACCTTCTGGGTGTTGGCCAGCTGCACCGCAAGCTGGTTGGCGACTGCGGCGAGGAACTCCAGATCGGTGCGGGTGAAGGCCTTGGCCCCGTTCAGGCGGTCGACGTACAGCAGGGCGTGGACCTCGTCGCCCAGCCGCAGCGGCGCGGCCATCGCGCTGTTGACCCCGGACTGGACCATCGACTGCGACGGGGCGAAGTCGGCCTCGGGAGTGGCGCTCTTGACGCTCGGCGGCATCGCCACCAGCAGCGGTTCGCGGCGCTGGCGGACCTCGGCCAGCAGGGTGCGGGCGAAGGGCGCGGCGCCCCAGCGCGCGCGCAGACGCTTCTCGTGCGGCGGCCATAGGCTCCAGCCGTCGGCATCAGGCAGGAACACCGCCACCCGGTCGCCCTCCAGCGCGTCGGCCGAGATGTCATCGAGGATGTCGAACAGCTCGTCGCGGCCGCGCGCACCGTTGCTCTGCAGCACGATGTGGTGCAGCAGCGCGAGGTAGGCGTTGACCCGGTCACCGCCGACCTGCAGCAGGCCGCTGGTGTGCGTCTTGTCGAGGCCCAGCACGGTCTCGCCGCCGACCGAGGCGAGCTCGGAGATGGTCTGCGGGGCCTTGCTCTCGAAGCGCAGCCAGGTGCGGCCGATGCGGAAGGTCGAGCCGTCTTGCATCGGCAGCGAGTCGATGCGCCCGTCTTCGCTCCAGGTGCCGTTGCTTGAGCCGAGGTCCTTGAGGTGCCAGCGCCCCTCCTTGCGGATGATCTCGCAATGGACGCGGCTGGCCTTGACGTCGGGCAGGCAGATGGCGTTCTCGGGTTCGCGGCCGAGGGTGACGCGATCAGCGTCGATCTCGAAGACGCGGCCCTTCTCGACGCCGTCGATGATGCGCAGGAGGGGCATATGGTTCATTGCCCCTGGGGGTTAGGGGTTAGGGGTTCGGGTCGTGGTGCAGGATCGGGGTCATGGAATTTAGCCATCCGCGCGGCGACGCCACCCCCCCGTGGTCCCAAGATACGCCGCTCTACGACCCTAACCCCTGACCCCTAGCCCCTGGGGCAATGGAGGCGCAATGGCCCAGCATGTGCTAGACAGGCGGCGGGGTGCGCCATCCTGACGCGCCCACCTGGAAACCCATGGCCAAGCGCGACTACTATGACGTCCTCGGCGTCGGCAAGGAAGCCGGCGAAGACGAGATCAAGAAGGCCTACCGCAAGCTGGCCATGAAGTTCCACCCGGACCGCAATCCGGGCGACAAGGCCGCCGAGACCAGCTTCAAGGAGGCCGCTGAGGCCTACGAGGTGCTCTCCGACGCCAAGAAGCGCCAGCGCTACGACCAGATGGGCCACGCCGGCGTCGACGGCATGGGCCATGCCGGCCAGGGCTTCGGCTCGATGGAGGACATCTTCGCCCAGTTCGGCGACGTCTTCGGCAATCGCGGCGGCATGTTCGAGGAGCTGTTCGGCGGGCGCGGCGGTGGACGCGAGCGCAACCAGGGCGCATCGCTCAAGCTCGGTCTGGAGATCACCTTCCGCGAGGCGGTCTTCGGCTGCACCAAGACCATCGACCTCAAGCGCAACGAGACCTGCACGACCTGCGGTGGCACCGGTGCCAAACCCGGCACCAAACCGACCGTCTGCCGGGTCTGCCACGGCCACGGCATCGTCCGCCAGGGCCAGGGCTTCTTCGTCGTCCAGACCACCTGCCCGCACTGCGGCGGGGTCGGCAAGGTCGTCTCCAGCCCCTGCGGCGACTGCGATGGCCAGGGCGCCAAGCCCGAGAAGGTCACCATCCGCGTGCGCATCCCGCCCGGCGTCGAGGACGGCACCCGGCTGCGCGTCGGCGGCGAGGGCGAGCCCGGTCGCGACGGCGGTTCGCGCGGCGACCTCTACGTCTACGTCCAGGTCAAGGCCGACGGCTTCTTCGAACGCCATGAGGACGATGTGGTGTGCAAGGTGCCGGTGACCTACGCCCAGGCCGCACTCGGCGCCGAGATCAACGTTCCTACCCTCGACGGCGAGGCTACGCTCAAGATCCCGGCCGGCACCCAGCCCGGAGAACTGCTGCGCATGCGCGGCCTCGGCGTCCCCGGCCAGGGCCGGCGCGGCGACCAGATCGTGGTGGTGCAGGTGTCCATCCCGAAGCGCACCTCCAAAGAGCAGCGCGAACTGATCGAGCGCCTCGGCAAGATCGAGGACGAGCAGGGCGAGCAGCGTGGGTTCTTCGACCGCATCAAGAAGATGTTCAAGGATTCGTGACCATGTCCGACCAGGCCCAGCCGCAGCCCGAAAACGCAGCCTCGGAGACGACTCCTGCAGAGACCATCACCATCCAAACCTCCGAATACGAGGCGACCCGCAGCCAGGTGCTGGAGTGGAAGGAGCGCTGCATGCGCCAGCAGGCGGAGTTCGAGAACGTGCGCAAGCGCCTGCGCAAGGAGGCCGACGAGGCGCGCAGCCGCGGCGTGGCCAACTTCGTCCGCCCGATCCTCGACCAGCTCGACAACCTCGACCGCGCCCTCGCCGCCGCCACGCCGGAGTCGTTCAACGAATTCGCCCAGGGCGTGACCATGATCCGCGAGAGCCTGCGTTCATCGCTGTCCGCCGCCGGCATCGAGCCGGTAGCCAGCGAAGGCGTGTTCGACCCGGCCGTGCACGAGGTGCTGGCCGAAGAAGCGCGCGAGGGCGTCGCCAAGGGCAGCATCGTGCTGACCCACCGCAGCGGCTGGAAGCTGAAGGACCAGCTGATCCGCTCTGCCCAGGTCGTCGTCGCGAAGTAGGACCTTCAGGACCGACGGCTCGCAGGACCGCGGGCTTCAGTCCGCGATGCGACCTTGACGCGGGCTGAAGCCCGCGGTCCTGGGGATCATCGGCTCAACCGCCGAACAGCTTGCGGAAGGCGGCGCCGGCACTGAGCGTCTTGGCCAGCAGTCGCGGCGGGACGTCCTTGACCGCGTCGTGCGCAGCGCCCATCGCCTGGAAGAACTGGTGCATGCGCGCGATCCGCTCGCGGACCTCGGATGAGGCGCCTTCGGCCTGGGCCTGGTCGGCGCAGGCCGCCAGTTCGGCGGTGGTGGGGTCGAGTTCGCGCCGCCGGCGCTCCGCGAGGACGCGGCGGAACAGTTCCCAGGGATCATGGATGGTGTCGAAGTGGTCCCGGCGGTCGCCCAGGATGTGCACGGTGCGGATGAGGTCCCAGCCCACCAGTTCCTTGAGCGAGGTCGAGACGTTGCTGCGCGCGACCCCGAGCGTGCCCGTGATGTCGTCAGCGTTCAACGGCCGCTCCGACAGGTAGAGCAGGGCGTGCACCTGCGCCACCGTGCGGTTGATGCCCCAGCGGGTGCCCATCTCGCCCCAGTGCAGGACGAAACGCTGGACGACGGGCGGCATGGACGGCGGAGCGGTGGTGTTCATGACCGGCTCAGATGGGCTCGCCCCGGTCATCCACCTCGCCATGCTTGGTCCAGCGGTACAGCCCATCACGGGTGAGATACACCCCGTCGATGCTGCAGTCACCCCAGGGCGTGCGCAACCAACCCTCCCAGCCCTCGAGATGGGTCAGGACATTGGCGCCACGGTTCTCGACATCGATCACCGCCCAGCGCCCCGCGGTGCATCCCGGGGTGAAGCTGCGCACTCCTGCGGCGATGAAACCTGCCAGCGCGTCAGCCGTAGCGAACAGTTCCGGTGCCGGGCCTCGGCCTGGACGGACATGGACGCGGACCAGACCGTCGTCCGCCGTGAGATCGAGCCGCCCAGATCCGCCGTGATCGACCAGTCCGCCGCTGACCGGCGGAAATCCGAACTTGGCCAGGGTCGGAGCCAGCACGCTGTCAGTGAAGCGCTCGGCGACCCAGACGCAGGGGCGGCCATCGCGGCCATCGCGGCAGGCGACACGCAACGTGCAGTTCATGCTCGGCGGCCCGACACCCAGTGGCGCCCAGGTCGGCGCAGCATGGCGGATACGGGTCGCGCAGAGCGCCAGGAGCACGGATCCGTCGACCAGGCGGGGTTCGAGGAACGGCGCCGTGACCAATTCCCGGAACCGGCAGGCGGGCAGGCGCGCGTTGACCAGCCAGCGTTCGGCGACGTCGGCATCCACCGCGGTGATCTGCCGCAACGGGATGCGCCAGACCTGCCGGGTGTCCGGATCGTCACAGTGGAGCAGATCGTCGGTGAGGAACATCGCTGACCCTCCCTCTGATAGTTTCTGTAATGACTGAAATCAGAAAAACAAGATCCGGCAACCTATCCCTATTCACTGGGTTTTCCGCCGCCGTGCGGTTGTAGACGCTGCGCATGGCGCTGTCGCCCCGGTGGTTTCCCACCGGGGTCGGATTCAGACGCGACTGATCAGCAGATCAGAAGACGTAGAGCAGTTCGGCGGCGACGCCGACTTCGGTCGACTCGGTCGTGTCCGTGCCGTCGTCGGTCTCTTCCGAGGCGTAGTAGATCTCGAAGTTGGCGCCGAGCTTGTCGGTGCCAGCCGGGTTCGTCAGCAGGGCGACCGCGAGTTCCATGCCGGACACGTCATTGTCCTCGGCGTGGTACTGCAGCATGGCGGTGACCGAGGCCGGAACCGGCAGGGCGCTGCCCAGCTTGTAGTTGACCATGGCCATGAAGCCAAGGTGCTCCTGGTCGGCATCGCTGCCCGTGGCGGCGTCATCGATGGCCGCGACCGACTGCCAGATCAGTTCCGCACCGGCGGTGATCTGCTCGTTCGGGGTCAGGGTGGCGTTCAGGCCGAAGTGGAGGGGTTGGCGTCCATATCGTACACCAGTTCGGCATTGACCGAGCCCTTGTCGCCGAGGGCGTACAGCACATCGACGCCGATGGCCATGGCCTGATCCTTCTGATCGCTGCCGGACTGGGCCGAGTCGTTGTCACCCTCGCCGAAGAAGCCGTTGGCGATGGTCAGGCAGGCGGTGAGGGCGTCCTTGGTGTACTTGACGTCGGCACCGATCTGATCGACGCCGTAGAAGTCAACGATGGGACCCGTGTTGATGCGGTACAGGCCGGGAGCGTAGGCCGCGATCCAGCCATAGTTGCTGATGAACTTACCGGTCTTCAGCTCGATGTCCGGGGTGATCTTCCAGATGCCATAGGCCTGGCGGACCGCGACCTGATTGGACGCAACCGGGTCACCGTTGTCGTCCAGGGTCGACGAATCCAGATCACTGCCCGAAATGAACAGGTCGACCTGGGCCGACACCTTGTCCGAGATGGTCGCGGCGACGCCCAGCTTGGCCTGGTAGCTGAAGGCGGTGTTGCTTTCCGAGGTCTCGGGATCGCTGTCGATCACGGACGTGCCGGCCAGGATGGTATCGACGAAGCCGTCGATCTTGACCGCGGGAACGCTGTCGGCGGCGTAGATGGGGGCGGCAGCGAGGCACGCCAGGGCGGGCACCAGGGTACGGATACGCATGAGGGAGAATCCTCTGAGGTGGGTGTCTGCCGCCAGCCCGACGCGGACCGGGGCGCCAAGTCGCAGCAGTGCCGGTATACACCGGGGAAACCACTGGCCGTGACCTAGGTGCGCTGAGTTATGGGAAGGCGAAAAGGCGGCGCAACTGTTTATTCAGACCTCATTCACCCGACCTTCATCAGAGCCTCATCTGCCCATTCCTGGTGGCAACCGGGGTTCGGATGGCTGCCCGAGGCTGCGATTGCCGAGTCTGGTCAGGCTTCTAGCCTGCCGCGCAGATGCTCGCCACGCCTGCCGACCGGCCCCTCGACCTGACCATCCGTGGAGTCGAGAAGTCGTTTGGCCCGGTGCATGTCCTGCGCGGACTGTCGCTCGACATCCCCGATGGCCAGTTCGTCACCCTGCTCGGCCCATCCGGCTGCGGCAAGACCACCCTGCTGCGCATCATCGCCGGTTTTGAGCTGCCCGACCGCGGCGAGGTCCACCTCGGCGGCGTCGATCTGCTCGCCCTGCCGGCGCACAAGCGTCCCGTCAACACGGTGTTCCAGAGCTACGCGCTCTTCCCGCACCTGCGCTGCGAGGACAACGTCGCTTTCGGCCTGAAAAGCCGTCGTCTGCCCTCGGCCGACATCACCCGCCGGGTGCGCGAGGCGATGGAGACCATGCGCATCACCGACCTGGCCCGCCGCTATCCGCACGAACTGTCCGGCGGCCAGCGCCAGCGCATCGCCCTGGCCCGCGCCCTGGTCAACGAACCCGAGGTGCTGCTGCTGGACGAGCCCATGTCGGCCCTCGACGCCAAGCTGCGCCATGAGGTGCAGGGCGAGCTCAAACGCATCCAGCGGAAGTACCAGATCACGTTCATCCTGGTGACGCATGACCAGGATGAGGCGATCGCGGTATCCGACCGCATCCTGATCATGCAGGAGGGGCGCATCGCCCAGGATGGCACGCCGGAGGAGGTCTACGAGCGCCCGGTGTCGCGCTTCGTCGCCGAATTCATGGGCTCGGCCAACCTCCTGGCTGCGCGCTGCCCAGGCAAGCCGACGGCGGTGTGCGCCTTCGGCCCCCTCCACCTGCCGGCTCCCGCCCCGTGGGCCGAAGGCCACCTCGCCATCCGCCCCGAGGACATCGAGGTGCGCGACGCTGAACCAGCGGTCAATGGCATCCACGGTCGCGTCACGGAGCGGCTGTTCCGCGGCGACCACTGGGAGCTGCAGGTCGCGGTGGGTGGCGACGTCAGCCTGCGCATCATCACCGAACCCGACCAGCACCACACGGAGGGCCAGGAGGTGTGGCTGGAGCTGCCGCCCGATGACCTGCTGGTGCTGCGCGACTGACCCATGCCGCGGCCCATCGTCGTCGACGGCTATCTGACCACCGCTCCCCGCCTGTACGGCCGCGGCCTCCTGCTGATCGCTGGCGCCTTCCTCTGGATGGGCATCTTCCTGTTCGCCCCCCTGGGCGGGCTGGCCGGCCTGGCTTTCGCCAACCGGGGCGAATACGGCGGGGTCGAATGGACCTTCACCTGGGCCAACCTTGAACGGCTGGCCGGCTGGGACGAGTTCGGCTTCAGTTGGAACCACGCCAAGATCCTGTGGCGCAGCGTCCTGCTGGCGGGCGTGACCACCCTGCTGTGCTTGCTGCTCGGCTTCCCCATGGCCTTCTGGATTGCGGCCAAGCCGACCCGCTTGAGGCCCTTGCTGCTCGCCCTGGTCATGGTCCCCAGCTGCGTCAACCTGGTCATCCGCACCTACGCCTGGCAGCAGTTCCTCGGCGCGCAGATGCCGGCCGCCTGGGTCGCGCAGTCGCTCGGATTGGTGCCCGAAGGCGTCGCCCTGTACCCGACCGTGACCGCGGTCTACCTTGGCATGGTCTCCTGCATGCTGCCATTCACCGTGCTGCCGCTGTACACCTCGGTCGAGCGCCTCGACTGGTCGCTGGTCGAGGCGGCGCGCGACCTCCACGCCGGGCGGTTGCGCACCTTCCGCCACGGCATCCTCGCGCAGTGCATGCCCGGACTGATCGCCGCCACCATCCTGACCTTCATTCCCAGCCTGGGCATGTTCGTGATCAGCGACATGCTGGGCGGAGCCAAGTTCCTGCTGGTGGGCAACCTCATCCAGCAGCAGTTCGGCTCGATGAACAACTGGCCCTTCGGCGCCGCCGCCGGCATGTTCCTGGTCGGCGCATCGCTGTTCGCCCTGTGGGGGCTGCGCGTCGTCAGCGAGCGCGAGGCGCCCAGACGATGAGACGAGCGGCGTACATCCTCCGAACCCCAGCATTGGGCGAAGCCCCTGGGCAACAGCGATGAAGCTCCCCCGCTACATCCCTGCCCTGTCCTGGCTCGGCCTGGTCATCCTCTACGTCCCGCTGCTCGCGGTCGCCATCCTGTCCTTCAACAGCACCCGCTATGGCCAGCGCTGGGGCGGCTTCACCGTCGACTGGTACGCCAAGATGGCCGGGAACGAGGCGATCCTCTCGGCGGCCTGGAACAGCCTGGTCCTCGGCGTCGTGTCGACCGTGATCGCCACCGTCCTCGGCACCTGCCTGGCCATCGGCCTGAACCGCACCCCCTGGCCACGCTGGTTCCGCCGCGGCTCCGACCTGGCGATCAACCTGCCGGTGGTGACCCCGGACATCATCCTGGCCATCGCCCTGGTCGGGGCCTTCGCCGTGCTGCGCGAATGGTGGTCGGTGTTCAAGCCGGGCATGACCACGCTGATCATCGCCCATGCCACCTTCCAGGTCTCCTTCGTCACCCTGGTTGTGTCCAGCCGCCTGACCACCATCGGCCGCGACCAGGTCGAAGCGGCGCGGGATCTGTACGCCAACACCGGACAGATCTGGCTGCGCGTCCTGCTGCCCCAGCTCATGCCCGGCATCGTCGCCGGGGCACTGCTCGCCTTCACCATCTCGCTCGACGACTTCGTCGTCTCCTTCTTCGTCTCGGGACCAGACTCGACCACCCTCCCGCTGCTCATCTACGCCTCGGTCCGGCGCGGGGTGACCCCCGAGATCCACGCCCTTTCAACCGTCATCGTTGCCGGCACCATGCTGGCCATCATCGTCGTGGCCTGGCTGCAGGCACGGCAGGACGCCAAGCCCAAGGAATGACCATGCCCCTCCTGCGCTCCATCCCCCTGCTCATCGTGGTCGCCGCGCTCGCCGCCGGCGACGCCGCACCGGTGCGCATCTTCATGTACTCCGAGTACATCGATCCCGCCCTGGCCGACCAGTTCAAGGCCAAGACCGGATACGCCCTCGACATCCAGCTCTACGAGGCGCAGGAGGAGATGATCGCCAAGCTGCAGACCGGCGGCACCGACCAGTACGACGTGCTGGTCGCCAGCGGCGTCGTGGTCAAGCAGATGGTCGGCCTGAAACTGGTGCAGAAGCTCGATCAGGCGCTGATCCCCAACCGTTCCAACGTCAGCCTCGACTTCCTCAACCACGAATTCGACCTGGGGAACCAGTACGGCTTCCCCTACTTCTGGGGCACCTCGGGCCTGATGTACGACCCCGCCAAGGTGACGGGCGAGCCGACCTGGGCCTGGGTTCTCGATCCGGCCCAGCAGCCCGGTCCGTTCACCCTGCTCGACGAGGCCAAGACGACCCTCGCCAGCACCCTGGCCTGGCAGGGGAAGAACATGAACAGCCGCGTCCCTGCCGAGGTCAAGGCTGCCTCCGAAGCGGTGGCCAAGGCCAAGTCGAGCGCCAAGTGCCTGGGCTTCGCCGGTGGCGTCGACGGCAAGAACCGGGTGGTCGGCGGTGAGGCCGTGGTCGCGATGGTCTACAACGGCGACGCGGCGCGTGGCATCGCCGAAAGCAAGACCAAGCTCGCCTACGCCATCCCCAAGGAGGGCGCCGAGATCTGGGTCGACATGCTGATGGTCTCGGCCAAGTCGCCCAACCCGGCCGGCGCCCACGCCCTGATCAATTTCCTGCTCGACGCCGACGTCGCGGCGCAGAACGCCAACTTCATCCAGTACGCCTCGCCCGTGGAGGCGGCCAAACCCAAGATCAAGCCGGAACTGCTGCAGAACCCTGCGATCTATCCCAGCAAGGAAGAGATGAAGCGGCTGCGCTACCTCGAGGATCTGGGCAAGGATTCGCGACTGTGGGATGCGGCGTGGACGGCGGTTAAGTCGGAGTGATCGCTTGGGGGTTTCGCCCCCAAGGCCCTGGCGGGCCTGCCCCCACGGGCTTTGCGAGAACAGCCGGTCCTCGCCTGCGGCTGCGGCCATGGCTTTGCACTGGACCCCCCTCGGCAACCGCCCATCGCTTTGCGATGGAGCCCCTACCACGATAACGGCACCCGCATGACTCCCGATCTCGCCGCCGCCAAGCAGCTCGCCGCCCAGGGCTTCAACCTCATCCCGGTCGTCCGGCGCCTGGTCGCCGACGACCTGACCCCGGTCGCGGCGCTGTCGCGGCTGGCCGACGAGCCGCATGCCTTCCTCTTCGAAAGCGTGGTCGGCGGCGAGCGCGTAGCGCGCTACAGCATGCTCGGCGTGGCGCCCAAGGCCCGCCTGGTCGGCGATCTCACCCGCCTGACCCTGATCCGCTCCGACGGCCGTTCCGAGCACCTCGACGGCGATCCGTTCAGCGCCGTGCGAGCCTACCACCGCCGCTTCAAGGCCGCGACCATCCCGGGGCTGCCGCGCTTCACCGGCGGCCTGGTCGGCTACTGGGGCTACGACGTGGTCCGCGCCGCCGAGCCGCTGCCGAACTGCCCGCCCGACAAGCTCGGCCTGCCCGACGTGCACCTGATGCACTGCGACACCGTCCTGGTGTTCGACCACAGCTACAACCACCTGCTGCTCATCGCCCATCTCGACCTCAGCGATGGCCGCACGGTCGAGGGCGAATACGCCCGCGCCGGCCGCGACCTCGACACGCTGCAGCGCCGGCTCGAGGCCCCCGCCCCGGTCCGCCTGGTCGAGCCGCAACCGGCCGTCGAGCCGGAATGGCACGCCCACACCCCGGTATCGAAGTTCCACGAGGCCGTCGGCGTCATCCACGAGCGCATCCGCGCCGGCGACAGCTTCCAGGTGGTGCTGTCGCAGCGCCTGACCACCGCCTGCCACGTCAGTCCTTTCCAGGTCTACCGCAGCCTGCGCAGCCTGAACCCCTCGCCCTACCTGTTCTACCTGCGCCAGGGCGACAGCGCCCTGGTCGGCGCCAGCCCCGAACTGCTGGTGCGGGTCGAGGACCGCAAGGTCGCGGTCCGCCCGATCGCTGGCACCGCCCTGCGCGGCAAGACCCCGGCCGAGGACGAGGAGCTCGCCCGCAAGCTGCTGGCAGACCCGAAGGAGATCGCCGAGCACACCATGCTCATCGACCTCGGCCGCAACGACGTCGGCCGGGTGTGCAAGGCCGGCACGGTGAAGCTGACCGAGCAGATGATCATCGAGCGCTACAGCCACGTGCAGCACATCGTCTCGCACGTCGAGGGCGAGCTGCGCGACGACCTCGACGCGCTCGACGCGCTGCGCGCCTGCCACCCCGCCGGCACGGTCAGCGGCGCGCCCAAGGTCATGTCGATGAAGATCATCGACGAGCTCGAACCGGTGAAGCGCGGCCCCTACGCCGGCGCCGTCGGCTACCTCGACTTCCGCGGCAACCTCGACACCTGCATCGCCCTGCGCACCGCCATCCTGACCCCGGGCGAGGCGCATGTGCAGGCCGGCGCCGGCGTCGTCGCCGACTCCACTGCGCAGGGCGAGTACGAGGAGACCCTGCGCAAGGCGCGGGCCACGCTGATGGCGATCGCCAGAGCAGGTCAGTTCTAGCCCGGGGGAGCGCCCCTATTTCGCCTTCGGCAGCGCCACCGAGGCCTTCGCCGACTCGCCAGCCTCCGGTTCGATACTGATCCAGATCAGGTGGTCGGCTGCCAGGGCGGCCGGGACCTCGACATGGGCGGCGTACTCGCCGGGGGCCTCCATCTCGGCCTTGGCCTTGGCTGAACCGCGGCCGTTCTCGGGGCCGATCCACACCCGCACCGCCTTGGGCGCGGGGGCGGCCGGCTTGAACAGCAGTTCGATGTGCAGTTCGCCGCCGGCCTTGAGCGCACCGGCGGCGCTGAGCGCGACCTGCTGCTGACCGATGGCGACGCTGCCGAGGCTGGTGGCCTCGCCGTGGGCGTGCGCGGCGTGGTCGTGGCCGGCATGCTCGTCGGCGGCGACGAGCGGCGCGACGGCGGCGAGCATGGCGAGGAGGATGCGGGTGGGGGTCATGGTGTGGTCTCCGAGGTTGGGGGTTGGTCGAGGGCGATGCCGTGCGGCCGCTCGCCGCGGGCGAAGACCCAGGCGTAGGCGGCCGGCACGACCACGAGATTGAGCAGGGTCGAGCTGGCCAGGCCGCCGAGCACGACGATGGCGAGCGGGGCGAGGATCTCGGCCCCCGGCTCGCCAGCCATCATGGCCAGCGGGATCAGGCCGATGGCGGCGCACAGCGCGGTCATGAGGATGGCGACCAGGCGTTCCTCGGAGCCATGCATGATCGCCTGCATCAGGGGTCGGCCGTCCTCGGCGTGCGACTGGTACTGGTTGATCAGCAGGATGCCGTTCCTGACCGCGATGCCGAAAAGGGTGATGAATCCGACCAGGCTGGCGATCGACAGCACCGGCGCGGTGTAGGTTCCGCCCAGTCCCAGGAGGGCCGCGGCATTGCCCGGCAGCGACGGCGATTCGGCGATGAAGATCGCGGCGATGCCGCCGATCAGCGACAGCGGCAGGTTGAGCATGACCAGGCTGGCGGCCTTGCCCGAAGACAGCGCGGCGGCGAGCAGCAGGAAGACGGCGACCACCACCGCCAGGCCCATCGCCGCGATCGTGCGGCTGGCCTCCTGCTGGGCCTCGAACTGGCCGCCGTAGTGCACCGCCAGGCCGGCGCGCGCCACCAGCGGATCGACTGCCGCGCGGATGGAGACCACCAGGTCGCCGAGGTTGTGGCCGTCGGCGACGTTGCAGCTGACCACCGCCTTGCGCCGGGCGCCTTCGCGGGCGATGAGGTTGCTGGCCATCTCCAGGCCGATGTCGGCGACCTCGCGCAGGCGCACCTGCGGGCCGTGCGGGCTCTTCAGCACCAGTTCACCGAGCTGCGTCTCGGTCTGTCGCTCGTCGGCGTGCAGACGGACGGTCAGGTCGTAGCGCGCCAGGCCCTGGTTCACCGTCGCCACGCGCACCCCGGCCATGGCCTGCTCGACCTGCTCGGCCGCCGCCGCCGGAGTCAATCCGGCGCGCGCCAGGTCCTCGTGGCGGTAGCGCACCGGCAGGGTCTGGATCATGACCTCGCGGTTGGCGACCACGTCGCGGGCCCCGGCGACGCCGCGCAGGACGCCCTCGATCTCCTGGACCACGGCGCGCAGGCGGTCGAGGTCGTCACCGAAGACGGTGATCGACACGGCGGCCGGCGTGCCCGATAGCACGTGCGACATGCGATGCTCGATCGGCTGGCCGACGCTGGTGACGACGCCGGGCATCTGCGCGAGGATGCGGTCGAGCTCGGCCCGCACCGTGTCCTGCGCGCCGAAGTCCATGGTCACGTTCAGCTCGCTGGTCGAGGGCGGCTCGGCGTGCTGATCACGCTCGGCGCGGCCGGTGCGGCGTGCGACATCCTGCACCCCCGGTATGCCGGCGATACGCGCCTCGACCCCGCGCACCAGGCGGTCGCTCTCGATCAGCGAGGTGCCGGGCGGGGTCATGATCATGACCGTGAAGGTGCCCTCCTTGAAGGCGGGCAGGAAGCTGGAACCGAAGGTAGAGGCCAGCGCCAGGGCGGCGAGGGCGATGGCCGAGGAGCCGAGCACGACGCTGCGCTGCCAACGCAGCGACCAGGCCAGCACGGGCCGGTAGGCCGCCTTGAGCCACCTGACGAGGAACCCATCGCCCTCGATGCCGTGCCGCCTCAGTCCGGTGAGCAGCAGCCGGCTGAGCGCCGGCGTGACGGTGAGCGCGACCAGCAGGCTGGCCAGGGTCGAGACGATGTAGGCGACGCCGAGGGGACGGAAGAAGCGCCCCTCCAGGCCGGCGAGGAAGAGCAGCGGCACGAACACCAGCACGATGATGATGGTGGCGAAGATCATCGGGCCGGCGATCTCGTGACTGGAACGCTCGACCACCACCTCCTCGGACAGGCGCGACTCCGCGGGCAGCCGGCGGTTGGCGCCCAGCCGGCGAACGGCGTTCTCGACGTAGATGATGGCATCGTCGACCAGCCCGCCGAGGGCGACCGCGAGGCCGCCCAGGGTCATGACGTTGATCGACAGGCCGGCCCAGGCCATGACCGCGAAGGCGGCGCCCAGCGACAGCGGCAGGGCGGTCAGGGTGATGACGGTGGCGCGGACGTTGAGCAGGAAGAGGACGAGGATGGCGGTGACGATGACCGCCGCCTCGACCAGCACGCGCAGCAGGTTGTCGACCGCCACCTGGATGAAGTCGGCCTGGCGGAAGACATGGGTGTTGACGAGCATGCCGCCGGGAACCGCCAGCGAGGCCACCGCCCGATCAAGGGCGCCGGTCAGGGCCAGGGTGTTGGTGCCCGGCGACTTCTGCACCGAGATGATCACCGCCGGCAGGCCGCGCTCGGTGGCGGTGCCGCGCGCGGGCGCCGGCGCCAGGGCGACCTCGGCGACATCGCCGATGGTCACCGCCACGCCCTCGTGGAAGGCGACGACGGTGCGCTGGATGTCGGCGACCCGCGCCACCTGGGCGGTCTGCCGGATCGGCACCTCCAGCCCTTCGCGGTTGGGCAGGAAGCCGGCGCTGGCGGTGGAATGGGACTGGCGCGCCGCCTCGACCACCGCCGCGACGGTCAGGCCGTAGAGGCGCAGGCGGTCGGGCCGGCACAGCACCTGATATTCGGGGAGTTCGCCGCCGATGGCGACGACCTGGGCGATGCCGGGCACGCCGAGGAGGCGGTTGCTGAGCTGGAATTCGGCAAACGAACGCAATTCCTGCGGTGTGCGACTGCCGTCCGGCGAGGTGACCGACAGCAGCATGACCTCGCCGGTGATCGACGTGACTGGCGCGATCTCGGCGTGCACGCCGGGCGGCAGACCCGCCTCCACCGCCGACAGCCGCTCGGCGACCTGCTGGCGGGCGCGCCACAGGTCGGCGCCCCAGTCGAACTCGGCCCAGACGATCGACAGGCCGAGCGACGACGACGAGCGCAGCTTGCGCATGCCCGGCATGCCGTTGACCGCCGCCTCGATCGGCACGGTGACGTACTGCTCGACCTCGTCGGCGGCGAGGCCGCCGGACTCGCTCATCACCACTACGGTCGGGGCGTTCAGTTCAGGGAAGACGTCGACCGCCATGCGCGGGATCAACCAGCCGGCGACGGCGAGGAGGATGCCGGCGACGATGACCACCGCCTTGGCGTGGCGCAGCGACAGGCCGATGAGGGCATGCGACATCAGTGCTTGCCCGTATGGAAGGTGCCGTCGGGATCGAAATGTCCGGCCTGGCTGCCTCCCTGCTGCTGCGACAGCTTCAGCGGATAGATCCCCCCGAGCACCACCTGGTCCCCCTCCTTGAGGCCGGACAGCACCGCGACGAAGCGGCCATCGTTGGCTCCGAGGTCGGCCTCGACCGGCACCACCGCGCCAGGATCGTGCGGATCACGGCGGTAGAACATGGTCTTCAAGCCGTCGCGGATGGTGGCGGCCAGCGGAATGGCCAGTTCCTCCTCCGGCGAGCCGGCGATCACGACTTCGAGGTTGGCGGTGACGCCGGGACGCACCCAGGCGGGCAGGGCGCCACCCGGCGCCGGTCGGGCGATGAGGTCGACCGAGCGGTCGATGGCATCGGCCATCGGGGAGATCACCAGGGTCGCCTGGATGGCCACCGCCACCGCGGGATCGCTGGCGACGATGCGCGCCGGCAGGCCGTCGCGCAGGCGCGGCAGGTCGGCCTGCAGGCCGGCGGCGCGCAAGCGCACGCCGGTGGGATCGGTGACGGTCAGCGCCGTCTCGTGGACCTCGGTCCAGCCGTCGACATGGACGTCACCTTCAACCAGGCCGGGGCCGCGCGCGCGCACCTCGATGGCAGGCAGCGTCGCCCACAGCGGCAGGCCGTCGCTGACGACCAGCAGATCAGCTTCGGCACGGCCGGTCAGCTGCGCCGCCTGGGCGAGCAGCAGCCGCTGGCGCAGGCGCGCCTGCCCGCCGTCGCCAGCCTGGCTGCGCGCCTCGGCGAGATCGCGACGGGCCTGCGCCAGGTCGACATGCAGCTCAGCACTGCGCGCCGCCGCCTCGGCCAGCTCGGTGGCCGAGCCGCCCAGCTCGCGGCCGAGCCGTTCGAGGGTCTCCTGGCGCGTGCGCCACTGTCCGATCGCCGCCTCCAGGGCCGCGACCTGCTCCTCGACCGCCACCAGGCGGGCGGGGGCGGCCTCGACCGCGACCTGGGCCTCGGCCAGCTCCAGTTGCAGGCGACGCCATTCGGCGGCATGCAGGCGGTAGAGCAGGTCGCCGGCGGCGACGCGCTGGTAAGGGGCGACCTGCAGTTCGATGCGGCCGGAGGTCGGCACCAGGTAGGCACGGCGGGCCGACGGTTCGGCCTCGAAGCGGCCGGGCATCCGCAGGACGCCCTGGACGACGCGATACTCGGCCGTGGCCCAGGTGATGCCGAGGTTGCGCTGCACCAGTTCGGGCAGGGCGATGACGCCGCTGCCATGGTCGTGGCCGGCGTGCGGGTCGGCGGCCGCGGGCGCCGGTGGCGGGGTGGTCGGCTGCCCGCCGCAGGCCGCGAGCAGGAGGAGGCACAGTGGAATGGCCCAGCCGCCGGAACGGCGGAAGGCGCTGATGGATTGATTCATGGGGTCCGTCGCCGAGGTTGCGCGTGCACGGGCACGCGACGGCGCCCGCGCGGCATGCGCGGGCGCGGACCTCAGACGCTTCGGACAGGCGGCGGATCGGGCTGGGGGAGCTGGCCTTCGGGGATGGCCAGGGATCCGACACGCAGGCGATCGACGATCACTGAGCCATCGCCGGTGACGGCGATGTGCTGCGGGGGGGCGCAGGCGGTACCCGGGCAGTCGCAATGATCACCGTCATCGGCCGGCTCGGGCAGGTCGCCGTCAAGCAGGCCGAGGATGCCGCAAGCCTCGCTGGAGTGGTCGGCATGACCACCGGCTGCGACAGGGACGTGCCCGTGCACACGGAACGCCCACATCAGCATGGCCACCACCGCGAGGGCTGTGGCGGCATGGCGCAGGAGCTCAGGGAGGCGGGGCACAGGGATACACTCCTGATGACGCCACCGGCTGTCAATCCTTACCGGGGTGTGGCACGCGGTTGTGGAGCCGCCGTCCCCCCCACCATGCGCAGTCATGCCGCTGACGCCCATCCCCCACGTCATCGAGGCGATCCGCGCCGGCCAGATGATCGTCCTGGTCGACGACGAAGACCGCGAGAACGAGGGTGACCTGGTCATCGCCGCCGAGCACCTCTCGGCCAAGCACGTCGCCTTCATGGCGACCAAGGCCTGCGGGCTGATCTGCCTGAGCATGGACGGCCCGCTGCTCGACCGCCTCGGACTGCCGATGATGACCAAGGACAACAAGAGCCGCATGGGTACGGCCTTCACCCTGTCGATCGAGGCCCGCGAAGGCGTCACCACCGGGATCAGCGCCGCCGACCGCGCCCGCACCATCCAGGTCGCCATCGCCGACGAGTCCAAGCCGCAGGACATCGTCACCCCGGGCCACGTCTTCCCGCTGCGTGCCCGCGACGGCGGCGTGCTGGTGCGCGCCGGCCACACCGAGGCCGGCGTCGACCTCGCCCGCCTCGCCGGGTGCAAGCCGGCGGCGGTGATCTGCGAGATCATGAAGCCGGACGGCGAGATGGCCCGCCTGCCGGACCTCGAGACCTACTGCGCCGAACACGGCCTGCTGCTGGCCTCGATCGCCGACCTGATCGCCTGGCGCGAACGCCGCGAATCGCTGGTCACGCTGGTCGCCGAGGCGCCGGTCGAGACCGACGCTGGTCCGGCGCGGGCCTTCTGCTACCGCGAGAGCGTGGGCGGCGAGCACCACCTCGCCATCGTCCTCGGCGACCGCCTCGGCCCCGGCCGCGAGTGCGCCGACCCGGTGCTGGTGCGGGTGGCCAAGGAGCAGGTCTTCGACGACGTCTTCGGCGGCGGCTGGAAGCTGTCACCGCGCAACTCGCTGCAGGCCCTGCGCGAGGCCGGCGGCGGCGTGCTGCTGTACATGCGCGACACCGACGGCACCGACCTGCCGACCCGGCTGGTCAAGCTCGGCGGCACCGACCACCGCGCCGAGCCGAGCAGTTCGGCGGTGATGGACAACCGCGACTACGGCATCGGCGCGCAGATCCTGCGCCACCTCGGCGTCCGCCGCCTGCGCCTGATGACCAACAGCGACCGGCCGCTGGTCGCCCTGGCCGGTTACGGCCTCGAACTGGTCGAACGCGTCAGAGGCTGACGGGGACCAGGCCCGAGTGGCGAAGCAGAGCCGCAGTGTTCGGCTCGCGCCCGCGGAAGGCCTTGAACACCAGAAGCGGATGCGCTCCGCCGCCGAGCGACAGGACGGTGTCGCGGAAGCGCCTGCCGGTGGCGGCGACCTGCATCGGATCGTCCAGCCCGGCCTCCTCGAAGGCGGCGAAGGCATCGGCCGACAGCACCTCGGCCCACTTGTAGCTGTAGTAGCCAGCGCTGTAACCGCCGGCGAAGATGTGCGAGAACGAGCACAGCGAGCGGTCCTCGGGCAGCGGCGGGATGACGGTGTGGGTCTCCGCCACCCTGCGCTGCACCGCGTGCGGCTCGCCCCCCTCGCTGTGCAGCACCAGGTCGGTGCGGGCGAAGTACAGCTGGCGCAGCGTGGCGGCCCCGGCGCGGTAGGTCTTGGCGGCGCGCAGCTTGCCGATCAGCGCCTCGGGCAGTGGTTCACCGGTCTGCCAGTGCCGCGCCAGGCCGGCCAGGGTCGGCCGGTGCAGGCACCAGTTCTCCATAAACTGGCTGGGCAGCTCGACCGCGTCCCATTCGACGTTGTTGATGCCCGCCGCCTCCAGGCGCGGGACGGTGGTCAGCATGTGCTGCAGCCCGTGGCCGAACTCGTGGAACAGCGTCTCGACCTCGCGGAAGGTCATCAGCGACGGTGCCCCGCCTACCGGCGGCGACTGGTTGCAGACCAGGTAGGCGACCGGGATGCGGGCACCGTGGCGGTCGATGGCGTTGTCCATCCAGGCGCCGCCGCGCTTGTCGGCCGGGCGGCTGTAGGGATCGAGGTAGAATCCGGCCAGCTCGCGGCCGTCGGCGGCTTCGCGGACGCGGTAGTAGCGCACGTCGGGATGCCATACGCTGATCCCGTCGACCGCTTCGACGCGGATGCCGAACAGGCGTCCGCACAGCGCGAACAGGCCGTCGAGCACCCGCGGCAGGGCGAAGTACGGGCGCAGCTCCTCGTCGGTGTAGGAGAAGGACTTCTCGCGCAGGCGCTCGGCCCAGAACGGCACGTCCCAGGGCTGCAGCTCCATGCCGGCGAAGGCGCACAGCTCGGCGTGCTCGGCGCGGGCCTTCGGCAGGGCCGCGGCGTGCAGTTCATCGAGCAGGCGGTGCACCGCCGGGATCCTGCCCGCCATCTTCTGGGACAGCGAGACTTCGGCCCAGTTGGCCAGGCCGAGCAGCCCGGCCTGCTCGCGCTTGAGCGCCAGGATGCGTTCGATCACCGGATGGTTGTCGTGCGGCGCGTCGGCGCCACGGCGGATGAAGGCGCGGTAGAGCCGCTCGCGCAGGTCGCGACGGCGGGCGTGCTCCATGAACGGGATGAAGCTGGGGATGTCGAGCCCGACCACCCACGGCCCGTTCTCGGGCGTGGCAGTGCCGTGCCCGGCGCGCACCGCTGCTGCTGCGGCTCCAGCCCGGGCGCTGGCGGGCAAGCCGTCGATCTCGGCAGCTGAAGTCAGGGTCAAGGTGAACGCCTTGCTGGCGTCGAGCACCTGGTTGCTGAAGCGCGTCGCCAGCTCGGACAGCTCCTTCTGGTTGGCCAGGAACGCTGCTTTGGCTGCGCCTTCCAGGCCAACGCCGGACAGTTCAGCATCGCGAATGCGCGCCTGGAGCACGCGCCGCTCGACCTCGTCGGCGGGCTGCAGGCGCTTCAGTGCCTGGTACACCGGCTTCGACTGCGCCATGCGCAAGCCCATCGCCACCATGTCACCCTGCACCGCCTGGTGCGCCTTGCGCAGCTCGTCGCTGTTGCGCACGCCCAGCAGGTGGTTGACCACACCCCAGGCCCAGCCCATCGG
>JAIFKN010000264.1 GCA_020049615.1 bacterium | reverse complement strand
TTCCAGAGGAGGAGATTGGGATAGCGAGCCATGTGAGGTTTCCTTTCGAACCCCAGACCCATGCCGCGCGCAGGTGTCAAGGCCGCGCGCAGCGCGCCGCGAAGCGGGCAGCCTTGACGCCGAGCCCGGCATGGAAGCTGGGGCGAGGAAGGAAACCGGAATGGCACGCGGAATCTCTGACAAGCCGCTGGCTGCTGGCTGCTGGCCGCTGGCTGCTGGCTGCTGGCTGCTGGCCGCTGGCTACTGGCTGCTGGCTGCTGGCCGCTGGCTGCTGGCTGCTGGCTGCTGGCCGCTGGCTGCTGGCTGCTGGGCGCTGGCCGCTGGCTGCTGGCCGCTGGCTGCTGGGCGCTGGGCGCTGGCCGCTGGCCGCTGGCTGCTGGCCGCTGGCCGCTGGCCGCTGGCCGCAGCTCCCAGCTGGCTCTATCCCGCCTTCGGCACCGTCTCCAGCACGGTATCCCACCAGTGTTGCTGTCCCTTTTCACCAGTGGGTATCGCCACCAGCTCCACCGTTCCGCTGCCGCGCGGTTGCCACGCCACCGGAAATCCGGGGTCGCTCCAGCCGGTGAAGGCGATCGATACCGGCACGGCCAGCGCCGCAGCCAAGTGGTGGCCGACCGAGTCGTAGGCGACGGCGTGGCCGCAGGCCGACAGCGCGGCGGCCCAGCCACCGATCGAGCCGTGGAAGCGGATGATCTCAGCGGCGGCCAGTTCGTCGCGCGCCAGCGCGGCGACGCCGCGGCCCAGACCCTTGCCGCTGTCGTCGAGGTCGGTGACGCGCCAGCCGAGGGCGTCGACCAGTTCGTCGCTGTTCTTCAGTTCGGCGTCGCCGAAGCCGCGGTCGAGCAGCACGCGCCAGCCCTTGGCGCGCAGCCCGCGCAGCAGGTGCAGCTCGCCCTCGCGCGGCAGGGCCTTGGCCGGGTTGCCGCCGTGGTCGAGCTTCACCGCGCACAGCGGTGCAATGCCGAAAGCCCCACGGAACCGCTGCGCCAGCGCGGCGCGCTCGGCGTCGAAGGCGAGCCGCGGCAGGCATGGCGTCCCGCCGAGCAGCTCGCCGCACCAGCCATCAAGCTGCGCCGCCAGGCTCTGCGGCGAGGCGCCCTCGGGACGGACGTTCTCCCACAGGCGGTACGCTGGCGCGGCGATCACCGGCAGGATGCCGAGCTGGTCGAGGCGCGAGTCCGGCGCCACCACCAGATCCGGCCGCTCCTCGGCGACGGCGTCCGCCAGCAGCAGCCAGCTGGCCAGGCGCTCGCGCAGCGGGCCGCGACGGGCGTAGGAGAGGCTCTTCACGCGCACGCCGGCGAAGCCGCCGATCAGGCCGGCGAGCTTGCCATCGCCGAGCACGACCAGCTCGGCCTGCGGGTAGCGGGCGCGCAGCCGCTGCAGCAGCACGGTGGTCAGCAGCACGTCGGCGCCCAGCGTGACGCGCGAAGGGATCACCACCTTGGCGACCTGCACCGGTAGCGGATCCAGGCCGGTGCGCACGCGCGCGTGGTGCGCCAGCAGGGCGGCCTCGTCGGCGACGGCGAAGCCGCGCAGGCGCGCGGCCAGCTCGGGCACGCGGCTGCACACCCGCCAGGTGATGCGGCCGAACAGGCGGTGGTACAGCCAGCGGCCGGCCGGGGTGAAGCCGTCATTGAGCGGCTCGACCAGGCCGCCGAAGAGGGCGCCGAGGCCGTCGCCGCGCACCGCCTCGTCGTCGCTGTCGGCGGCATCGGCGAGGGCGTCGGCATGCGCCAGCAGCTCCAGCGCGGCGGCAGGGAAGGCGGCCTGCGTCTGAGCGATGGTGCGGGAGCCGAGCCAGGCGAGGATGGCGTCGGCGTGGGAGCGGGCGGACATGCCTGGACGTTGCAGGGCCGGGGGGCGACGGCAACGTCGGGGCATGTCCGCCCTGCTCGATCGCCTACGCCGGCTGCTGCGCCGCGGACCCCGCTCCGACGCCAGCCTGGGCGAGGGCGCGATGATCATGGCGGTCGACTACCAGCGACGCGGCTCGAACTTCGACTTCGGCGGCCAGCGCTACGGCATCGACCGGGCCTTCCTCACCATCGGCGAGGTGCAGCTGCCCTACGAGCGGATCCGCGCCCTGCGCATCAACCGCAGCCAGCTCGGCGGCCTCCTCGGCCGCTTCTCGCCCTACCGCTTCGTGCTCATGGCGGTCGGCCTGATGCCGGCGACGCCGATGGCCAGCATCATGCGCGCCGAGATCGTCAGCGACGACGGCAAGGTGCACGCGGTCAGCAGCATGACGGCGCGGGGTTTCGGCAAGATGCCGATCAACCAGCTCGACGCCTTCCGCTGGTTCCTCGCCTGCCTGGTCAACCGCCTGCCCAAGGCCTGTACGATCAGCGTCGGCAGCTACGGCGGCTTCATCGCCGGCATCGGCCTGGTGCTGGCGGCGCTGCCGATGGCCGGGGTGGGGATGATGGCCCTGCGCGAGGAGCTGTGGCTGCTCGGGGGGTCACTGGTCGGCATGGCCATCGGCTGCGCCACGGT
This sequence comes from bacterium, assembly GCA_020049615.1. Next base: position 13,805 of record JAIFKN010000264.1, on the reverse strand, counting down.
CGGCGCCAACATGGTGCTCAACGGCCGGCGGCGTCGGGTCGACGCGGCCGGTCTGCTCGCCTACGTCGGGCAGGACTGAGGCCGGTCAGGGTGAAGGCCAGGATCAGGCCCGCGCCGAGGGCGCCAGCGCCGCAACCGCCTCCACCTCCATCAGCCGCTCCGCCGGTTCCGCCCGAACCGCCGCCGGTCGGGATCTCGGTGTCGCCGAGCACGACCACGGTCGGCGTCGTGGCCCGCCAGTCGACGCCGGACGCGACGGTGTAGGGCGCCGCCGGCAGGCCGCCGCTGGTGACCAGGGCGACGCTACGGAAGGCGGCGACGCTGACGCTGGCGCCGACCACCGTGCCATCGGGCAGGAACCAGATGCCGGCGGGCACCGGCATGGTCGCCGTCGATTCGGTGTCGTTGATCAGCAGGTGGACCTGGCCGGCCGCCTGCCGCAGCGCATTCACCGCCCAGCTGGCGTTGCCCGCCGCCCAGTTCGACATGGTGGTCCAGCTGCGGTCGGGAGTCGTGGCCTTGAACAGGCCGGTGCCGCTGGCCGGCGCGACGAAGGTCGAACCGGTCATCGAGCCGTAGTCGACGGTGCCGTAGCTGCTGATCAGAGCCGGCAGAGGAGCGGTGTAGGGCGGCAGGTACCACAGGTTGAGATTCTCAGGCCGCACCAGGCGTCGGCTGGTCGCGGCGGCGGCGAGGAGATTGTCGCTGATGACGTGGTTCTGCGCCCGCAGGTCATCATCGGCGTTCTCGGCCACGCCGTAGTCGTTGATGTCGGCGGCGTCGGTGTTCGTCGTCACGTCGAGGGCCAGCGCGTTGCTGCGGTTGTCCACCAGCACGTTGCGGCGCACACTGCAGGTGTATTCGTTGTTCAGCACGACGCCGTTGCCGTTACTGCCGAAGACGGTGTTGTCCTCGATCACCTGGTCGTGGAAGTCCTTGAGGAACTCCGGCCAGATGCCGTGCCCCAGCGGCCACCACGGGTGCGAACTGGAGAGATCGCCGAGGGTGTCGAGGACGAGGTTGGCGGTGATGGTGGTGGCGCTGCAATTGGTGTAGATCGCGGCGCCGTCGTTCAGCGTCTGCATGGTGCGGACGAAGATGTTGCGATCGATGCTCTGCCCACGCGCGCCTGCGATCACGCCGCAGTAGCCGATGTCGACCAAGCGGTTCAGCCGCATGATGTCGTTCTTCGCGTTGCCCAGGATGACGCCGGCCTGCCGCCAGGTGCCGCTGCCGCCGTAGCCGGGCTCGACCCCGATGCGCTGCAGCAGATTGCGTTCGATCAGCGTGCCACCGGTGCCGGCGGGGTTCTCGTTGGCGTAGATGCCGGTGTTGCGCACGTCGCGCAGCACGCAGCGGCGGATGGTGCTCGGGGCGGCGTTCCAGCTCAGGCTGATGCCTGTGTCCTCGACCTCCTCGATGGTGCAGTCCTCCAGCGTCGAGGGGCTGTCGACGCTCAGCGCGGTGCCGCCGAAGCGGCGGAAGGCGATATCGCGTACGGTGCCGCCGTTGATCGCGACACCAGACGTGCCGGTGACGTACTCCACCGTGCTGGCGGTCGAGCCGGCCGGCAGGATCACCCGCAGCGTGCCGCTGCTCCAGAACCATTCGCCTGGTGCGTCGAGCAGGTCGAGGTCATTGTCGATGTAGTAGCACGAGCCCTGGCCGTCCGGGCTGTTGCCGAGGGCGTTGGCGGCCGCCAGCCACGAGGTCCCGCTGGGCATGTCGTTGGCCAGGGTCAGGCTGGAGCCGCCGCTGTCGGCGGTGATCTGCCGCGTCTCGTACCACCAGCTCCAGCGCCGCCAGCGCACCTGGGCGCCGGTGTGGCGACCGGCGGCGCGTGCCGGCAGGCCGCTGTCGACGATCGAGGTGTTGGTGGTGCCGGCCTCCATGCGCAGCCACTCGGGGCTGGCGCCCTTGTTGGGGAAGCGGGCCAGGCGGCAGAACACGCCATCGATCCACACCGCACGCACCTGGCTGGCGACCGCGACCGTGCGTGCGCCGCCCGAAGTGCCGGTGAAGGCAGCGACGCTGCTGGCCGTCACCACCGGATTATCGCCACTGCCGTAGGCGAGCAGCTGGCGGTTGCCGCCGAGGGTGAAGGTCTCGCGCCAGGTGCCGCCGCGGGCGAGCAGGATGCGGTCGCCGCCGGCGCTGTTCGCCAGGGCGAAGGCGATGGTCCGCCACGGGAATACCTGCGAGCCGGAGCCCGTCGTGTCGCTGCCGCCCGGATTGACGTACCAGTCGGCGGCGGCGAGGCGGACGGCGCAGCAGAAGAGCAGCGCCAAGCGTGGGTATGCACGGTGCATGCCTGGCCATCATGGTCACCCGAAAGTCTGCGGGTTTATCGAAACCGTTGAATAACCCGGCTGGCTCAGCACACAGCCCGGATCTATCTCGGCAGCAGGAGCCGCGCCATCTGCCCAGCAGCGACGCGCTGACCCCAGGCATGCTCCATGCCGTCGACCACCACCCGGTCGATGGTCAGCGCGCCCTCGGCCAGGGCGAGGGTGATATCGCGTCGGCCCAAGGTGACGGTGCCGAAGTTGCCGCCGGCGAAGAGCGGGGCGCGGAAGGGCCGCCTCTGCGAGCGCGGCGCGATCCACAGCGTGTGTTCCACGGCCGAGTACCGCACGCCGCTGCAGGCCTGCAGCAGAGCGAAGCTCGACAGGGCGCGGGCGTACCAGTGGCCGCACTCGTACTCGTCGAACGGGTTGCGCCGGCGGCCGTCGTAGCGGGCGCGGGCGGTGCGCACGATGTCGAGGCCCTCGTCGACCAAGCCGTGCAGGATGCAGTGCGAGGCGACCTGGTATTCGACGCCGGTCCACACCTCGTCACTGTAGACGAAGGGTAGCGACGGCTTGCCGCCGTCCGGCCAGGTGCACAGCAGCAGGCCGCCCTCGTCGCCCAGGGCGTAGCCCGGGCGCTGCGGGTTGGCGTGCGCGTGCAGGTCGTGCTTGAGGTTGTGGCGGTGGACCTGCTTGAGGTGGCTGGTCACCTTGGCCGCGTCCATCGGCGCGGGTAGGCCGGACGTCTCGGCCAGCCAGGCGCCGAGCACGCCGTCGGAGATGCAGCCGCTGCCGTACTGGTACTTCGGCCCCTCCGCTTCGAGCAGGCGCAGCGCCTCGGGCGAGTAGCCGGTGCCGATGCCGACCGTCTGCTTCGCCGGATCGCCGGCCCGCGGCGCGGTGCGGGCGACCTCCTGGATGTAGCGGCCCTTGCGGAACAGGCGGCCGTCGAGGTGCTTGCGCACCTTGGCCAGCAGCGCCCGCCACGGCGCCGGGTCGTCGCCCACCGCCGCGGCCAGCGCGGCGGCAGCCTGCAGGGCGGCGGCATAGAAGCTCATGCACAGGCCGTCCGGGCCCCAGAACTCGATGTCGTAGGTGTTGTGGTGCGGCTCGGTGAAGGCGCCGGTGCGGTCGGGGTCCCAGGCCGCGATGCAGTACTCCAGGCTCTGCTTCACGCTCGGCCACAGCCGCTTCAGCCAGGCGTCGTCGCCGCTGATCTGCCACTCGCGCCAGACCTTGACGATGCCGCCGAGCTGGCCGTCGGCGGCGGCGTGGAACTCGTGGTCGGTCTGACGGATGGGCAGTGCGCTGCGGAAGTTCTGGTGCCCTGTGGCGTCCTGGCTGTCGCCGAACTCGGTCTCGCGTAGGCTGCGCTCCAGCTCGGGGAAGAGGTGGGGCAGGGCCTGGGCGTAGTTCCACACGTGCGTGCACGAGCCGTTGCAGCATCCGGCATTGTCGTGGCAGCCCTCCCAGCCCCACAGCCGGCCGTCGTGCTGGCGCAGCAGGGTCGGCGAGCGCAGGATCGGCAGATTGGCGGTGGCGGCGGCGAGCGCCTCGGCCGGGATGTCGCTGGCGTGCAGCGCGTCGGCACAGGCGCGCGTGCGGCGCTCCAGCTCGGCCGCCCGGCTGTGCAGCGCGTCGCCGACTGCATCGACCGACGGGTACAGCGCGGCGTAGCGTGGCCGATAGGTCGGCTTGGCGCAGTCGGAGCCTGCCGTGCAGCCGCAGCCGCCGAGGTCGGTGTCCGGACCGGTGCGCATGTCGCTGGCCGGCTCGTACCAGCACAGCCGCAGGGTGATGGTCGCCTCGCCGCCGGCCGGCACCGACAGCGGCAGCCACAGGCTGGCACCGCTGCCTGGATCCTCGCCGGCGGGGCGCGGGGCGCGCTCCTCGGCGCGGGCGTCGCGGATGGCATTCCACACCGCGGTCTGCGCATCGAACCAGCCGCCGCGGAACCACGCCGCGTCGACCAACGCGCCATCACATTCGGCGAGGAACGAGCCGGCGCGCCATCCCTTGCCCTCGCTCGCGGGATGGTCGAAGGCGAAGCCGCGGGCGGTGCGGCGGATGCGCTCGCCCTCGACGTGCTGCCAGGCGTCGCGCTCGCGCAGGATGGCGCGCTGGGCATGGTACGAGAACAGGGCGCGGACCGCCGTGCGCCCCGGATTGCGGAAGCGCCAGGTCAGCACCGCGGCGGGCAGGCAGGAGGCGTCGGCATCGCCGGGGATGAACGGACTCCACGCCTCCAGCGTCACCGCCAGCGGCCAGCCCGCTTCGCGCAGGGTGACCTCGGCGCAGGGGAAGCGGTGGGTGAACGCGGCGTCCGTCAGCCGCGGCAGGCCGTGGTGGAAGCCGCCGGTGCCGCCGCCGGCCGAACCCCGCCCGGGGGTGAAGGCGCGCCACGGCGCCACCGGGCCTTCCAGCACGCGGGCCAACTCGGGCCGGCCGGGGAAGGACAGGGCGGCGAAGCTCAGGCTGTGGCCGAAGACATCCGGCTTATGGCGCAGCGCGATGCGCTCCAGCCCGCCGCTGCCGGTCAAGGCGAGGAAGGGGGCGCCGATGCCGCCCATGGGCCAGCTGACGTGGTGGGTCTGTTCACCGGTGTAGACGAAGGGGGAGCTGCGCGGCATGACGGCCTCCGAGGCCTGGCATGCTAGACTCCTCAACCCGGGCGGTGGTGGCTTTCCTTCATCAGAGCGGGCTGATATTTAGCAGGCCATGAACCCCCAGTTTCCCGCCTCCTCGGCCATGCCGCCGCACCTGCGCGCCGCACTCGGGCAGGCCCGGCTGCGCGCCGCATGGAATGATGATGGTCTGCTGCGCGCTCTGGGCGTCGGCGAGCCGATGCCGGCCGGACTGGTGCGCCGGCTGGGCGGCACCGGCGACCTGTTCCTCGCCTGCTTCCACCAGCCGGTGCAGGTGCGCATGGCCATCGGCCTGATCGAGGTGCCGGCCAACACCCTGCTGGCTTGGCGGCCGGGCATGGCGCAGGAGTATGGTCGCGCCTCGGCCGCCTGGCTGCACTCCTGGCTGCATCTGCGCGGGGCGGCTCTCGGCTTGGCCGACTGGTCAGGACTGCCGTTCGGCCTCGCCATCGCCCTGCCCGAGCCGCAGGTGTTCGAAGCCGCGCTGGCGGAACTGCACGCCGAGCGCCGCCGGCCGCAGCCCGACGCGGTGGTGATCGAGTCCCTGGTGACCGTGCTGCTGCGCCGGCTGGCGCGCAGCGCTCCGGCGCCGGCCGACGGCCTGGCCGAGGTGCACCGCCGCATCCGCGAACACCCCCAGACACGGCACCGCCTTGCCGACCTCGCTGCACTGGCCGGCTGCTCGGGGCCGCACCTGTGCGGCGCCTTCCGCGAACGCTACGGCGTGACCCCGGTGGCTTTCGCCGTCGATGTGCGCATCCACCAGGCTGCACGTCTGATCCGTGCCGGCGAGCCGGTTGCCGTCGCCTCCGCCCAATGCGGATGGGCCGACGTGCGCCAGTTCGCGCGCGTGTTCAAGGCCCACCTCGGCTCCACGCCGGGCGCGTACCGCTGACGGTCAGCCGGCCAGCGCCTTCAGCTTGCCGTAGCTGTCCTCCAGGCCGCCGTAGCGGCTGCGCGCCAGCCACAGGCGTCGGTAGGTCGCGCAGAGCGGGGAGAGCCGTCGCTGGAAGGCGCGACGCACGTCGATGTCGGCGCCTTCGCGGCGGGCCACGGCGCGATCGGCGGCATAGCGGGCGGTGGCGACGGCGAGGCGGCATTCCTCCTCGACGAGTCCGCCCACCGCCGGCAGCGATCCCTCGAGGCCGGCGAGAGTCGAGGCGATCTGCCGCCAGGCTGGCAGCTGCGTCGGATCGGCGTCGTTGCCCCAGGCCACATTGCCGTCGTTGAAGGTCGAGGAGGCGTAGCCGGGGATGGCGTTATCGGCGCATCCGAGCTCGGCCAGCCACGCCCCGAGGGCGGCCGAGCCGAAGAGGTGCAGGCCGGCGGCGGCATCGTCGAACGCCCCTCCGCCGGTCCATGCGGATTGCGCCCCGTCGGCCATGCCGAAGAGGGCGAGCGGCCACTGCTGGCGGTGGCCGCTGTCGCCCCACTCGGTGTTGAGGTAGCCGACCGCCTTGGCGGCGGCCCCCTGGCTGGCGGCGCAGGCCAGGTTGCCGCGGCGCACGGCGGTGCGGCTGGTGTAGCTGCCCCAGTTGTTGGTGCCCGGCGCGACCCACAGTTCGCGGCCGGCGGCGCCGTGCGTGGCCAGGCGGGTGGCGAAGTCCTCATCCTTGCCGTAACCCCATACCAGTACGGTGAGGTCCTGGGGCAGGCTGTCGTCCTCGTTGGGATGCGGGTCGCACCAGAACTGGGGCCGCTTGCCGGCGCGTTGCGCGGCGCGCAGCACCTGGCCGAGGTACTCGCTGAAGACGCGGCCGCTGCCCTTGGCGGCGCAGGCGTCCTTGCTGCGTCCCTGTCCGAGGTCGACCGGCTCATCGCCGCCGATGTTGGCGTACGTCCCCGAGCAGCACGGGAAGAGCTGACGGAAGAGATCCTCGACCAGGGCGAGGCTGCCGGGGTCGAGCGGGCAGAGCGTGTTCGGCTCCATCCAGGCGTGTCCCCATTTGGTGAACAGCCATGGCGCCGAGACCTCGCCCAGCGGAGCGTACTGTGGATGGCGCAGCCAGCGCTCGAAGTGGCCGAAGCTGTTCTGGTTGGCCGTCAGGACCACGCCTCGGGCGGCGGCGTAGGCGTCGAGCTGCTTCATCTCGGCCGGCGTGATCGGGTCGGCGTTGCGCCACACCACCTCATGGCCGGCATAGGCGAAGGCATGCTCGTTGTAGAGCTGCAGGTGGTTGAGCTTGAGCGACGCCATGCGGTCGACCAGGTCGAACAGCGTCGCCATGGTCGGCACGCGATCGCGGGCGATGTCGAGCATGAAGCCGCGCTCGCGGAAGGCCGGTGCATCCTCGATCGCCAGGCAGGGCAGGCTGCCCGGGCTGGCGCGCAGCAGCTGCACCAGCGTGGCCAGGGCCCAGCGCTGGCCGGTGGCGGTGCGGGCGAGGATGCGCACGCCATCGGCGGCGACGGTCAGACGGTAGGCCTCGGGGCCGGCCTCGCGCGGCTCGCCCAGGGCCAGGCGGATCCAGCCGGTTTCGGCGCCGCGCGCCTCCAGGCCGGCGACGGTGTCGAGCAGCCCGGCGGGGGCGCCGCTGACGCCCAGCGGCCTCGGCACGGCGACGGTGCCGCCGGTCGGCTGCAGGTGGCGGGGGACGGGATAGAGGGGCAGGTGCATGGTGTCCTCAGAAGGTCGGGCCGTGCAGGTCGATCTCGCCGGCCGGCCAAGGAGGTGCGTCCGGCAGCAGCCGCGCGACCTGGAAGCTGGGAATGACCACGACCACCGGCTGCCCGTCGCGCAGGTGCCGCACCGGTTGGCCGGTGGCCTGGTAGCCGGAGGAGCCGTACACCTCGGGCTTGCCGAGCAGCGCCGCCCAGCCGAAGCCCCGGGCGGCGAGCTCGCGGTGCGCCTGCGCCAGCAGCGCGCGCACCAGCCCCTTGCCGCGCTGGTCGGACCGCACCGCCACCTCAGCGATGCCGGCGAAGCGGATCCCGCCGCCGGCATGGGCGGCGGTGAGGTCATGGGCCGCGAGGTGCGCAATGAGGCCCTGCGCGTCGCGCATCAGCCAGCGGAACTGCGGCATCTGGTGGCAGTAGCGCCGCTGGCGGAAGACGGGATCGGTGAAGCAGGCGCTGAGCAGCGCCCGCAACTCGGCGTCGAGGGCCGCATCGACCGCGCTGTCGGGGATGGAGAGGATCTCGCTCATGCCCGCGAGCATGCCCGGCGGCTGCCGGCAGCATGGCCGGAGTGGCGGAGATGGCGTCTTTCCATCCGTCCATGATGAGACAGAATGACGGTCATGGACCCGGCTCAGCGGCGGTGGTGGCGGCTGCTCGACGAGCTGCCGGGACGGCTCGGCGCGGTGCACCGCTGGACCGGCTTCGACCCGCTGCCGGATGGCGGGCCGGGCGGACTGCACGCCATACCCACCTCAGTCACCTGCCTGGCCGGCGTGGTGCGGGTGCGCCGCCGTGGCGCCGTCCTCGACCTGCAGGCCGGCGAGGCGCTGCTCATCGCCGGCGGGGTGTGGCACCAGCACGAGTCGCTGCGCCCCGGCGCGCTGGTCTTCGGCCAGGGCTTCCTGCCGACCTGCTCGGACGTCATCCTGCGCGAAGCCGCTCGCGGCTGGTCCGGCCGCCTACCCAGCCAGCCGAGCCGGAATCTGATGGAGGCGGCGCTGGCCGAGGCGGCCCCGGCCGAGCGCCGACGGCTGTTCGGCGAACTCATCGCGCAGGTGCTCGCCGAATCAGCGACCGACCTCGCCTTCGACCATCCCGGCCTGCGCAGCATGCTCGACCGCCTGTGGTCGGGCCTGCACCGTGGCGTCACCGTGCCGCAGATCCTCGCCGCCAGCGGCCTGTCCCGGGCCCAGGCCTACCGCCTCTTCACCCGCGGCTACGGCCTTCCGCCCAAGCGCGCGCTCGAGCAGAGCCGCCTGTGGCTGGCCCGCAGCCTGCTCGCCGCCGGCCGCACCCGCGGCGAGGCGGCGCGCGACAGCGGCTTCAGCTCGCCGGACCGCCTGCGTCTGGCGATGCGCCGGGCCGAGTCCGGCTGCGCTTCGCTCCGACGCGGCGGTTCAGCCGACCACGGCACCGCAGCTGCCCGCCTGGGGGATGGCGGCGGTGATCCGTACCGCTTCGGCGGCGTCGCGCAGCCGTTGGATCAGCCCGCCCTGGCCGACGCGGACCAGCTGGTCATGGCTGCTGTCCCACTGCACCGCCCAGTCGGTGGCGTCCAGCGTCACGCCGTGGATGTCGACCATGGCGCGCAGCCGGGTGGTCTCCCATCGCTTCAATCCGGCCATGCTGCCGGGGCCGAAGGTCCGCTCCTCGAAGCGCAGGTTGCGCGACTCCTGCCACGGGATGCGGTCGAAGACCACCTGGACCAGCGATTGCGCAGGGACATCCACCTCGACAGCGCCGTCGCCAGGGAGCAGCGCGACCAGACGGTCGGCCTGTTCGCGGGACAGTTGACGCACCAGGCGGCAGCCCCAGGACCGTCCCAGGCCGGCGCCGGAGACGCGCAGCCCCGGATGCGGGGTGTCGCCGCGGTTGAGCAGGTTCACCACCATGCGCCCGCCCTGATCGATCACCAGCATGCGCAGTCCCGCCGGGATGTCATGTGGCGCCGCTGAGGTCGGATTGACCCAGCCGGCGTCGAGGACGGGGTGCGGCCCGCCGCGGCAGGCCCGGGCGATCATGCGGAAGGCATGGTAGGCCGGCGTCGGCCAGCGCAGCTGCTGCTCGTCGCGGGTCGGGTACCAGGCCGCGCCCCGGCTCCACATCGGCTTGTCGCGGCCGCTCCAGTCCAGGGTGTCCATGCAGCCATAGACGAGTTGCTTGTAGTTGCGGTGCGTCGCCGGGTAGGACAGCAGGTAGAAGGTGGCGTCGGCCAGACCCGGCCCGGCCGGATCGGCCAGCGAGGCGACCTCCAGCAGCAGATCGGCGACTTCCAGCGACTGGGGCATGCCGAAGAGCAGCTCGGTGATCGCGGTGCCGCCGGAGAGGCGGCCGAATTCGCTGATCATCGTCGGCTTCCCCAGCGCGGCGGCGGCGGCCTCGACCGCGCGGTGGCCGGCACGGAAGGTGCCGGCTTCGGGATGGTAGTGGTGCCAGTCGCAGGCGTCGAGGAAGCGCCCCGAGCGCTCCCAGAACTGGTCCCAGACCACGTCGGTCGGTCCGGTCAGGCGCAGGCGCACCGGGCGGCCGCGGGCCGCCAGCGCCGCCATCACATCATCGATGGCGAGGCGGGCCAGCCGGCACAGCACCGCGTGCTGGGTGGCGACCAGGGCGAAGAAGCGTGGGCCGAGGGCGCGACGTTCCGGCGGGAGGTCGTCGTTCCAGCTCAGGGTCGTCCACCAGTCGCTGCCCACGGCGGCGAATTCCGGCGGCAGGTGCCACCAGCCCCACCGGTTGGTCGGCTCGTTGATCATCATGAAGTCGCGGGCCTGCACCGGATGGCGCGCCGCGTAATGCCAGATCTCGGCGAGGTAGTACTCGTAGGCGGATGCCGCCGCACCCCAGTCGAGGCCCTCGTCGCCCGGCACCTCGGTGGCGCCGAGATCGAGCAGCAGGGGCCGCGGGAACTGCTTCGGGGCGTAGCCCAGCGACAGCAGCGGAGGCAGGCCGGTCTCGGCGACCTTGCCCAGGAACTCGTCCGGTACGCCCAGCCATGGCACCGGCTTGGTGAAGGCGTAACGGTCCCAGGGGATGCGCGCGTCCGGGTCCCCCAGCAGCCCCAGGCGCCAGGCGTCGAAACCGGCGCGGCTGGCGATGCCTGCGCCATCGGCCTCGGTGAAGGGTCTGGCACGCAGATCGACCTCGGGGTGGAATTCGCGCAGGCACGCCGCCTGGCTGTCGGCGACCCAGTCCCATAGGTTGGTATCGCCCGCATGGTCCTGCATCTCCAGATTCAGGCCCAGCCGTCCCGGGGTGCGGGCGGTGACGCGGGGGAGGATGCGGATCTCGGCATGTCTGCGCATGGTGCGGCATCCTCGCTGTCGCGGCGCCCTGCCAACCGCCGGGGCGACGCGGGGCCGGCTCAGGATGAGCCACGGGCGGACGCCGGAACTGGTTGTCAGGAAAGCCCCGGCTCGACACACTTCCCATCAGGATGCTACGCGACGAGCTGCTCCGTCTGCTGCTGGACCGCCGTGGCGTCATCCTCGGCTACATCGCCACCGTGCTGGCCGACCGGGCCGGCGGCGAGGACATCTTCCAGGAGACGCTGATCCGCGCCTCCGAGCAGGCCGAGATCTTCGACCATGCCGGGCACGCCATGGCCTGGGTGCGCTCGACCGCCCGCAACCTGGCGCTCAACGAGGCGCGCAAGGCGCATCGCCGCACCGTCGTCCTCGATGACGCGGTCCTCGACCTGCTCGACCGCTCGTGGGCGGCGCGGGACGACGTCAACGATCGCGAGGAGATCGAGCGCCTCGAGCAGTGCCTCGAGCGCCTCGGCCCCTCGGCCCGCACGCTGGTGCGCCTGCGTTTCGCCGACGACCTCGCCGGCGAGGCCATCGCCGTCCGCGTCGGCAAGACGGTCGGCGCGGTGCATGCGTCGCTCAGCCGCATCTACAAGGCCTTGGCCGGCTGCATGCAGGGGCAGATCGCATGAGCCAGGCGCCCCACGGAGCAGCGGATCAGGACCCCGAGCGCTTCGACGCCGACGTCGAGATGTATCTCAGCCAGGCCGCCGACGGTGCCGTGCTGGCGCGGCTCGGCGCCGCGCTCACCGCCGATGCGTCGCTGCGCGAGCGCTTCGTCGTCTTCGCCCGCCTGCATGCACACCTGGGCGAGATCGGCCGCAAGACCGCCGCCGGCGAGGTCGGCACGGCCCGTCTCCTCGCGGTGCATGTGCCGCATCCGCCGCAGCCGGCGGCACGGCCGGTGGCGCATGGACGGCGCTGGTGGTCGACGGTCGCCGCCGCGGCGGCGCTGATCGCCGTCGGCCTCGCGGTGCTCTCGTTGGCGGTCGTCGGTCTGCGTACCAGGGCCCTGGTGCCGACCGTGGCCCATGCTTCCGGCGCGGTGCAGGTGTGGCGCGACGGCCGCGAGCTGACGGTCGGCGGCGGTCTGCGTCTCCGCGCCGGCGACCGTCTCGAGGTGCCTCCCGGCGCCAGCCTCGCGCTGACCCTGGTCGGCGGCCATTGCGAGCTCGCTGGTGGTTCCAGCGCCGTGGTCGAGGCCGCGGACGAGCTGCACCGCCGAGTCGTGCTCGAACACGGCTCGATGTCCGCCGACCTCGCCGGCCGCGAGCTCTTCGCCGTGCGCACCGCCGCGGCCACGATCAGCCTGGCTGATGCCGCCGCCTCCATCGACGTCGGCCCGCTGCGCACCTCCGTGCTGGTCACCCGCGGTTCGCTCGAACTGCAGCCGGTCGGAGGCGCCGCCAGGCGGCTGGGCGCCAACGAGCGGTGGGAGCAGCCGCACGACCCCGAGGTCGCGTCCCGATAGCCAGGACCCTCATCGCTTCAGGGTCGTACGGTCGTCATGCGCGTCGCGTGGCCAGGTTTCGATGCGGACGTCGTCGAGGGCGACATGGACGAGCGCGATCAGCGGCGCGCGCGGCTGGTCCTGGCGGTCATCGGTGAACCAGCTGCCCGTGGCGACGGCGGAGAAGTTGATGCCGGCCGTGTTGTAGTAGATCGTGGCCTGCGAGGCTTCAGACGCCAGGGCGCCGCCATGCAGCCGCTTGGTGACTTCGTAGGCGTGGGTGTGGCCGGAGAAGCATGCCGCGACGCGATGGCGGTCGCAGACGCCCGCGATGGCGCGCTCGAACGGCCTGTCGCCGGGTACGCCATGCGGCCCCGAGGAATAGATCGGCGGATGGATGGCGAGGAAGCGCCACGGGGCGCTGGTGGTGCCCAGCACGCCGTCCAGCCAGCGCACTTGGGCGTCGCGCATCGCCTGCTCGGATGGGGCTGCGTCCCGGGACGGGGCCGCATCGCGTGCCAGCGGGTAGGCGTTGAACGCGGCGAACACGGCGTGGCCGAAGCTCCAGGCGTAGGCGCCTTCCGGCACCTGCGCCGAAGAGCCGCGACTGGGCGGGAAGAAGCGGAAGAAGGGCTCGGGATGGCGGGGGACGAAACCCGAGCCATCGGCGTTGGCGCCACCGGCGTAGGTATCGTGATTGCCGACCACCGGCATCACCGGCGCTGCGCGGAAGAGGGGGGCGCCATCGGCGAAGAAGTGCAGCCACTGGTCGCCGTCATGGCCGAGATCGACCAAATCGCCGACTGGGATCCAGAAGGCTGGTTTCCGCTCCGCCAGCCAGGCGGCCGCCGCGGCCCAGCGTCCGCTCGCCGCCTTGCCCTGGACATCCCCGATGACGGCGAAGGTGAAGCCGGTCGGACCGCCCGGGGCGGTGGTGAAGCGCCCCTCGACTCCTGCGCCGACGACCGAGGGGCGATATGCATAGTGGGTGCCAGGGGAGAGGTCTCGCAACGGCACGGCTCCCAGCCAGCCGCCCAGGGGGCCTGGTGCGAATTGCACGGGGATCCGGCTCGTGGCGGCGCCGATGGGGCCGAACTCGAGGAATGGGTCGCCTGGTTGGACCTCGGCCAGCCACAGCACCACGGCTTCGTGCTGCGCGTCCATGCCGAGGCAGGACCACATGCGGTCGGCAGCGCCGAGCGGCTGGAGCATCGAGGCCAGCACCGCAGCGACAAACGCGGATCCGAGGCGCCAGACCCATCCATCGGACCGGACCCTGCGCCGCGGGCTCACCGGTTGTACGCCAGCGTCTGTTCGCTGACCGACCACACCCCGGAGACGCGCGAGACATGGCCGCCGACATGCGAGGTGTTGACCGAACCGCGGTGCAGGGCGATGCGCGGCCTGGCGGGATCGGCCGGCGCGCCCGGTGCGGCATAGCTGCCTTGCAGAGGCCACGGCGGGTAGGTGCCGGCATCGCCGTAATCCCAGAAGTACG
>JAIFKN010000274.1 GCA_020049615.1 bacterium | reverse complement strand
CCAAGCTGGTCGCCCGCGGCGTGGTGGTGAAGATCAACACCATCGTCGTGCCGGAGATCAACAGCGGGCACACCGGCGAGATCGCCGCCGCCTGCAAGGCGCTGGGCGCGACCATCCACAACTGCATGGCCCTGGTGCCGGTCGCCGGGGCCGAGTTCGCCGATGTGCCGGAGCCCTCGGCCGAGGAGATGGCCGCTGCCCGCGCCGCCGCCGCGGCGCACCTGCCGCAGATGGAGCACTGCGCGCGCTGCCGGGCTGACGCGGTCGGACGCATCGGTGCTCCCATGGGTCCATCGCAGTTCACCGTCCTGGAACGGCATGCCGCCACCGCCAAGCCGGGGCGCACGCTGGTCGCAGTGGCTTCGCAGGAGGGCATGTTCGTCAACCGGCACCTCGGCGAAGCGGATGAACTGCTCATCTACGCCGAGGCCGAGGGCGGCGGCTTCATCCAGGTCGGCGTCCGCCAGGCGCCGGAGCCAGGCACCGGGGCCGCGCGCTGGCATGATCTCGCGGACCTGCTGGAAGACTGTCGTGCCCTGCTGGTCAGCGGCATCGGGCCGTCGCCGCAGGAGATCCTCCGTGCCAGCGGCTTGCGCGTCTTCGAGACCGAGGGCCTGGTAGAGGACCTCGTGCCCAAGGCCTTCGCCGGTGGTGAGATCCGCCGGATGAAGAAGCCGTTCACATGCGGCGACGGCTGCGGCGGAAATGCCAAGGGATGCGCCTGAACCAAACCGACGCGGGCTGAAGCCCACGGTCCTGGAGACAACCATGAAACCCAAGCATACGGCACCTGCACGCGGCGCGATGCGCCGTCGCTGATCCAGTACCTCCAGGAGGGGGTCGAGGAGCGCGGCATCGAGAACGTCATGGTGTCCAACACCGGCTGCCTGAAGATGTGCGACAAGGGCCCGATCCTGGTCGTCTATCCCGAGGGCTGGTGGTACGGCAAGATCACCGAGGACACGGTCGACGAGATACTCGATGCCTTGGCCGAGGGCAAGCCGGCCGAGGCCCACCTGGTCGCCTGAGATGTTCCTGCTCGACGCCACGTTGCGCGAGGGGGCGCAGTCGCCGGCTGCGCGGCTGACCAGCCGCAGCCGCCTGGCCATCCTGCGTGGTCTGGCGGCGGTGGGTGTCGCCGAGGCGGAGATCGGCTGCGCTTCGCGCGATGGCGGCCTGCCGGCGCTGGTCACGGCTGCGCGGCGTACGGCGCCGCGTCTACGCCTGTCAGTGTGGTGCCGGGGGCTGCCCGCCGACATCGCCCTGGCCGCGGCCTGCCGCGCCGATGTGGTGCACATCTCCCTGCCGGCGAGCGACCTGCACCTCGAGCGCCGGCTGCGCTGCGACCGTCCCTGGCTGCTCCGCCGCATCGCCGGGGCCGCCGTCGAGGCGCAGCAGGCCGGGATCACCAGCCTGGCACTTGGCCTGGAGGATGCGACCCGGGCCGACCCTGGCCTGATCGCTGCCGCGTGCCAGGCCGCCGGTCGTGCCGGTTTCGTGCGGATTCGTTTGGCTGACACGGTGAGCGCGGCTTCCCCGGCGCGCATCGCCGCGCTGGTGCACCTGGCGCGCGCCGCGTTCGGCGGACCGGTCGGGGTGCATTGCCACGACGATTTCGGCCTGGCCACCGGCAACGCCATATCCGCCCTGGATGCTGGCGCGGAGTGGGCCGATGGCTGCCTGCTCGGTGCTGGCGAGCGCGCTGGCACGGCGCGGACGGAATGTCTCGCCGCCTGGCTCGCCCAGCGCCACGGCACCGCCCACCGCCTGGATCTCCTGCCGGGACTCTGCCGCACCGCCGCCCGCGCCCTCGGCCGTCGCTGCGACGCGCATGCGCCGATCGTCGGCGACGCCATCTGGCGGGTCGCCTCCGGACTGCATGTCGACGGGTTGGCCAAGGATCCGCGCACCTACGAACCCTTCGACCCGGCCACGGTCGGAGCGCGCCGTGAACTCCTGCTCGGCCCGCAGAGCGGCTTGGGCGCCGTGCGTCAGGCCTGCCGGAGCAGTGGGCTGGAACTGCGCGCCGGCGAATTGGAGCGCGTGGTCGCAGCGGTCAGAACCGGTGGTCCGATCACTCCCGAGGGTCTGTGCGATCTGGTGCAGGCGTTGCGGCGCTGAGGCGGAGGCACAGCGTCGCATGGCGGAACCGCCACCGCCTTCGAGGGCCCATCCGGTGGATCGAACCGCCGGAGTACCCGTTCCCGTTGAGCAGGGGCCTTTACCGGTCACAGTCCGCCAAGGAGGATGATGATGTCCCGTCTGATCGCCGCGCTGCTCGTCATCGCCGCTGCCATGGGTGGCGAATCCCCCACTGTCTTCGCCGCCGCCAGCCTGACCAACGCCGTGGGCGACCTGGCCAAGGCCTACGAGGCGAAGACCGGCGTGCGCATCGTCACCAGCTTCGCCGCCGCCTCGACCCTGGCCAAGCAGATTGAGAACGGCGCGCCGGCCGACATCTTCTTCTCCGCGGACATGAAATGGATGGATTACCTCGCGGAACGCAAGCAGGTCGACATTGCCAGCCGGGTCGACCTGCTCGGCAACGCCCTGGTGATGATCGCGCCGGCCGGCAAGGCCTTTCCCATCAGGATCGCGCAGGACTTCCCGGCCGAAGCCGCCTTCACCGGACGCCTAGCGATCGGGGACCCGACCAATGTCCCGGTCGGCATCTACGGCAAGGAGGCCTTCATCAATCTCGGCTGGTGGGGCTGGTTGGAGAAGCGCCTGGCGCCGACCGCCGATGTGCGGGCAGCGCTCCGCCTGGTGGAGACCGCCGAGGTCGATGCTGGCGTGGTCTACGCCACCGATGCGCGGACCTCGGCCAAGGTCGAGGTCGTGGCCACCTTCCCCGAAGGCCTGCACAAACCGGTGCGTTATCCGGTGGCCGCCACCACCAACGCCTCGCCGGCGGCGCGCGCCTTCCTCGCCTTCCTCACCAGTCCGGTAGCGGTGCCGGTGTACGAGCAGTATGGCTTCACCGTGCTGAAACGCTGAATGTTGTCGCCGGCCGAACAGGAGATCCTGCGTCTCAGCCTGCAGGTCGCCGGCTCGGCCCTGTTGCTGCTGGCCGTTCCCGGCGTCGCCATCGGCTGGCTGCTGGCGCGTCGAAGCTTTCCCGGCAAGGCGCTGGTCGATGCCGTCGTCCATCTGCCGCTGGTCCTGCCGCCGGTGGTCACCGGCTGGCTGCTGCTGGTCGCCTTCGGCCGCCACTCCCCGCTCGGTG
Organism: bacterium; assembly: GCA_020049615.1. Next base: position 28,416 of record JAIFKN010000274.1, on the reverse strand, counting down.
CGCTGCTCCAGGAATGGTTCGGTTGGCGCCTGGTCTTCGATTGGAAGGGGGCTGTGGTGGCGGCGGCGGCGATGAGCTTCCCGCTGCTGGTACGCTCGGTCCGCCTCGCCATCGAACTGATCGACCGTGATGTCGAACGCGCCGCTGCGACTTGCGGTGCGCCACCCTGGAGGGTCTTCGCCACCGTCACCCTGCCGCTGGCCCTGCCCGGAGTCCTTGCCGGCACGGTGCTGGCCTTCGCCCGCTGCCTCGGCGAGTTCGGAGCCACCATCACCCTTGCCGGGAACATCCCGGGCGAGAGCCGCACCCTGCCGGTTGCGATCTGGCAATATACCCAGGTGCCCGATGGCGATGCGATGGTCTGGCGGCTGGTGGCGATCAGCGTCGCCGTCTCGATCGCTGCCCTGGTGGTCAGCGAGTGGATGGCGCGGCGCCTCGGCGCGCGGATCGGGGCGGCATGAGACTGGTCCTCGATGCGACGGTCGAACGCGGCCCCTTCGCGCTGGCCATCGCGGCCGAGTTGACCAGCGGCGCCACCGGCGTGTTCGGCCCGTCCGGCGCCGGCAAGAGCACCCTGCTCGCCCTCGTCGCCGGCCTGGTGCGGCCGGCGCGTGGGCGGATCGTCCTCGACGACGAGGTGCTCGACGATGTGGCGGCCGGCATCCATGTGCCACCGCACCGCCGCCGCCTCGGCGTCGTCTTCCAGCATGGCCATCTGCTGCCGCATCTCAGCGTCGAAGGCAATCTACGCTATGGTGAGCGCCTGCTGCCGCCCGCGGCGCGCCGCATCGCCCTCGGCGACGTCGTGCGGCTACTCGACATCGCCGACCTGCTGCCACGCCGGCCGGCGACCCTGTCGGGCGGCCAGCGCCAGCGCGTCGCCCTCGGCCGGGCGCTGCTCTGCTCGCCGCGCCTGCTGCTGCTGGACGAGCCACTCGCCGCCCTCGATCGCGGACTGAAGCGGCAGATCCTGCCCTACCTCCGCCGGGTGCGCGAGGCCTTCTCCATGCCGGTGCTGCATGTCAGCCACGACCTCGGCGAGCTGCTGCATGTCTGCGATGATCTGCTGCTGCTCGACCGCGGCCGGGCCGCCGCTCACGGCCCCCTCGGCACCATCGTCCGCCAGCCGGCCCTGCTGCCGCTGCTGCACGACGCGGGCATGGTCAACATCCTGCGCGGCACGGTCGCGGAACAGCCGACCGGTGAACCGGTCACCATCGTCGCCCTCGACGGCGGCGGCAGCGTCATCTGTCCGCGCTGCGGCATCGCTCCGGGCGGACGCATCGAACTGCTGCTCAAACCGGATGATGTGGCCCTGGCCCTGGGTCCGGTCGCCGGCATCTCGTTGCAGAACCAGCTGCCCGGCAACGTCCGTGCCGTCACCGCGGCCGAGGATCGCGTGGTGGTCAGCGTCGACATCGGCCAGGAGGTGCTGGTCGAGATCAGCGGCAGGACTGTCGCGCAGCTCGGCATCGACGTCGGCGCACCGGTGCACATCCTGTTCAAGGCTGTATCCCTCACCGGCCGCTAGGCCGCAGCCCATAGGAGCCGAACCATGAAGATCAGCGCCCGCAACATGTTCCCCGGTACGGTCAAGGCGATCAAAGCAGGATCGGTCAATAGCGAGGTCTCGATCGAGATCGCGCCCGGCATCATCATCACCGCCGTCATCACGAAAGGGTCGGTCAGGCACCTCGGGCTGAAGAAGGGCGCCAAGGCCTGCGCCGTGGTCAAGGCTTCCAGCGTCCTCGTCGCCGTGGACTGAAGCCGGACGTTGCGCCTGTTGTCCGGGGCGCCATCGTTGTATGCGATGCGCCACCCGGTCTCGCTCTTCACCGCTTGCTCGCCCTGGCTGCCGCTCGACGAACTCGCCCCGCTGGTCGCCGCCGCCGGCATCGCCGGACTGGACCTGGCCTGCAAGCCGCATCGCTTCGATCCGTCCCGGGCACCCGGGTTCTGGGACAACAACGCGGCCGTCCTCGACCTCGACCGCATCGAAGTGCTCGCCCATGACGTGGCTCGCATCCTCGGCGAATGGCGCTTGAAGTGCCCGGTCCTGGCAGGCTATGCCTCCGCCACCGATCTGCCGGCCGCGCGCCGACTCGCCGCCGCGGCGCGGACCATCGGCGCGCCCAGCGTGCGCGTCTGGATCGACCGTCCCGAGCGCGGCCGCATCCAGGCGCAGATCGCGGCCCAGCGGCTGGCCTGGCGCGAGTTGGCCGTGATCGCCGAGGGCGAGGGCGTGCGCTTCCTGATGGAGACGCATGACGGTACGCTGGCGACGGGGGCGAGCGGCGCCCTCCGCCTGATCGACAGCCTTGATCCGCTGCGCGTCGGCGTGATCTACGACATCGCCAACACGGTGCGCGAAGGGTCCGAACCGCTCGATACCGCGGTCGGTCTGCTCGGCCCGTACCTGGCCCACGTCCATGTGAAGGATGTCTGGCATCGCACCGGCGGCACCGGCTGGAACGGCACCGCGACCGGCTTTGCGCCTCTGGGGCAGGGGACGCTGCGCTGGCCGACCATCATCGGCACCCTCGACGCCGCCGGATACCACGGCTGGCTGTCGATCGAGAATTTCACCGGCCTCGATCTCGGTCCATCGCGCATCGCCCAGGATGCCAGCTGGCTGCGCGACATGATGGAGGCCGCCGGTGGCCAGACGCCCCGCTGACGATTCTGCTGGCCCGCAGCAGCATGATCTGAAGCCCGAGGTCGCTGCCCGTTTCGTCTCCGGAACACGGGTGAAGGCCGGTGAGCGGGTGCTTGATGCCGGCGCCGGACTGGGCGCCATCACGGCCGAACTGCTGCGGCTCGGGGCGCAGGTGACCTGCGCCGAGTTCGCGCCCGACCGGCTGCAGGAGCTGCGCCGGCGCTTCGGCACGGCTTGCGACATCGTCGCGGCCGATCTGCGCTCGTGGGTGCCGGGCTTCGTCGGGCCGTGGCGCGTGGTCGCCAATCCGCCCTTCCATCTCACCGCCGCGCTGGTGCGTGGCTGGATCCTCGGTCCGCAGCCGCCGCACGCCCTCGATCTGATCCTGCAGCACGAGACGGCGGAAAAGCTTTCGGCGCCCGGCACGCGATCCGGCGCGCTGCTCGCCTGCGCCGGTCAGGCCACCTTCGTCGCCCGATTGCCGCGTGAGGCGACCACGCCACCCGCGCGGGTCGATCTGGCGGTGTGGCGATTCCGCCGCGACCGGGAGGCCGATGCTCGCGGCCTGCTGGCGGTAGATGCCCTGCTGGAACGCGCCTTCGCCGGCCCCCGCACCGTCTCCGAGGCCCTGCGTGGCATCGCCTCCAAGGTCCAGCTGCAGCGGCAGGGGGCGGAGAACGGCTGGGATCCGCAGGCGCACCCGCGCGCCGTCCCGCCGCAGGCCTGGCTGCCCTTGGCGCGGCTCCTGGCCATGTGCGGCAAGCTCTGACGCTCAGGCGCGCTGGCTCCGCCGCCAGGCGCTCGGTGTCCTGCCGGTGGCGGCGCGGAAGGCCCGCGAGAACCAGAAGGGGGATCCATGCCCGGAGCGCTCGGCGACCTCACCCAACGGCAGGTCGGAGCAGAGCAGCAGTTCCTGGGCCCGTTCGATGCGCAGGCGGGCGAGCAGGCGCATCGGCGCGAGGCCGCAGCGGGACACGCACCAGTCGTGCAGCCTGGAGGCGCTGAGACCGGCCTGCATCGCCACGTCCTGGCGTCCGAGGGGTTCATGCAGATGCGCCAGCAGGCTGCGCCAGCGCGGATCGCCGGCGTCAGGTGCGGGCGGAGAGGCGGCGCAGAGCAGCGCCGCCAATCGCCAGGCGGCTGACAGGCGGTTGGCCTCGGCGACGGATCCGGATCCTGGTGCAAGGCGCATCAGTTCGTCGGCTGCGCCATCGCCCAGCCTCGTCGGTCGTCCCGGGATGGTCCAGGGCAGTCCTGCGTCATCGCTCCACCGCAGCAGGCACCAGGTGCTGATCATGCCGCGGGATCCTGACGTCCGCAGACGGTGGCGCCAGCCGGCTGGAATGGCGAAAGTCTGGCCACTGCTGGCGATTATCGGGGCCTGACCTTCGCAATCCATCCGCCAGCTCCCGCCCTGCGGGCACTCGATCAGCACGGCGGGCAGGGTGCGCCAGCCGGTATCCATGGGCTTTTCACGGGGATCCGCCGGCCGGTGGGTCAGGATCTGGCAGGCGGGCATGGCTGGACCGTACTACCAGCAGGACGCTCGTGCAAATAGGGAAGACGCCAGTCCATGGCCCCGCCGCTGCCGTGCTGCTAATCTGCAGGCCTATCAGGAGCCCGTGCCATGACCGAAGCCTTAACCGCAACCGACCCAGCTGCCGCGAAGAACGCCTTCATTCCGGCTCCGGAGCACGCAGCGGACTGGCCGGCCTGGCGCGAGCGCCTGGTCGCCTGGCGCGACGCGGAGATCACTGCGGGTCGTGGCGGCGTTCCGCTCTACGACCGTGCGGCGCAGGCCTGGGCCAGCCGCGCCTATCTCCAGGGCTGGGTCATGCTGTGGGACGAGGACCTGATCGACCACGCCACCGGCGCCTGGACGGTGGACCGGCTGCTCGACCGGGTCGAGCGCGACTTCGGCGGCTGGGATGCGGTGGTGCTGTGGAACAACTATCCGCTGTCGGGGCTGGACCAGCGCAACCAGTTCGACTATTTCGACGATCTGCCGGGCGGCCGCGCCGGTCTCCGGGCCGCGGTCGAGGCCTTCCACCGCCGTGGCGTGCGCGTCCTGCTCGACCACAAACCGTGGGTGCCCGGGTTGCCGCCAGGCATGGCCGACGACGCCGAGGCCTTCGCCCAGTTGGCGGCAGATTGCGGCATCGACGGGTTCTTCCTCGACTGCCAGGCCTGTCCGAGCGACCGGTTGCGCACCACCCTGGCGGCGGTCGATGCCGGTCTCGCCTTCTGCTCGGAGGCGCCGGCCAAATCCGAACCGTTCGGCCATGAGGTGCAGAGTTGGCAGCAGTTCACCGACGACAGCGCCGCCCCCGGCATCTGCCGCAACCGCTGGCTCGACCGGCACCATCTGGTCTACGAGACGCGGCGCTACTTCCCCGATCCGATCCGGGAGATCCAGCGCGCCTGGATGGGTGGTCACGGCTTCGTGGTGTGGGAGAACGTGTTTGGCTACTGGGCGCCGTTGTGCGAGCGCGCCCGCACCTGGCTGCGGCTGTTCGGCCCGGCGATACGCCGCTACAGTGCGCACTTCATCAAGGGCACCTGGGAGCCGCATGTCGGCGCCGGCCGGCCCGACGCGGTGTACGCCAGCCGCTTCACCCATCAGGGGATCAGCCTGTGGACGGTGGCGAATCGCCGCGGCCACGCGATCCAGCACACGGTGCTGCGCCTGCCGCACCTGCCGGGCCACCGTTACGTCGATGTCATCAACGGCCAGGAGTTCGAACTGGGCGAGGTGAAGGACGGCGTGGTCGCACTGCGCGGAGTGATCGAACGCGACGGCATTGCCGGCGTGCTGGCGGTGCCTGCCATCGACGCCGATCTGGCGGCCTTCCTCGCCACCCAGCGCGCCAGGGCCTCGGCCGGCACCTACCTGCCGCATCTCTGGTCCGGCGAGCACTGCCGTACGCCGGCCGTGCACCACCTGCGTCAGGTCCCGGCGACCTGCCGGAACGCCGTCCTCCAGTCGGGGATGCTGCGCATCCCCGACTGGAGCGGCCTCTTCGAGAGCCGCTTCCGCATGCGCGAATGCGGCCATATCGCCGGCACGCCGGGTGAACGCCATGTCTATGATGGGATGGAGTCGGTGATGACCGACCGGCGCCTGGCCGCGGTGCGGGCGGTGGCGATCGACGAGGTGCCGGTGACCAACGCCGAGTTCGCCAGCTTCCTCGCTGCCACCGGCTACCGTCCGCAGGTCGCGCACCGCTTCCTTGACCACTGGTGCGATGGTCGCCCGGTTCCCGGTAGCGAGGACCACCCGGTGGTCTATGTCAGCCTGGCGGACGCCCGCGCCTACGCCGCGTGGTGCGGCAAGCGCCTGCCGCGCGAGGAGGAGTGGCAGCGCGCCGCCCTCGGCCCGGCCGACGCCTGCTGGCCGTGGGGCGCCGAGGACGATCCAGCCCGCCGCACCGGCTCCGAGACCGGCCGGACGACCCCGGTGCGCGCCCACCCCGACGGCCGCAGCGCGATCGGCGCCTGGGACATGTGCGGCAACGTCTGGGAGCTGACCGAGAGCGAGCGTAGCGACGGGCACACCCGCTACGTGCTCTTGAAGGGCGGCTGCCACTACCAGGGCCAGGGCAGCGCCTGGCTGTTCGATGGCGGAGCGCGATCCGCCGACTGGGTGGCGAAGCAGATCCTGCTGCACGATGGCTGGGACCGCTGCGCCACGATCGGCTTCCGCTGCGCAGTCGACCTGGCGGAATAGGCTGCGTCTCGACCGCCAGCTCTCAGGATTCGACGCGTAATTCACCTGCGCCGAACCAGGTGAAGCGGCAGGTGGCCATGCCATCGAGATCCGTCCAGACGCAGGCCAGCGCGTGCCCCTGGGTATCCAGCAGCAGGGCCTTCGCTGGCTGGCGGCTCAAGGTGATCTCGGCGACGCCGTGCGCGGTGAAGCGATAGCTGCGTCCGCCGACCCGTTCGATGACCGCGTCCAGTTGGACATGGCTGCGCAACCACAGGCAGGCTGGCGCGGCCGGGATCAGGCGGACGGAGTGGGGGCCGGGCGTCGACAGCAGCGCCTGCGGCACCTGCAGGCTGCCGAGCACGACCGAGCCGTCGATCTCCAGCGCCAGGTCCCTCCCGCGCGCGTCCCAGCGCAGGTCGAGGGTGGAGCCGCGCCAGGGGTAGTCGGCGATGCGGTCGAAGGCGGTGGTCGGACGCAGGGCGATTCCGTACGACAGCCGGCGCAGTCCGAGTGCGGCGAAGGCGAACAGCCAGGAGCCCATGGCGAAGCCCTGCGGGCGGATGTCGTGGTGGAGGTTCCCTTCAGGCGCCCCGAGCTTCTCGGGCATCGCTCCGCCCATCGGCAGGTAGCGGCCGGGTCTTTCGGTCTCATCGGCGATGCGGTTGAGGATGCCGAGCGCGCGTTCCTCGGGATAGATCCACGGATCGACCGCGGCGATCGCCGAGCATACGCCGTTGGTGAAGTGCATTTCCGGCTTGGCGATGATGGCGTCGAGGGTGGCGGCGCGCACTGCATCCCAGTCGGCGAGGGGCGCGAAGCTGGGCAGGGTCAGTCCCCACACACAGCACGAGTTGGCCAGGCCCCAATGGGGGACGGTGACGCGCCTGCCGTCCTCGAGCAGCGCCTCGCCGTAGGCCGGCACCCCGTCGCTGCGCTGGGACAGCAGCCCAGCCAGCTGCGGCCACAGGCGGGCCGGTCGATCGAGCAGCTCGGGGCGGCTCCGCATCGCCGCCAGCATGCTGTAGGTGCTGTGCATGAGCAGGTTGAAGTAGACGTCGTAGTTGCGCACCACCGGACCCTCGGGCCGACGCAGTCCGCCCCAGGGGACAGGCTGCCCGATGGCATGATCCCAGTAGGCATCCCGATGGCCGTGAGCAGGCGTCTCATCGGCGAAGAACTCGCCATAGAGTCCGCGCTGCTCATCCCAGGTCACTGCCTCGACCCAGGCCAGGGCCTCGTCGAGCAGGCGCCAATCCGCGTCGGTGAGGAACGACAGGTCGCCGGTCTGCGTCCACAGCGTGTGCAGGCTCCACACGACATAGAACAGGCCGTCCTCCTCCAGCTTGCCGAGCTGGCGATGGATGAGCTGGCCGAACATCCGGCCGCGGGGCAGGCCCGGTTCGTCGACGGTGGTCGGGTTGTCGAGCAGCAGGCGGCAGAACTCGCGCAACCGGTGCGGCCAGCCGGCGGCGGCCTGGTACGGGAAGCTGAAGCCGCCATCCCGCACCCAGATCAGATAGTAGATCGGCTTGAGCGAGGCGCGGTAGGCCCCGCTGTCGTCGATCATGCTGTGCAGCCCGCACACCACCGTGTCCCGCAGCGCCGCCAGGCGCGGCTGGGCACGCGAACTGATCCGGCCCATGGCCAGCACCGGGGTCAGCAGCGTCCGGGTCTCCGCGGTGTGCAGCGACCACGGCTTGGCGGCGAGCGCGCGCACCATCTCCACCACCGGTTCGTCGCTCTCGCCGACGCCGACGCAGAGCATCTGCCCTGCCGCCAGCTCGGCCCGGGCGTAGGTGGGGAACGCGGTCAGCTTGCGAGGCGAGACGCGCAGCCGGCCATCCCCGATCGCGATGGTCGCGGCGAAGACGAAGCTGCGCTGCGGATCGTCGTGACGCACCGCGAAGACGCCTCCGCCGGACGCCATCGGCGTATCATGGCGACCGGCCTTCAGGTCGACCTCGAGCGGCTGCTCGCCCCAGACCAGCACGGCGGCGGCGTCGGGCCGCACGGCGAGGTGCAGGGTCTGCCTGGCGAAGCGCAGGACGCAGTGATAGGGGTCGTAGTCGCAGGATTGGAAGCCCTCCAGGCCGCAGGCGGGGATGCTGATCGTCTCGAAGACGTCGAGGTGCGCATCGCGGTTGGAGTAGGTGCGGTCGAAGCAGTCGGTGGAGCGCCCGGCGCGGGGCGACCACCACAGCTCGAGCCGCTGGTCATCCAGGCGGTACTCGACGCGCAGGGCCTTGGGGTTGGAGAGGAATATCTGCGTAGGGTGGGTCATGGCGGGCTCACCTGCCAGGCTACGCCATGGCCATGCCTAGGCATATGGCGTGAGTCGGCGCTGGCATGTCGAAATCGGCAGCGACGCTGGCGGCATGGCCAAGCGACGCGTCTCTTTCTGGCATCGCCAGGTCGAGATCGACCAGACGCCGGCGCTGCCGCCACTGCGGCTGCGCCGGGTAGCGCATATCCGCGGCGACCGCAGTTACGACATCCTCGACCACTGCTATCCGACCGACCGCTGGTTCGCGATGCGCACGGTTTCCGGCGGTGGAGAGATATCCACCCACGGCGGCGACCGTTTCGCTCTCGGCCCGGACAGCCTGATCGTGCTGCGTCAGGCCGCCCTTGGGCCGTTCCGCTGCATCGAGGACGCCTGGGTGCTCTGGCAGTGGGAGTTCTGGTGCGACGGAGACATGCCGGTTCCGGTCGAGCGGGTATTGCATCTGCCTGGATCCTCCGGCGAAGGTTTGGCTGCCGACCAGTGCATGCTTGACCTCGCCGACGGACGGCGCTGGCGCCTCGCCGCCGCCAGCCTGCGCTTCGCCGCCCTGATGATCGGCTGGGCGGCGGCGGCGGCGGGCGAGCGTGGACCGGATGGCGGACGTTTCGCCCCGGCCCTCGCCCTGATGCGCGAGCGCCTCGCTGGCGACCTGCCGGTCGCGTCCATGGCCAGCCCGTGCGGACTGGGGCAACGGGCCTTTCGCGCCGGTTTCACCGCCGCCTTCGGCCTTCCGCCCAAGCGATTCCATGATCGCCTGCGCATGTTGCAGGCGGCTGACCAGTTGCGCCATACCCGCATGCCGATCGGGGACATCGCTGCCGGTCTCGGCTACGGCGACCGCTTCAGCTTCAGCCGCGTCTTCCGCCGTGTGCACGGCCTGCCGCCTGCCGCGTTCAGGCGTTCCGCACCCGCCTGAACGGCCAATTCAACAGGAGAGATCCGATCCTCAGCGCCCGGCGGAGGTCGCGTCGTACAGCAACTTGATCTCGTCCTCGCTCAACGCCCGTGGCCAGAGGCCGACTTCGTCGATGAGCCCGACGAAGGGGAAACCGGTGTAGCCGCTGCCGAGCATCAGCGGCTTCGTCGACGCCTTCGATTCCGGGTAGAGGGCCGGCGTGGCATTGTCGCGCTTGCCGTTCAGGTGCCAGGCCAGCTGCTTCGCCGGTCCGAGGTCGCGGACCAGGGCGACATGCGTCCAGGCGTTCAGCGGCAGCGGGCTGGCGCAGCTGAATCCCTGATAGGGGTCGGCGTCGGCTCCGACCGCCCCATAGTAGTAGGTCAGGACGCCGGTCAGCTCAAGGGTGATGGCGCCCTCGGAGCCGTAGCTCTTGTAGAACGGATTGCGCCGCTGGCCCAGCGCTGTGGGTTTCAGCCACATGGCGATGGTCAGGCTGCCGACGATAGCCAGATCCTTGGCATTGCCGCAGTCCACCGCGCTGGCATCGGGGCCGAACTCGAGGGCGGTGCCGAAGGGGCCGCTGGCGGGCTTGGCCCCGGTGATGCGCCCGCGCAGGCCATGTCCGCTGCCATCGAGGGCGATCGGCTTGCCGGATTCGAGGCCGAGGGTTTCGCGCTCGAAGCTGAAGTAGAGCGCTGCGCCGGGCGGGCGCCGCGTATTGCCGCGGAGGAGGCCGGCGAGCAGCCGGTCGAGCTCGGCCAGACGCTTGTCGGCACGTGCGCGGTCGAGACCCCCGAGCCCTTCCAGCGCTTGGCGGTACAACGTCGCGCTGTGCAGCTGCATCTGCTGTTTAGCCGTCGAACGTTCCTTCGCAGCGAGTTCGAACCAAGCATCAGCGGCGGCCAGCATCGCCGGCGGATCGCTGGCGGCGAGCTCAGCCGCGGCGACCGTCCGCAAGGCGTCGTCGCCAGCGGCGAGATGCGGGAGAGCCGCCGCCCAGTCGCCCTTGGCCAGGGCGTAGAAGCGGCCCAGCCGGGCATGGCCGGTCGGAGTGACCCCGCCGAGCGGATCCTCGACCTCGCCGAGTTCCTCCCAGGCCGTCGCCAGGCTCTTCACCCGTTCGACCTGGGACTTGGCCTGGGACATCAGGCCGGGATCACGGGTGCGGCGGGCGATCTGTTCGAGCACGCCGACAGCCTTCATCGCGGTGGCGTAATCGTCCCGTTGCATCGCCGCGTCGGCGAGGTCGGCGGCGCGGCTCCCGGCTTCCGAGGCCTGGGCGATGGTGCTGATGTTCGGCGCCAACGCGGCGAGCCAGCGCAGTCGTTCGGACTCGGCATCCAGACGGAAGCCGGCGACCAGCGCGTCGACCGCGGACATCGCCGTCTCGACCTCGCCCAGACGAGCTGACACGTCGGCCGACTCGCGCAGCATGACGAAGCGGCTGGCGGAATCCCCGGGACCCCGTCCCTGGTCCAGGAGCTTGCGCGCGAAGTTCAGCCGCTCGTCGCTTTTGCGGCCGGCGAATTCGGCCTTGTACAGGGCGCGCAGCTCCTTGACGACACGTTCCTGGGTTGCTTCGTCCGGCGCATCGGCGACTGGCTGCAACGCGGGATTGGCCGGGGCAGGGGGCGTTGATGGCGCCGGCAGGGAGGGCAGCGTGGCGTCGCCGCCCATCGCTGGCTGGCTGGCCAGGCAGATGGCGATCAGCCTGATCAGGACGTCGCCGCGCGGCACGTCTATTCCCCGCCCTCGAAGGCGATGCCGGCGATCCATACGCTGCCGCTCTTGGCGCCATTGTGCAGCAGGATCTGGAGTTCGCGCACTTGCTCGAGGTGGGCGATGCGGGCGCCGTAGGCCCAGCCGGTGGACTGGGCCTTGAAGTCGCTGGCGCCCAGGTCGAAGACCAGCTGGGCGAACTCCTGGCCGGACTGGGTGGCGGCCACGTTCTGCGGCTTGCTCTCGTAGTAGGTCCACTCGGCACCCGACTTCACTGCGACCCCCAGGCGCAGGTCGGCGGCGCCGCGGTTGGCCACCAGCATGGTCAGCTTGGCTCCGGAACGCAGCGCCAGGGGCCGACGGAGCACGATGGCGCCTTTGTCGACGTTGGGTTTGCTCGGGTGCGGCTCGACGTCGACCTGCATGACCCGACGCGGACCCTCCGGGGTCACCAACGTCACCAACGAGGGCTTGGCGGGCGACGACCAGTCGAGGGAGTCGCTGTCCCATTTATACCGCTCGTAGCCTTCCTCGACCGCGGTGGCGGTGGCGGCGGCCATCGGCGCACCAGCGGAGGCGGACGCCCCGGGGTCCAGTCCGAGGGCGCGCATCTGTTCCTCCCAGGCGGCGCGGGCCGTCTCCAGTTCGGCAAGCCGGGCGAGGATCTCGGGATCGGTGCCGCCGGCATTGCGGTAGGCGATGTACAGAGGAAGCGCCTTGTCAGCGCCCTGCTGCTCGTCGATCAACTGGGCGTAGAGACCCCGGGTCTTGAGTTCGCAGCCGGGCAGTGCGACGGCCTTGGTCAGCAGGTCGAAGGCCTGGGCGTTCCTGGCATTGGCCCGGCACCACATGGCCAGGTCGACCAGGGCGGCGAGATCGGTGGTCTTGACCTTGCCCATGCGAGCCGTCAGGCCGTATTCGACCCGGGCGACGCGCGCGCGAGCCAGGCGCAGGACGCCATTGCCGGTGTTGATCGCGACCCAGTCCGGATCGGGCTGGTCGCTGAGGACGGTCCCGAGGAACTGCTGCTCGTTGGTCAGGATGACGGTGTCGTGTTCGATCGCCGCCGGGGCCGGACCTGTGCGGGGCGGCTCGGCTGGCGTCGTCGGCTTGCTGGCTGCTGAACCGTCGGGGACAGGTGGCGGAGTTCTTGGCGGCCGCGCCATCTGGGCCGGTCGTTCAGGGTGCGCCTGCGCATCAAGGCGTGGACGCGGCGGGCCTCCGGACTCGGATGTCCCCAGGACGGCGGCTCCGAGCAGGGAGGTCAGAAGTACGTAAGCGATGCGCATGCCTATTCCTATCATACGCCGCTGCAGACATGCTCGTTGAATTCCTAACTACATAGTAGTACAGGTGTGCAACCTTCTACACGGGGTCGCCTTGCGTACCGGCTCCGGCGGGTCTAGTTTCCACCGTCCCCGGCGCGGCGCAGGCCGCATGGAGCCCACGTTGTCCGAGCCGTCCCCGCCCCCGGCCGTCGCAGCGCCTGCACCGCAGGCGCTGGCAGCCCTCGTGTTGCGCTTCTGGCCACTGCTCTTTCTAGCCGCCATCCTGCTTGCCGGTGCCGCCTGGTGGTTCCTCCATGCCTTCCATGACCAGGGCTACGCGCCGCGGCAGCCGATCGCCTTCAGCCATCGTCAGCATGCCGGCGACCTGAAGCTGGACTGCCGCTTCTGCCACTTCAACGCCGAGCGCGGCAAGCACGCCGGCGTTCCGCCGATGTCGGTGTGCATGAGTTGCCACAATGTCGTCGGCACGGATCTGCCCGAGATCCAGAACCTGGCCAGCATCGCGACCACCGGCAGCTATACGGCAGCGGATGGATCGCTGCGCGAAGGCGGCACGGTGCACTGGAATCGCGTCCACAAGCTGCCGGATCACGTCTACTTCGACCACAGCGCCCACGTCGCCGCCAACGTCGCCTGCCAGACCTGCCACGGTCCGGTCGAGGAGATGGTCGTCGTGCGCCAGCACGCCGACCTGACCATGTCGTGGTGCCTCGACTGCCACCGCAAGAGCAACTATGTCGGCGGCCCCGACGCCAAGCCCGGCGATCCGACCACCAACAGCGTCGGCGTTGCGAACTACGAAGCGGTTCGTGCCCGCGAGGTCGCCGATCCGACAGTCGTCTTCCGCGAACGGCAGGTCAAAGGCGCGCCAGCGGAAACCGGCCACGCGCCTGCCGCCGCGCAGCCCGGCCGCCTTGCCACGTTCCTGGCCGAGAACCCCGGCTTCGCCGCCAAGGTCAAGGACCTGCCCGCCTGGCGCGCCGCCGACCTGCCCGACTCGCACCGCCTGATGAACGCCGCCACCAACTGCAGCACGTGCCATCAATGAACAAGATATGGTCAGATCCTGCCGATCTCACGCAGGCGCCGGCGCGTGACGAGTTCGCCCCCGAGGTCGCGGCGGCGATCGCCGACCTGCGCGCCCGAGGCGGCGTCCAGTCGCCGGACTGCCCGGAGCAGGCCGACGCGCAGCGCGAACAGCTCCACTTCGCCATGCCTGGGGTCAATCGCCGCGGCTTCCTCCAGCTGACCGGCGCCGCTGCCGTGCTGGCGGTGGTCAGCGGCTGCAACGACCCGCATCCCGACACGCTGGTGCCGCTCGCCCAGCAGCCCGAGGGCACGACCCTGGGCGAGGGCGTGTGGTACTCGACGGTGATCCGGGTGAACGGCCAGGCGCGCCCGATCATGGCCAAGACCTACGATGGCCGGCCGATCAAGCTCGATGGCAACCCCGACCATCCGCAGGTCCGCGGGCGCAGCGATGCGCGCACCCAGGCGGCGCTGCTCGACCTCTACGATCCCGATCGCGGCGGCATCGATCCGGCCCAGCCCAAGGTCTACAACGACGGTCCCAAGCGTCTGGTCGACGGCGCCTTCGCCGCCACCACCTGGGCCGACCTCGACAAGGCGGTGGGCGAGAGGCTCAAGAGCGGCCGTATCCTGCTGGTCACCGGTCCGATCGACGGTCCGGCTCGTCTGGCGCATCTCGAGGTGCTCAAGCAGGCCCTCGGCGACCGCTTCCGTCACGTCGCCTACCACCCGTGGGCGCAGGACAGCGCCGTCACCGCCCGCGACATGGTCCTGGGTGAACGCAGCGCGCCGCGCTGGCTGCTGAGCAACGCCCGCACGCTGGTCGCCTTCGGCTCCGACCTGCTGGCCGACGCCGACACCGCCACCCTGGCCGCCTACGGCGCCTTCCGCCGCGGCTCCGACGGCGAGCCCGGCCAGGTCATCTGCGTCGAATCGACTCTGAGCCAGCTCGGCTCCTGCGCCGATGTGCGCATCCGCGCCGGCATGGACAGCCTGGCCTGGATCGCCTGGGCGGTGGCCAACGAGGTCGCCGCGGCCACTGGCGGCCAGTTGCCGCCCGACGTCGCCGCCGCGCTGCCCGCCGCGATCGCGCCGATCGCCGCCGCCATGCGCAAGGTGCGCACCGCCGCCGGCGAGACGCATGCCATAACCTACATCGCCGAGCGGCTGCTCGCGGCGCGCAAGGCGAATGGCCTCGGCCTGGCCTACGCTGGCGGCGCGGTTCACAGCGGGCCGGAGAGCCTCGATCTCCACCTCGCCGTCACCTGGCTGAACCGCCTGCTCGGTGCCGAGGGCGTGGCCGTGGTCGGCACGCAGCCGAACGCCGGGCGCGTTGCGCTGGCCGAGGCGCTCACCGAGAGCTGGGATGCGGTTATCGTCACCGATGGTGCCAATCCCGCCTTCGACCTGCCGGGTGCGGCCGCCGCCCTGGCCAAGGCGCCTCTGCTGGTGTCGCTGAATCCCAGCCGCGATGAGACCACCGCCCTGGCGCAGTGGCATGCCCCCGGCCTGCATGATCTGGAAAGCTGGGGTGACGCCTCCAGCGGACCAGGCGCGGTCGAGTTGCAGCAGCCCGTGGTCCAGCCGCTGTGGGATAGCCGTGCAGCCGAGGAGAGTCTCGCCGCTTTCGTCCTCGCCGCCGGCCTCGAGGTGGCCGCGTTGCGTACCCCGCGCGCCGCCGTCCCGGCCCAGGCCGCGGTCAGCGTGGTCAGCCGCAAGCAGTTGTGGAGTGCCGCCGAACGCGGCATCCTGCCCTGGCGCAGCTTCGTCCAGCAGGTGTGGACAGGCGAGGTGCAGGCCGCCGCCGGCACCGCCGCCACCGGCGACGCCTTCTGGCGTGCCGCGCTCTCGCGCGGCTTCGTCGAGGTGCCGCGCCGGCTGATGCCAGCCAACCGCAGGTTCACTGCCATCCCCGCCCCCGCGGCGGCTGCGCCGGCGCCGCTGATGCTGGTGTGCAATGGTGCCCGCACGGTCGGCGACGGCAGCCAGCTCAACAACGCCTGGCTGCAGGAGACCCCGGATCCGGTGAGCAAGGTGTGCTGGGACGGCTGGGCCGCCTTCTCGCCAGCCGACGCCAAGGCCGCCGGCATCGCCGGGAACGACGTCGTCGCCCTGACCGTCGGCAGCGACACGGTCAAGCTGCCCGCGCTGGTACAGGACGGCCAGCATCCCGGCACGGTCGAGGTGTTCCTCGGCTGGGGCCGCTCGGCCGGCGGCCTGGTCGCGCAGGCGACCGCGGTCGATGGCTATCGCGCCAACGCCTACCAGCTCGCCGGTGGGCGGCGCTGGGGCGCCGCCGTCACCGTGGCGAAGACCGGGCAGCGCTACGAGTTGGCCCAGACCCAGCACCACCACCGCCTGGCTGGCGAGCAGGTCGCGATCGACGACGTCCTCGAACTGCACCGCGCCGATCCCGGTGCCGCCCGCCGCAACCACCGGGCGCACGCCTGGGAGAACGGCACCGACGGCAAGCAGGGCGGTCGCCTGTCGATCTGGCGCAGCCACCAGACCTATCCCGGCCACCGCTGGGGCATGGCCATCGACCTCGACCTGTGCACCGGTTGCAACGCCTGCATGGTCGCGTGCAGCGCCGAGAACAACGTCCCGGTGGTCGGCCGCGACGAGGTGCGCAAGAACCGCGAGATGCACTGGATGCGCATCGACCGCTACTTCAGCGCCCCGGCCGCCGAGGCCGACGCCCGCCTGGACGTCAGCGTGCTGCACCAGCCGATGCTGTGCCAGCAGTGCGACAACGCGCCCTGCGAAGCGGTCTGTCCGGCCAACGCCACGGTGAAGAGCGACGAAGGCATCAACCTCCAGGTCTACAACCGCTGCATCGGCACGCGCTACTGCTCGAACAACTGCCCCTACAAGGTCCGCCGTTTCAACTGGTACCAGTACTCGTCGTTCCGCGCCGGCCCGCAGGGCTCGGGCCAGCCCGACCTGCGCCTGGCGAAGAACGTGATGACCGAGGGCAGCGATGCCGCGCCCGCCGAACTGGCGCACCAGCCGCTGCAGATGCTGCTCAACCCCGAGGTGACGGTCCGCCACCGTGGTGTGATGGAGAAGTGCAACTTCTGCGTCCAGCGCCAGCGCACCTGGCGCACCGACGAGAAGCGCCAGGCCCGCCGCCTGCCCGATGGCCATGTCACCAGCGCCTGTGCCCAGGCCTGCCCGACCGCCGCCATCACCTGGGGCGACCTCAACGACCAGGAATCCCAGGTGCTCAAGCAGTCCAACGACGCGCGCGCCTATCTCGCGCTCGATGCCGAATCGAACACCCGGCCCAAGGTGGCCTACCTGCGCAAGCTGCGCCATCGGCCGGCCACGGCCGAGGAGCTGGCTGCGCTTGAGGGTCATGGCGCGGAGACGCATCCGTGAGCGACACGACGCAGCCCCCGCTGACCGCCGCGAAGATCACCGACGATCTGACGGCCCCGCTGTTCCGCGTGCCCAGCCTGCAGTGGTGGGGCGCCTTCCTCACTGCGGCCGGCATCGCCGGCGCGCTGTTCATGGCCGTCGCGGTCTATATCCGCGCCGGCTATGGCGTCTTCGGCGTCAACAACGTGGTCAACTGGGGCAACGACATCGGCACCTACATCTACTGGATCGCGGTCGCGGTCGCCGGCACCATCGTGTCGTCGGTCCTGCTGCTGTTCCGGCAGAAGTGGCGCACCGGCATCAACCGCGCCACCGAGGCGATGACCATCTTCGCGATCAACATCGCCGGGTTGTTCCCGCTCATCCACACCGGCCGTCCGTGGGTCGATTACTGGCTGATGCCGATGCCGAACGACCTCGGCATGTGGCCGCAGTTCAAGTCGCCGATCATGTGGGACGTCTTCGCCATCACCGGCTACGCCACCTGCTCGGTCGTCTTCTTCTACCTGGGACTGATCCCCGACTTCGCCACCGTGCGCGACCGCGCCACGCGGAAGTGGCAGAAAATGCTCTACGGCATGCTGGCGATGGGCTGGAAGGGAACTTCGGCCGACTGGAACCACTACGAGCGCGCCTACAGCCAGTTCGCCTGGTTGGCGACCCCGCTGGTCATCGGCATGCACTCGACCATCGCCATCCTGCTGGCGGTGGCGCATGTCCCAGGCTGGCATGCCACCGTCTTCCCGCCCTACTTCGTCACCGGCGCGGTGTTCGGCGGTCTGGCCATGGCCTTCGTCGTCCTGGTGCCGATGCGCGAGATGCTGAAGCTGCAGGCCTACATCACGCTCGACCACTTCGACCGCCTGGCGAAGATCCTCCTCGCCGCCGGCCTGGTCGTCACCTACATCTACGGGATGGAGTACTTCGCCGCCTGGTGGAGCGAGTCGCCGATGGAGCGCGAACAGTTCCTCTGGCGCGCCACCGGCGAGAGCTGCTGGAGCTTCTGGCTGATGGTGGCCTGCAACCTTCTGCCCATCCAGCTGCTGTGGTTCAAGCGCTTCCGCCGCGACATCCGCGCCATCTTCCTCATCGGCCTGCTGGTCAACGTCGGCATGTGGTTCGAGCGCTACAACATCATGGCCCTGTCGCTGCGGCACGGGCAGATGCCGAGCGAGTGGACCAGCTACGCCTTCACCACCTTCGACTACATGATCCTGGCCGGCTCGTTCGGCATGTTCTTCACCCAGTTCCTGGTCTTCGCCCGCATCGCCCCGATGGTCTCGATCGCCGAGGTCAAGGCGACCCTGCTCGGTGGCAAGAAGTCGGAGGGTGCCGCCCATGGCTGATCCGCTGCCCAAGACCTACGTCGCCGGCTTCTGGAGCGACGAGGCCGCGTTCACCGCCGCCGCCGGAGCCGCGCGCGACGCCCGCTTCCCCGGCTTGACCGCCTTCACCCCGTGGCCGGTGCACGGCTTCGAGGAGGTGATGGGCCACCAGCGCAGCTGGATCGGCCGCGCCGTGATGGTCGCGGTGCTGCTCGGCGCCGCCGGCTGCCTGCACTTCTTCGTCCTCTCCTCGGTTCACGAGTGGCCGATCAACGTCAGCGGGAAGCCGTACTTCTCGCCGCAGTTCTGGCTGGTGCCGATCCTCGAGACGGCGCTGCTCGCTGGCGCGCTGGTCAACCTGCTGGCCTGTTTCCATGCCTGCAAGCTGGTGCCGGGCGACCTCATGGTCGCCGACCCGCGCATCACCGACGACCAGTTCTGCCTGCTCCTGCCGGTGGACGGCGAGCGATACAGCGTCGAGTCGCTGTCGCGCTGGCTCGGCGACCACAAGGCGGAGCGGATCGAGGCGAACCATGCGTAAGATGATCGGCATCGCAGCCGTGCTTCCCGCGCTGCTCGCCCTCGGCGCCTGCGGCGAGGAGAAGAAGGATCGCGGCATCGAGGTCATGCCCGACATGTTCCATACCCCGGCCTACGAGAGCCAGGATGCCGGGACCGTGGAGATCGACGCGCGTGACGCCCAGGGCCAGCCGATCAGGCGCACGGTCCACTTCCCGGCCATGCTTGCGCCTCCAGAGGGCACCGTGCCCCGCGGATTCCAGCCCTATCCGCTGGCTGCGACCGACTGGGCCGGTGCGCGTCAGATGCGCAATCCGCTGCCGCTGGACGCCCTGGTGCTCAAGCGCGGCCAGCGCGACTTCCTCTCCTACTGCGCTGCTTGCCATGGGCGCGACGGCGACGCCGCCAATGGCTATATCGCCGCCTCCTTCGGCGGCATCCCCAGCCTCAACGGACTGTCGGTGCTGCAGCTCAGCGAAGGCGAGATCTTCCACGTCCTGACCAGGGGCAAGGGCCGCATGGCCGATCTGCGCGCACAGTTGCCGCCGGAGAGCCGCTGGGCGGTGGTCCGCTTCGTCCGCGTCCAGGCCCTGGCCAACCTCGCGGCCGAGGACATAGCCAAGCTGGTTCCGTACATCGACAGCGAGATCGCCAAGAAGCCCGACGACCAGGCGCTGAAGGAACGGCGCGCCGAGTTGATCCGCCTGGCCGAGGAGGCCAGGGCCGCGCTCGCAGCCCTCGGCTCGGCAGGCGACGGCCACGAATTCATCCCGCCGCCCGCGCCGGTGCCGGAATACGTCGGCCCGGCCTGGCCGACCCCGGAGGGCGGCAAGTGATCGATCGCCTCGACCATCTCGAAACCCCGGTGATGCACCGCTCGAAACTCGAGCCGTTCGCCTGGGCGGTGTGCGCCTGCGCGGCCGTGGCCTTCGCCATGCTGGTGTTCCGGGAGGGCGGTGGAGCCCGCGCCTGGTCGTCGCTGCTCGCCGGGCTGATGCTGCCGCTGTGGCTGGCGGTCGGTGCGATCTTCTTCCTCGCCGTCCACGCCCTGTGCGGGGCCCGCTGGTCGGTGCCTCTGCAGAACGTGATGCAGGGGGTCGGCGCCGGCCTGCCGCTGGCCATCCTGGCCCTGCTCGCGATCTGCGCCGGCGGCATCCCGTACCTCTACGAATGGGCGCACGGCAATCCCGCCCGCGACAGCCTGTTCCGCGATCCGCATGGCTCCAAGGCCTGGTGGATGGGGGAGACGCGCTGGGTCATCACCGTCGGCGCCGTGCTCGCCATCCTGCTGGTGCTGTCGCGCGGGCTGGCCCGGCTCGGGGCCGCCGCCGACGAGGCCGCCCGCGCCCGCCTGGTGCGCTGGTCGGTGCTGTCGCTGGTCCTGCTGGTGCCGGCCTTCACCCTGCTGATGTGGGACACCCTGCTGGCCCTGCATGTGCAATGGGTCAGCACGGTCTTCGGCGGTTACTGCCTGATCGGTTCCATCCACGCCTTCCTCGGCGCCACCGCCCTGGCCCTGGCCTGGCTGTCGGGCCGCGGCTTGCGCCAGGTGGCCCGGCCGCATCTGCTGAAGGATGTGGGCACCTGGCTGGTGGCCTGGTCCTGCATCGTCGCCTACATCTCCTACGTCCAGTATGCCGTGATCAGCTTCGCCAACATCGACGAGGAGTCGTTCTGGTACCTGATGCGGGCGCAGCACGGCTACGGCGCCCAGGCCCTGGTCGAGGTGATCGTGCGCTGCGCCATCCCCTTCGCCCTGCTGATGAGCCAATCGCTGCGCGGCAATCCGCTGGCGCTGGGCGTGGCCGGGGCCTGCGTGCTGCTCGGCACCTGGCTCGAGGTCCACTGGCTGGTCATCCCGGCCTTCTCGCCCAACCACTACCGCGTGCCGTTCGGCCCCGAGGCGCTGGTCGCGCTCGGCTTCCTTGCCGGCTCGTTCCTCCTCGCCGTACGCCACTGGCGCCGTCGCGGCCTGGTGCCGCCGAATGACCCGCGCGTCCTGCCGGCGATCAATGCGGAGCACCTCCACTGATGAGCCCTCCCGCCAAGACCCGCGAATTCAGCCATCCCGTGCTGTGGACCGCCGGCCTGCTCGCCGCCGCCGGCGCCATGGGCTGGGTGTTCTTCCACTGGCTGGAGGTCGGCATGCTGCATGGCCGCGACGCCGGCAAGGTCGACTTCGCCCCCAAGGCCGCCGCAGCGCCAGTCGACCATCCCGCGCTGATCGCCGACCGCTCGCCGGCGGTGCTCGAGCGCGGCCAGCAGCTGTACCTGAAGAACTGCGCCTCGTGCCATGGTCCCAATGGCGACCAGAACATGACCGGCAGCAGCCCGGCGCCGCGCAACCTGAAGAAAGAGGCGTACAAGGCCGAGTGGGGCGGCGGTCCCTATGGCTTCTACCTCACCCTGACCAAGGGCTGGGGCCAGGGCATGCCCGGCTTCACCAACCTGAGCGCAGCGGACCGCTACGCCGTCGCCCACTTCGTGCGCGAGTCCTGGCAGAAGGCCGAACCGATCTACGTCGCCGCTGACAAGTCGGAGATCCAGGCGCAGATCCCCAAGCCCGGAGCGGTGGCGGCTGGTCCGCGCACCCCGCCGCACCTGGTCGAGCAGCACGCCAAGCTGCATCCGCTGATGGCGGTCGCCGCCCGCGAAGGCGAGACCCGCGCCCAGGCTGCGCGCGCCTGGCTGACCGAGGCCGCCGGCGGCGCGGAGACCGCCGAACGCCGCCTGCTGGCGCGCATCGCCAAGGCGCCGGCCCCCCGCGCCGGCTGGCTGGTGCAGTTGCACGAGGCCGCCCGCACCGGCGACCGCGTCCGCGTCGCCTCCGTCCTGATCAGTGCGGACAGCGGCGATCCGTCGCTGGCCCTCGAACCTGCCGCCAGCATCGACGCCGCCGCCGGCGTCCTGGTCGCCGCCGCCGGGCAGAAGGCCTGACCATGCTCCGTCCGCTCCTCGCCTTCCTCCTGCTGGCCGTGGCCGCGCTGCCGGCCGCCGAGACCGCGCCGGCCCCCGCCGCCAGCGAGGTCGAGCGCTACGTCGCGTTGTTCAACCAGGACCTCCTCGCCCTCAAGGGTCCGAAGGGGCCCGTGCTGACGCCGATGACCGGCGCCTTCGATGCCCCGGCCAGCGACATCGCCCGCGACGTTGCCCAGGCCACCTGGTTCAGCCTGATCGTCTTCCTGCCCTTCCTCGTCCTGCCGCAGATCCTGCTGGTGTGGATCATCTGGAAGTACCGCAAGAGGCAGGACGGCCGTGCCCCGGCGACCTTCACCGGCAACCACAAGCTGGAGATCGTATGGACGGCCATCCCGGTCGTCGCGCTCATCATCGTCAGTGTCCCGATGTGGAACCTGCTGGTGAAGATGGAGGCCCCGCCCGCCGATCAGCGCCGCGACATGGTCGTCGAGGTGCGCGGCAAGAGCTTCGCCTGGGACTACAAGTACCAGCGCCTGGGCGGTGATGCGCCGACCCGCCGCGAAGACCAGTTCGAGGTCGGCCAGGACGTGGTCGGCGTGCAGGAGCCCCTGGTGCTGGTGAAGGACCGCCGGGTGATCCTCAACCTGACCAGCAACGACGTCAACCACGCCTGGTGGATCCCCGCCTTCGGGGTCAAGAAGGACACGATCAAGGGCCGCTACACCAACACCTGGTTCACCCCCGAGCGACTCGGCTTCTTCAAGGGCCAGTGCGCCGAACTCTGCGGCCAGGGTCACGGCATCATGCTGATCAGCGCCCTGGTCATCGACGAACCCGACTTCGCGGTGTGGACCCAACTGCAGCGCCATCGCGGCGACAGCGTGCGGGTGTGGTCGGCGCTGTCCGGGGCCGAGGTCGACTCCAAGGCCCTCGACGAGGCCGTGACGGCCTACCTGAAGAAGGGCGCCGATCCGTGGCGGACCTTCGCCTTGCGCTACTGGGTCGCGAGCAACGCCGCCTCGGTGGCGCGCAAGCCTGGCGATCTGCCGGCTGCGCTGCCCGCCCGCCGTGCCACGCTCGACTCCGTGATCAACCGTCTGGGCGCGGCGCCGTCCGCCGCCGCGAACTGAGGCCGTCTCCATGAGCGATTCCCCGATGCCGCCGATCAAGCGCTATACCGGCGTGATGGACTGGCTGACCACGGTCGATCACAAGAAGATCGGCCTGATGTACTTCTGGCTGGTCATCTTCAGCGCCCTGGTCGGCGGGGCGATGGCCGGCGCCATCCGCGTCCAGCTGGCCATGCCCGGCGCCACGGTCGAGGCACTGCAGCAGGCCGCTCTCACCGGCACCAACGCGGTCAGCCTGTTCTCCGACGCCAACGGCATGTTCGGCGACCGCCACCTGTACAACCAGATGGTCACCATGCATGCCAGCGTGATGATCTTCTTCGTCCTCATTCCGGGCTTCATCGGCTTCGCCAACTACATCGTTCCGCTGATGATCGGCGCACGCGACATGGCCTTCCCCAAGCTGAACGC
The DNA here is from genome assembly GCA_020049615.1 of bacterium. The sequence goes on along the minus strand of JAIFKN010000274.1, from coordinate 5,147 downwards.
CTTGGGCTTCTGGCTGCTGATCCCGGCTGCGGTGCTGCAGCTGTCCAGCTTCTTCGTCGTCGGTGGCGCCGCCGCCTCGGGCTGGACCGCCTATCCGCCGCTCTCGCTCAAGGAGGCCAGCGCCGGACCGGGCCAGGACATGTGGATCCTCGGCGTGCATCTCGTCGGCGTCTCCTCGATCCTCGCCGCGATCAACTTCATCGTCACCATCATCTCGCTGCGCGCTCCCGGCATGGGCTGGCTGAAGATGCCGCTGTTCGTCTGGGCGACGTTCTTCACCTCGATCATCCAGCTCATCGCCACCCCGGTGCTGGCCGCCGCCGTGACCATGATCCTGATGGACCGCAACTTCGGCACCACCTTCACCAAGGCGAGCCAGGGTGGCGATCCGGTCCTGTATCAGCACATCTTCTGGTTCTACAGCCATCCGGCGGTCTACATCATGATCCTGCCCGGCTTCGGCGCGATCAGCCACGTCTTCGCCGCCTTCAGCCACAAGAAGATATTCGGCTACCTCGGCATGGTCATCGCCGTCGGCATCATCAGCTTCATCGGCTTCATGGTCTGGGCGCACCACATGTTCACGGTCGGCATGCCGACCTGGCTGCAGGCCTTCTTCATGTACGCCTCGCTGGTCATCGCCGTGCCGACCGGCATCAAGATCTTCTCCTGGCTGGCGACGATGTGGGGCGGCACCCTCCGCTTCACCACGGCGATGAAGTTCGCGTGCGGCTTCATCAGCATGTTCGTCTTCGGCGGTTTCGGCGGCCTCTTCCTCGCCCTCACTCCGATCGACATGTCGATGCACGACAGCTATTTCGTGGTCGGCCACTTCCACATGGCCATGGTCGGCGGCTCGGTGATGCTGCTGTTCGCGATGACCTACTACTGGTGGCCGAAGATGACCGGCCGCATGCTGTGCGAGAAGCAGGGCAACTGGATCTTCTGGATCATGCTGGTCGGCATCTTCCTCGCCTTCATGACCATGCATCTGACCGGTGCACTCGGCATGGCGCGGCGCGTGCCGGTGTACTTCAAGGACTTCCTGGTCCTCAACCACGTCACCACCATGGGCTACGCACTGACCTTCATCGCTTCGGTGTGGTTCGTCATCGACCTGCTGCGCAGCTACGGCCGGCCCAAGGTGACCGAAGACGACCCCTGGCAGGTCAACGAGGTGCAGCAGTCGTTCGAGTGGGCGATTCGAGACCACCCCGCCCATCCCGGTCGCCGACCAGATGGGCAAGCATTAAGCGATGACCAGCCTGGCCGCGCCGCAGCAGTGCGTGGAAGCCACCGCGCCGCGCGTGGTGCTGGCCGGCTGGCTCACCGTCCTGCTCACCGGCCTGTTCTGCCTGAACACCGCTGGCGGCTGGGTGCGTCTGTCCGGAGCCGGGGTCGCCATCCCGCACTGGCCGGTGATCGAGCTCGACGAGGGCCGCAAGACCCTGCTCCCGCCGCTTTCCGAGGCGGGCTGGACCGCAGCGCACGCCGCCTGGGCGTCGCATCAGGCGACGTTGCGCGCCAAGATCGATGCTGGTGAGATCCACGGAGCAGCCCTCGGCCGGCAGCCGGAGTCGATCGGCGACTTCCGCGGCATGTTCCTGATCGAATGGTTCCATCGCCTGCTTGCCGCCGCTGTCGGCCTGCTCGCGCTGGCGTGCCTCGGCACCGTGCTCGCCGACCGCAGCCTGCGTGCGCGCATCGGCGTGCCGGTCGGTCTGGCGGTGCTGCTGATCGCGACCCAGGCTGTCCTCGGTGCTGCGCTGATCGGGCAGGGCACCTCGACGCGCTGGCTGTTCCTGCACCAGGGCAACGCTGCGCTGATCCTCGGCTGCGTGCTGGTCGCCATCCTGCGCCTGCTCGGACCTGGGACCGACGAGTTCCAGATCGCCGGCAAGCGGCGTTCCGACGATCTGGAGCTCGTCGGTCCCAGGAGGCTCGTGGTCGCTGCCGCCGCCTGCGTCTGGCTCATGCTGATGCTTGGCGGCCTGCTTGCCGCCAGCAGGCACAACCTGCCGTCCGGCGGACTGCTCGGCCTCGATGCCGGGCCGATGTGGTGGCCGGCCGCCTCGTTCTCCACCAACATCCTCGACAACGCCAGCCTGCACCATCTGGTGCATCGGCTCGGGGCCGTGCTGGTCGCCGGGCTGGTGGTCTGGGCCGTGGTCGTCGCCCACCGCCGTGGTGCTCCCGAGCGCGTCCGGCTGGCGCTGTCGGTGGCGGGTACCTTCGTCGCCCTGCAGGCGGTGCTGGGCATCGCCGCCGCGGTGATGCCGCGCGGCGAGGTGGCGGTACCGCTGGCCCATCTGTTCCTCGGCCATGTCCTGTTCCTCGCCCTGGTCCTGGCCGCCCACGACCTGAAGCACGGCCAGGAGCAGATGCAGGCGCAGAGGCTGCCGGCATGAGTCTGGGCTCATTCCTCCTGGACCTGCTGCGGCTGGCCAAGTTCCGTATCACCCTGGTGGCGGTGTTCACCGGCTACGCCGCGGTGGCCGTGCATGGGCGCTATGCCACCGACCTCGGTCAGCTGTGGCCGCTGATCATCGCCCTGTTCACCACCGGCGCCTCGGCCAACGCACTCAACCAGATGTTCGAGCGCGACAAGGACGCGGCCATGGCGCGCACCCGGCAGCGCCGGCCGCTGCCTTCCGGCCGCATCGGCATGGTCACAGCGGTGACGTTCTCGGTCTGCATGCTCGGCATCGCGGCGTTCCTGGAACTGCACTTCTACGGCAGCTGGTTGGCGGTGCTGTGCTCGGTCGTCACCGTCGTATACTATGCCTTCATCTACACCCTGTGGCTGAAGCCACGCTATTGGATCGCCACCGTGATCGGCGGCGTGCCCGGGGCGATGGGCCCGATGATCGCGTGGGCGGCGGTGGACAACGCCCTGCCGCCGGCGGCCTGGGCCTTGTTCGCCCTGATCTTCCTGTGGACGCCGCCGCACGTCTGGGCCCTGGCCATCAGGCTGAAGGACGATTACGCCCGCGCCGGCATCCCGATGCTGCCGGTGGTGCGCGGCATCGATGCGACGACACGGCAGATCCTCATCTATGGCGTCGTGCTGGTGGCCTTCACCATCGCCTTGCCGCTGCTTCCCGCCTTCAGCCGCAGTTGGATCTACCTGGCGCTGGCCTGCATACTTGGTGCGATCTTCCTGGTCTGGTGCGTGCTGGTGCATGTGCGGCGACCGGTGCCGCAGACCATGCCTCTGTTCCGCTTCACCATCGTCCACCTCGCCCTGCTGTTCCTCGCCCTGATCATCGACAGCTTCATCTTCAGGGTGGCAGCATGATCGCCATCCGCTCGCGCTGGAGCCTGGTCCTTCTGGTCGCCGGGCTGCCGGTGACCATGGGACTGCTCGCGTTCTTCGCCATGCCGCGCCTGTATTCGCTGTGGTGCACCCTGACCGGCACCGGGATGAACCCCAACAACGCCGCGTTGGCGGTGGCAGCCCCGGCGCCGACCGGGCGCTTCGTCGAGGTCTTCTTCGAGTCGCGGACCTACGATCAGTTGCCGGTGAAGTTCTGGAGCGAGCAGCCGTCGGTGCAGGTCGAGGTCGGCCGCGAGGCCTTCAACACCTACTACCTCGAGAACACCGGCAGCGAAGCGCTGCACATCCGCCCGATCCACCAGGTCAGCCCGATCTCTGCCACACCCCACTTCGGCATGCGCCTGTGCTTCTGCTTCAACGACCAGGTCATCCTGGCCGGCGAGAAGAAGGAGTTCCCGGTCGCCTTCACCTTCTCGCCCAAGCTCGATCCGCGCACGGCCACCGTGTCGGTGTGCTACAGCCTGTTCTCGATCCGGCCCGGTGCGCCGCGGTCCGAGGACCAGTTGCGCATCCAGAAGGAGGTCGAGGCCGCTGGCGGCGTGGTCTCGCCCGGCTTCCGCATCATGACCGAGTCCGAGATCGAGCGGCTGCGCCAGGAAGAAGCGAAGGCAAAGCCATGAGCGACGCCCGTATCGATCCCAAGAAGCTGGGTCTGGCCATCGGCGCCGCCGTGGTCGCCCTGATCATCCTCCTGATGCTGGTGTTCAGCCGCAGCGGTCTGCCCATGGATCCCAAGGAATGGCGCCGCATCGAGCAGCAGCGTTCAGCAACGGAAGCCAAATAATGAGCGAATCCCACGATCAGAACCACGCCCCGGTCTCCCCTGGCCACGTCGACCCCATGAGCCATGTGCCGCCGCCGAGCCCGTGGCCGCTCATCGTCTCCGCCGGTCTGATGGCCGCTCCGTTCGGCATCGTCTCGGTGCTGGGCGGCCTGAAAGGCTGGCCGGTCCTGTCCAGTCCCAGCGTCGGCCTGCTGGTGATGCTCGGTGGATTCGCCGTGTTCCTGGTCGGACTGATGGGCTGGGCGCACCAGATCATCTCCGAGAAGAAGCTGTCGCATGATCCGGCGGCGCAGCAGAAGGATCTGCAACTCTTCGTCCTGCTCTTCCTGGTCGGCGAACTCGCCGCCTTCGGTGCGGTATTCGGCTTCATCTTCCACCGCAATTACTACGATGAAACCTTCGGTCCTCCGCACATCGATGGCTTCCACTTCGGCGGAGCCAAGGCTGCGATCGCCACCTTCCTGCTGCTGTCCAGTTCGGTGACCTGTGAGTTCGCCCACCATGCGGTCGAGCACGGTCGCCTTGCGCTGGGCCGCTTCCTGCTGATCGGCACGATCGTACTCGGCGCGGTGTTCCTCGGCTTCCAGGGCTTCGAGTGGGGCGAGTTCATCCAGCGCGGGTATTATCCGCAGAACATCGCCGAAGGAGGCGCATCCAGCTTCGCCGCGGCGTTCTACACCGGTACCGGCTTCCACGGCCTGCATGTCGCCATCGGCCTGGTCATGCTGTGCATGGCCTGGTTCCGCCTCGAGGCCGGCAGCTTCCGCGATGGACGCACCTTCACCCTGACCGCTGCGAGCTGGTACTGGCACTTCGTCGACATCGTCTGGGTCCTGCTGTTCATCACCGTGTACGTGCTGAGTTGAATTGAGCCCGCACGGTCCCCAGCCTGCCGCCGCCGGCTCCCGCCCCAGCGGCCTGGGCTCGATCTTCCTCGTCCTCTTCGTCGATCTGATCGGTTTCAGCGTCGTATTTCCGCTGTTCCCGGAGATGCTTAAATGGTACGGGGCCCAGCCAGGTGGGCTG
>JAIFKN010000260.1 GCA_020049615.1 bacterium | reverse complement strand
TGGATCGCCAGCACCTCACCCTGGTCGACGCGATCAATGAACTGCATGACGCGATGGTCTCAGGCAAGGACCGCGAGGTCGTGCAGCGCACGATCCATCAGCTGATCAGCTACACCAAGGTCCATTTCGAGAGCGAAGAGCAGATGCTGACGGCGAAGGGCTATCCGTCCTTTCCTGACCACCGCATGCAGCACCACGCTTTCGTGACCCGGGTGCTCGAATTCCACAACCAGTACATGGACGGCCGGGTGGTGCTGTCGGCGGAAGTCATGCAATTCCTCAAGGACTGGTTGGCCGGCCACATCCTGGTCGAGGACCGCAGCTATGCCGTGTGGATGAAGGAGCGCGGTCTGGTGCGCTGATGGCCCCGTGGCCTGAATTTCAGTCGCGGAGCCGTGGAGCCTTGTAGTCCGCTGCGGGGTGACCGACGCGAAGCGTGGTATACATGGTCTTCTCCGCGTACTCATCATCCGACGAGCACGACCGGGCCGGCCCCTCGGCGGTGCCGACCTTGCCTCAACGGTGGGTCGGCGGTGCGCCACAGCGCCTGGCGTAGGTCAGCGGGCTCATGCCCAGCTGCTGGCGGAACACGCGACAGAGGTAGCCGGCGTCGGCGAAGCCGCAGCGACGGGCGATGTCCTCGAGCGGCTGCTGATCGTGCACCAGCAGCTCGCGCGCGAGCTGCAGCCGCTGCCGGGTGCGGTAGGCGACCGGCGTGACACCGAAGCGCAGCCGGAAGGCGGCGGTAAGGGCGTCTAGGTCGCGGGCGAGGTCACGGGCGAGATCGCCGAGGCTCAGCGTCGCATCGCAGGCGTCGCGTTCGATGCGCTCACGCAGGCGGTCGACGGCATCGTCGGGTGACGACGGAGCGGCCCACAACGCAAGCAGGTCGAGCAGCCGCGCCCGGACCTGCAGGCCGGCGACCGGCGTGCCCAGGCGCCAGGCGGCATGCAATTCGCGGAACAGGCCCCCGGCCGTGCGGTCCTGCTGCGGTGTAAGACGTCGCAAGCGCGAGCCGCGCACCACCCCGCTGTCGAGCTGGAGTTCGGCGCCTCCACGCACGCTGCGCACGGCAGACCCGTCGAACTGCACCCACCAGGCCCGATCCGGACCGCTCAGACGCGAGTTGTCGCGATCACCCGCGGGCAGCAGCATGAGGGCGGGGCCGTCGAGACGGTGATCCTCGTCGCCCAGTCCATAACCGCCGCTCGAACGATGCAGGCTGACGACATGCGAACGATGCACATGGCTGGCCGGCGGCGCCGCGACCGGGCGGACGACCTGGGCCACGTGGACGATTGCGCCGATCGCGGGAGCAGCCAGGGCCATGGCGCGATGCTCGCGCCAGCCGCCCCGGCTCAAGCGAGGGCGGCGAGAATGGCCTGCCAGCGCGCCGGATGCGAGCGATGACTGAAGAACGGCCGGAAACCGAGTTTGCGGTAGGTGCGGATGGCGGGCACGCGCGCATCATCGGTCAGCAGCATCGCCGCCACCAGTCCGCATCCGGCGCAATGGTGCAGCGCCGCCAGCGAGACCAGTCCGCCGAGGCCCTTGCCGCCCTGTCCGGGCAGGGCGGCGACCCAATGCAGGACCCCGGCATCGCCGTACAGCGCCGCCTGGTAGGCGGCCGAGGCGGTGGCGACGACGGTTCCGTCGCTCACCACGACGAAGGTGGCAAGCACCTCGGCATGATGCAGGAGTTCGGTGCGCACGCGCGCCTCATCCCAGGCGATGCCGAAGGCGGTGGCCAGGCAGGTGGCGATGCCGGCGGCATCGGCCTCGACGGCGCGCCGGATGGTCAGCCCGACGGGCGCCGTGAGCGGCGGCAGAGCGGCGAGGTCCTCACGGCGCATCTGCAATTGCGGTGGTTGTTCCATGCTTGGCTCCTTACCAGGTTCGCGAATCAGGTACCGGCAGCCAGCGATCATAGGCGGCCGGGTCCTGGCTGACCAGGCCAGGCAGGGTCAGGTCGAGGGCGGTATCGATGCCGCAGGGATTGGCGATGGTGCCGCGCACCGTCTCGACGAACCGCTTGAGCATGAACCAGTCGGCACCGCCATGGCCGGACGAACGGGCGCGTTCCCAGCCGTCCCGATACCACTCCGGCAGCATGCGCTCCCAGGCCTCGCGGCTGCGCAGCAGTTGGCCGATGTCCTGGAAGGCGCAACTGCGATGCAGGCGGCTGAGCCAGAGCCGGCCGGGTTCGCCGTCGACGCGCCCGCTCTCGTAGCAGCCCTCGGTACCCTGCAATTGATAGCGGTTCATGCCATGCGGGCGGTTGCTGATCAGGTCGAAGCGCAGGGTGATCTGGCGGCCCTGCACCGTCTTCGCCAGGATGCTGGCGCTGTCATGATGGTATGGCACGCCACGCGGATCGCGGTGGTGGCTGCCGCTGTCGGTGGCGGTGAGCCGGTCGACCCGGTCGCCGGCGAACCATTCCAGCACCGGACCAAGGCTGTGCGTGGGATAGGTGATGCCGAACAGGCCGGCCTGCCATAGCCGGCGCCATGGCGTCTCCTCGATCAACCCCTTCAGCTCATGCAGGTACTCGCCCTCGGCGTAGTAGACCTCGCCGAAGGCCCCCTGCCGCACCAGTTCACTGACCAGCGCGCATTCCAGGCTGTAGCCGTAGTTCTCGGCCATGCTGTAGACCGCTCGGCTGGCCTTGGCCGCGGCATGCAGACGGCGGCATTCGTCGATCGAAATCGCCGCGGTGACCTCGCTCAGGACATGCCGGCCGCTGGCCAGGGCGGCGATGCTCTGTTCGGCGTGCAGGTGCATCGGTGTGCCGATGAGCACGGCTTCGCAGTCGCTGGAGCGCAGCATCTCGGTGAAGTCGGTGTAGGCCTCGCAGGCGCCGGCCTCCTGCCGGCAGCGTTCAAGAGCGTCTGCCCGGATGTCGCAGACCGCGGTCACTTCGACCCCGCCAACCGCAGCGCACAGGCGGGCGAGATGGCCGCCGCGGCCGGCGGCGCCGACGATGGCGAGGCGGAGGGGTCTGGTCATTGCAGGATGCTCACCAGGAGGATGCCGACCAGACACAGGGCGACGCCCAGGCCTTTGCCGGCGGACAGTGGAGCAGAGAACAACGGCCAGGCGGCCAGCGCCACCACTGCCACCGAGGCGTTGACGATGGCCAGGGCCGCGCCGGGATTGGGGGCGCGCTTCACCGCGTCGAGCTGGGCCAGGTTGCCAATCCAGCAGACCAGGGCTGCGACGACGATGAACGGCCAGGCGCGGCCGGAGAGGGCCTGCCCGCCGCTGCTGATCGCCATCTGGCCGGCGGTCAGGACGGCCCCGATCAGCATCACCGGTAGGAGCATGGCTGCGGCCCCGGCCCCGGCGTTGCCGGCCGCGCGGAAGGCAAGGTAGGCGGCGCTGAAGCACAGCATCGCGACAACGGCGGCAAGCTGCCAGGGCATGGCGGCGATCGTCATGCGATGGGACCGCAGGGCCATGGGAGGTTCATCCGCCCATGAGACTTTTTCCGCAACCCAGGTGATCCCACAGCCGTCCGCTGCGGACGCGTGTCAGGGAGCGGCGTCGCCGGGGAAGAAGCTCTCGATCAGTCCGAGATTCGCCCCCGCCAGGCCGCTGGCCAGCCACAGGCCGAGGCCGGCGAAGATGATCGCGGCGGTCAACCGGCCGAGACCGGCATGTTCGACCCGGTCATCGCCCTCGTGCCGCCACCAGCCCATGGCGTAGGCGGCGATCGCCAGGCTGATCGCGCTCCACGCCACCAGGCTGAAGGTGCGGCCGATCAGGCCCCAGCCCCAGGCGTAGTCGCAGATGGCGAGGAACTTCAGCGCCGCGGCGATCTCGACCAGACCGCCGACGACCTTGAACTCGTTCATCCAGGCGCCCGCCTTCGGCAGCCGCTTGAGCATCCCCGGCGCCAGCGCGAGGAGGAAGAACGGCAGCGCGATGGTCCCGCTGTACACCGCCATGCCAAGCACCGCCGCGCCCCATGCCCCCTGGCTGACCCCGGCGGCCAGCACCGCCCCGGCGAACGGCGCGGTGCAGGTGAAGGCGGTGATGGCGAAGGTCAGACCCATCAGCAGCGAGCCGAGGTAGCCGCCACGGCTGCCGCCGGACAGCGCCTGCATCCATGCCGGCGGCTGGAGGAAGAACGCGCCGAGCAGCGACAGGCCGAGCACGGCGAACTGGTGACCGGATGGCCCGCCAACGTGGTCAGCGAGGCGCCGAACACCCCGGTGACCAGCACGCCGACGCCGATGAAGCAGCCGATGATCCCAAGGGCGTAGAATGTCGCCAGCGGCACCAGCTTGGCGCCGGTCGCCGCCTGCTTGGTGAAGACGTTGACCGTGAATGGGATCATCGGGTAGGTGCACGGCATGACCAGGGTGAACAACCCGCCGAGGACGGCGAGAAGCAGGAATTCCCCCCAGCCGCCGCCGGTCCCACTGCTGTCGCCGGCGCCACGACCGTCGAGGAAGGCGAGAAAGCGCTGCATCGTCGCGGTGCCGGACGGTTCGAACACCCGATCCCACCGGGTTTCGCTGCCGTCTGCGCCGAGGCGGATGTACAACGGGCGGCTCTGCGTCTTGAAACGCTCCTGCTGCCAGGCGGCCAGATCGTCGTGCGGCGGATCTGTGTCGATCTCGATCGGGACCTGCGCGTTCCAGGCCCGCACCACCACCAAGTGACGGAAGACACTCTTGGCCATCAACTGGCAGTTGACGCAGGATGGCCCCGTGAAATCAAGCAAGGCCGCCTTGCCGGCGGCATGCGCTTCGCGGATCAGCGCCTCGGCCTCGGCGGGCGTGGCCGGGCGGCGCCAACGGATCCCGGACGGGTCGAGGGCACGCTCCAGCTCATCGCGCACCAGGGCGCGGATCTCGGCGGCGCTCGGGGAGCTCGGAGAAGACTCCTGGACCACCGTGGCGGAAGCCGGGTCAGGCGCCGCCGCCCCGCTGCCGTCCATGGCCACCGCCAACGGGGCGTTGATCACCGGGATCAGACAGGAATCGGCCGTGCAGGCCATGTAGGACACCAGGACCGGCACGGTCACCCTCCCGGTTCCGGGCGGCGGCGACACCGGCAGCCGCAGGGTGACCGTGGCGCTGTTGGGATACACCGCCAGGCCCTGCAGTTCGTGCACCGGCTGGTCGTCGCTGAGCGGTCCGCGCGGGCGTACCGGCGCGGTCGGTGCCAAGGCCAGCAGGGTGGCTTGTCCGGCGCCGTCGGCGGGCAGATCTTTACTGTAGAGGTGCAGCTCGGGCGTGCGCCGTTCGGGCACGAACACGGCGACGATCACCGGCCCCCCGGCATCCTGCTCGACCCGCACCGACACCGTCACCCCGTGCTTGGTGAGGGCCTCGCCGGCCACGAGAGCGGAGAGGAGCAGAAGGAGGGCCAGCCAGCGCATGCGCAAATCATGGCCTGGGATCGACGAGCTCCAGCTCGTCGTGGTCAGCCTGCGACGAGCCGGAGGTCGTCGCTCCCAGGCCCCCAGCGATTCTTCCGCCTTCCGCCGTCCACGTCCGGCCATATCGTTCCGCCCTCCTATGATGCGCACCCATACCTGCGGCCAGCTCCGGGCCTCTGACGTCGGATCCACCATCACCCTCTGCGGCTGGGTCCAGAACAACCGCGACCACGGCGGCGTGATCTTCATCGACATGCGCGATCGCCACGGTTTGACCCAGGTGGTCTTCGACCAGGACGTCTGCGGCGTCGAGGGCAAGGCCCTGGCCGACAAGCTGCGCGGCGAATGGGTCGTGCAGGTGGTCGGCGAAGTGCGCTCGCGCGGCGAGAAGAACGCCAACAAGAACCTCGCCACCGGCGCTATCGAGGTCTTCGCCAAGACCCTGACCGTGCTCAACCAGGCGCAGACCCCGCCGTTCGAGATCGACGAGCACGCCAAGGTCGGCGAAGAGGTCCGGCTCAAGAGCCGCTTCCTCGACCTGCGCCGCCCGGCGATGCAGAAGAAGCTGATCACCCGCCACCAGGTCATGCAGAGCGCCCGCCGCTACTTCGACCTCAACGGCTTCGTCGAGGTCGAGACCCCCTCGCTGTGCAAGTACACCCCCGGCGGTGCGCGCAACTTCCTGGTGCCGTCGCGCCTCCACCCCGGGCAGTTCTACGCCCTGGCGGAAAGCCCCCAGCTGTTCAAGCAGTTGCTCATGGTCGCCGGCTACGACCGCTACGTGCAGATCGCCAAGTGCTTCCGCGACGAGGACCTGCGCAACGACCGCCAGCCCGAGTTCACCCAGATCGACCTCGAGATGTCGTTCATCGACATGGAGGACATCATGGGCATCGGCGAGGGCATGGCGCGCACGCTGTGGAAGGAGGTCCTCGGCGTCGACCTGCCCAAGCCGTTCCGCCGCATGACCTGGACCGAGGCGATGCTGACCTACGGCAGCGACAAGCCCGACCTGCGCTTCGGCATGCCCATCGTCGAGCTGTCCGA
>JAIFKN010000011.1 GCA_020049615.1 bacterium | reverse complement strand
GCGCGCTGAGCAGGACCAGCGATGTCTACGCCCATTGCCCAGGGTAGGGCACCGGGCGGTATGTGGCGTATTTCCGACGGGCTCCTAGGCCCGGGTCCGCTTGCCCTTGGCCAGGAAGGCCTGGTTGCGGCGGATCAGCTCCAGTCGCTGCTGCACACAGGCGTAGCTGCGCCGGGCGTCGGGCGGGGTGTTCCTGCAGTAGTCGACCATGCGTTCGACGTCGGTGCGGGCGACATGCAGGCGGGTGTCGGAGCTGGCGTAGTAGATCAGCAGCTCGCCATCCTTCTTCGCCACCATGCCGTTGCTGAACACCACGTTCGAGACGTCGCCGACGCGCTCCTCCTTGAGCGGGGCGATGAGGTGGCCGCCGGGCGCGGCGATCACCTTCCACGGCTCAGCCAGATCGGTGAGGAACGCGTAGAGCACATAGCGCAGGCCGGCGGCGCAGTTGCGCACGCCATGGGCGACGTGCAGCCAGCCGTGCTTGGTGCGGATCGGTGGGGCGCCCTGGCCGTTCTTCACCTCCTTGATGGTGTGGTAGATGCGCTCCTCGAACACGGTCTCGTGGCCGATCACCGCGCGCTCCATGCTGTCGACCAGGGCGTAGGCGATGCCGCTCTGGGTGCCGGCGTCGATGAAGCCGTCGGTCGGGCGGGTATAGAGCATATACTTGCCGTTCACGTACTCGGGATGCAGCACCACGTTGCGCTGCTGCGAGCCGCCGGTCTTGAGGTCAGGCAGGCGCTCCCAGTTCTTGAGGTCCTTCGTCCTGGCGATGCCGCAGGCGGCGACTGCCGAGGAGAGGTCGTGCGGGGCCGCCTTCGGATCGCGCCGCTCGCTGCAGAACAGGCCGTAGATCCAGCCGTCCTGGTGCCGGGTCAGGCGCATGTCGTAGACGTTGGTGTCGGGGTCCTCGGTCTCGGGCATGACCACCGGCTCGTCCCAGAAGCGGAAGCCGTCGATGCCGGTCTTCGACTCGGCGACGGCGAAGAAGCTCTTGCGGTCATGCCCATCGGTGCGCGCCATGACGATGATGCGGCCCTCGAATTCCATCGCGCCGGCGTTGAACGCGGTGCCGATGCCGAGGCGCTCGATCATGTGCGGGTTGGTCTTCGGGTCGGCGTCCCAGCGCCACGACACCGGCACGTGCTCGCGGGTCAGCACCGGGTTGACGAAGCGGTCGTAGAGCCCGTTGTAGAACCGCTTGTCGATGCGGTTCTTCGTCTTGAGCAGCTTCTCCTGCTCGGTGACCAGCTGGGCGAAGGTCTTCTGGGCCATGTCGTTCTCCTGGCGGTGATCATGCGCCGCGGAGGCCGACCGCCTGCCGTGGATTGACTCTCATGTGCTTGCCATTGATCTTACGCCATGGCCGAGACCGTTCCGCTCGCCGCCGTCCTGCGCGCCGGCGAGGTCTACGCGGTGCAGCGCATCCACCTGCCGCTGGCCTGGTCGTTCACCGAGCACCAGCACCGCGCCTTCGCCGAGCTGGTCTTCGTCGAGGGCGGCACGGTCACCCACCGCCTCGCCGGCGGCGCCGCCGAGCCGCTGCCGCCCGGCACCCTGCTGTGGATCCGCGAACGCGACCGCCACCAGCTGGCGGCGCCGCGCCTGCGCTACTGGAACCTGATCGTGCCCATCGCCGAGCTGCTGCGCCTCGCCGCCTACCTGGATGCGCCGGCGCTGTTCGGCGCTCTCGATGCCGCGCCCTGCCCGCCCACCCTGCGCCTGGCGCCTCGCGACCGCCCGCGCCTCGCCGCCGCCCTCGTCCGCCTGCGTCGCCACCAGGGGGTGCCGGAGGCGCGGCGCCACCTGGCGGCGTTCCTCTGCGACTGGCTGCCGCTGCTCGCCACCGCGGCGCGACCGCCACGGCGCGCAGCCGGCCCGTCCTGGCTGCCGCGCCTGCTCGCCGACGCCGAGGGGCGCCTCGAGGACGGCCTGCGCGTGACCCAGCTGCCGCGCCTGGCCGGCGTGTCGGCTGCGCATCTGTCGCGCACCTTCCGCCGGCATCTCGGGATGACACCGAGCGCCTGGCTGACCGGGCGGCGCATCGGCCGCGCGGCGCATCTGCTCGCCTCGGGGGAGCGCGGCGTGCTCGACATCGCCCTCGCCCTCGGCTTCGCCAGCCCGTCGTGGTTCCACCGTGCCTTCCGCCGGGTCCATGCCCTGACCCCGGCCGCCTGGCGCCAGCGGTACGGAATCCGGCGGTAGTCGGGGCAGCGCTCTTGTCCTGGTGGGGCTTCGCAGGGCGAAGCGACACTACCGGTATTCCACCTCGTAATACACCGTCTGGCTCGTCTTGCCGTCGAGTTCGACCGCGCCATCGACTACCGGCAGGGTCCTGCCGGTGCGGTTGCCGTCATGGTCGCAGACATGCACCGTCGGGGTGCCGGCGCGGCGCGGCAGGGTGATCGAGGCGGAGATCGGCTCCATCAGCACCGGGCCCTGGTCGCCCCGACGAACCTGGCCGCGATCCAGCAGCTGGCCGGCGAAGTAGATCATGCCGCGGTTGTGGCTGCGCCCGCTGGCGGTGATCAGCAGCCGCGTGTCATCGGCTAGGGTGCGGTCGGGACTGGCGGCGGTCAGGTAGATCAGGGCGTAGCGGCTGCGCGGGAGGATGCGCACTCCGCCGAGGTCGTGCTGGGTGCCGGGGGTGAAGCCGACCACCGCCTTGGTCGCCGGGGTGTCGATGGTGAACCAGCCGCTTTCGTCCTGTTCGCCGCCCTTCCAACGCAGCTGCTTGGTGGCGCTGGTCAGGATGCCAGCGGCATCGCGATAGGGGGCGAGGTCGAAGGTGGCGGTCGGCGTCGTCACCTCGACGAAGCGGACGGCGGTCCGCGCGACCGCCAGCGTTGCCGCCGGCACCTTGTCGGTATCGAAGAGCTTGATGTCGTACTGCTGACGGGTCTGGTCGGAGAAGCCGACTTCGCCGCGCTGCAGGTCGGCTAGCCGGACATGCAACGGGGCGACCACGGTGCTGCGCTGGACATCGCCGCGCCGCACCTGGCGGGAGATCGCATAGAAGGGCGCGATCAGGTGGGGGGTGGTCGCTTCCCACTTGTCATCGCCGAGGCTGGTCGCGTGGCGCCCGGCATCGCGGTTCTGGAACAGGAAACTGACATCCCACCCCTGCAGGCCGAGGCCGTAGGCACCGATGATGGCCGGGCCCTCGCCGCCCCATTGGTTGGGGTACACATGGATCCATTCCGACAGGCTGAAGGGCCGGTCGTCGACCTGCTGCATGCCGGCGCTCAGGCTGCCGCCGCCAGGCACGCGCAGCATCGAGCCGCCGACCTCGTCGCCGCCGTAGTAGTTATGGCGATCGACCAGGTCGAAGCGCGCGTCGCTGTGCAGGTTGTAGAAGTGGGACGCGGCGCGACCGGCCTGCCAGTTCGAGGTCATGGTGAGGCCGCCGTAGCCGGCGGCGCGAAGTGCGGCGGCGTAACGGTCGTAGAAGGCGTCCTGCACCTCCTTGAGGAAGAGCGCGGTGTCGAGCAGGCGCGCCTTGCGCTGGGCCATCGCATCCGCGAGCTGGGTCGGATCCCAGTACCACGGTCCACCGACCGGGTAGATCTTGCCGGCGGCGAAGTCCTCGGCCGGCATCTTCTCGTGTCCACCGAAGCTCTGCAGTCCTCCACCCCAGGCCGCGTGGAGCTTGGCCTCGTCGCCGTAGCGCTTGGCGAGCCAGGCGGTGAAGCGCTTGGCGATGCGGTCACGCAACGTCGGCACGGTCTGCATGACGCGCAGGGCGCCGCCGAAGAGGGCGCTCTCCTCGTTCACCATCTCGACGATCGCGATCGTCGGATCGGCGGCATAGCTCAGACCGGTGTAGGGGTTCACATGCGCCAGCAGGCCGGTCATCTGGGCGATATGGAGATCCTGCAGTTCCTCGCTGAGGTAGATGGTGCCGGCGCCGGAATTGAGGTCGCCTTTCGTGTCTGGGCGCTTGCCGATCTCGGAGGCATAGGGGAGGCGATCCCAGCCGTCAGCGGCCAGGCTCATGCTGCCGAAACTGTTGCTCAGCTTGACGAAGATGCCCTTGGCCTTGAGCCGCGAGATGAAGTAGTCCATGCGGTCGAGGGCGGCCGGATCGAACTCGGTGTTGCTGCCAGGCTTCAGCAGGCCCTTCCAGCCCGAGCCATCGCCGTACTTGTGCAGACGCACGGCGTTGATGCCGTGAGCGGCGTAGAAGTCGGCGCGGGCGTCGGCCAGCGCCTTGTCCGGGGCGCAGCTGGCATAGCAGATGTTCAGGCCCCACAGGCGCAGCGGCTTGCCGTCATAGACCAGGGTCTCACCGCTGCGGGTGATGCGGCCGGCGGCCCCGGCCGCGCGGGACTCCCAACCGGCCAGGGTGAAGGCGTTGTCGGCGGCGTGCTTGCCGGTCGGCTGCCATGGAAACCATCCGTTGTCGGCTGATTCCACACCGAGGCTGGCTGGGGCCGGCAGGAAGCGGACCTTGCCCGGCAGGTCGGCGACGACGGTCGAGCGCACCGGCTGTCCGGCGTCCAGCTTCTCGGCCAGCTTGATGCGCAGCGCGCCGTCGAAGGCGACCGCGCGCGGCGGATCGATGCGGAATTCGATCGCGCCTCCGTTGGCGGGTTTCAGGCTCAGGCGCTCGACCGGGTTGGCGAACGAACCCTTCCCCAGTGGCCAGGCCTTCTCCTCGCTGGCGCCTCCGCCGTGGGCGATGACGCTGCCCCGCCAGGCAGGTGGCAGCGCGACGATGACGGCAACCATGGTGTAATCCTGCGTCGCGGCGGCTGACAGTTCGTAGTTCCAGCTCAACTGCTGCGCGCCGTTGGCACTCACCCGCTGCTGCATGGTGGTGGGCGATGGGGCTCCGCGCGCGTTCGCGGTTAGGCTGGCGACGCTGTCCGCGCCCTCGGCCGCCGATCTCCCGTTCCAGGACATGTAGGCCCAGTTCGGCCCCCAGGCGGCCAGGCCGACATCCAGTTCCAGGCCTTCAGCTCGGAGCATGGTCTGCGGGCCGCTGACCAGGGCGGTGATCTCGGCGGCGCCGGCGGTGGCGCACAGCAGGACGAGGGGCGCGAGGCGTTGGATCATGCGGGCTCCGGAGGACGGATCGGTAGGAACATCCTCCAACGCGCGGTCGCGGTTGTGTGACCAACGGATCACCATAAGGTGATGGAAATGGTCACGAGGTGACGCAAGTGCCAGCGTCGATCCGGGTGCTGCGCTTCGCCAGCGCCGTCGGGCAGCACGGGATGATCGTGCAGCATCGCATCGCCACGCCTGCGGCCGCGGCCGCGAGCCTCTCGAACCATGGGCGGGCCTGGTCGGCGGACTTCGCCGTAAACCTCGTCCTGCGCGGTTCCGGCGTCTATATCGACGACAGCGGCCGGCGGCACGCGCTGGGGCCTGGCAGCCTGTTCCTGCGACTGCCCGACCAGAGCCACAGCTCGCTGATCGATGCCAGCGATTACGAGGAGAGCTGGCTGGTCGTGCGGGCCCAGGTGTTCATGCACCTGCGCGGACTCGGCCTGGTCGATACGGCGCGACCGGTGCGCCAACTGGCCGATCCGCAGCGGGCCGAGCGCCAGTTCGCCTTCCTCGCCGGTCTTGCTCCGATTCCCGAGGTGCACGCTTCCGCCCTGTGGGTGACGGCGCTCGAACGCCTCGCCGTGCTGCTGTCCCAGGCCTGCGTCATCGAAGTTCCGCCAGGCCCATCGTGGCTCGATGCGGCCAAGCGCCTGCTGGTCGAAGACCTCGAGTCCGATCTGCCGATGACGGTCGCAGCGCGCCGTCTTGGCCTGGATGGTCAGCGCTTCCGCAAGTCCTTCACCGCCGCGGTCGGGGTCGCGCCGAAGGCCTATCGCATCCAGGCGCGCATCGACCGGGCTCGACGCGAACTGCTGACCGATAGCGTCGCCAGCGTTGCACGCAGCGTAGGCGGGGGCGATCCCAAGCACTTCTCGCGTCTGTTCCGTGCCCGTACCGGCCTGTCGCCGCGCCAGTTCCAGCGCCTGGCACGCGCCCGTCTGCCGACCCACGAGCGTCCGGGAGGCCTCTGACGGCCTGGCGCTGAGAGCGCTGGTCCGGAGGAACGGTCGCTACGGTGCGAACCCGGCTACCAGCTATCGGAGCGGAACGGAGCAGCCGGTGCGCCATCGCTGCCGACCAGATTGCAGCCTTCAGGATTGTCGGCCCAGGCGTAGCGCACCGCGGTCGGCTTGGCGACCTGGGGACTCCAGACCACCAGGGTGTCGTCCTCGATCTGGCAGACGGCCCAGACGAAGGCGCGGTCGATCCCGGCGATGGCCACCTGGCTCGGCGCCCTGCCGTCCCTGGTGCGCAATCCCGCGCCGTGGCGGAAGCGGCAGCGCAGGCGCCCGCCGGCCTCGACCGTCAGGCTGTCGAACAGCGGGCCGCAGGGTGCGCCACCCAGGCCATAGTGCGTCGACAGGGCCCAGCGGGCCAGGCGGTCGCCGACCGACTTCTTGTCGGTGGGGTGGATGTCCTTGGCTTCGCCGACGTCGATGGCGACGGCGAAGCCGCCGTTGGGATCCGCCAATGCGACGGCGCGCTGCACGTCGCGCAGTTCGGCCCAGCTGCTCTGCCGCGGCTGGTCGGAGACGGCCATGTAGTTGGCCAGCTGCACCTGCAGGAAGGGAAAGTCGCCCTGGCCGAAGGCGCGGCGCCAGTCCTCGATCATCAGCGGCAGGAGCCGGCGGTAGACCGCCGGCTCGCCGGCGTTGCTCTCGCCCTGGTACCAGATCGCGCCGCGGATGCCGTAGGGGATCAGCGGGGCGAGGCGGCTGTCGAACAGGGTGAAGGGCGCATTGGGGCTGCCCGGGGCCAGCTGCACCACCGGTGCGGTGCTCACGCCCCAGTCCTGCTCGATGGCATAGCGCCAGACGCCGTGCAGCGGGATCGCCGACTGCGGCTCGCCGACCGGGTGGAGGCGCATCTCCTGCTGCGGGCCGATCAGGCCGCCATGGTAGATGTGCGAGCGGGCCCGGACCGCGATGGTCAGCTGCTTGCTGACGACCAGACGTCCCGGCACACGGTACTCGCGCGCCTGGCACCAGGTGTTGGCACCGTCGTCCCAGGACAGGCCGCCGACCCGTTCGCCGTCGATGTAGGTGTCGTCGTGCTTGTCCACCGCGCCGATGCGCAGCTCCAGTTCGCGACCCTGCCAGGCCGCCGGGATGGCGACCGAACGGCGGAACCAGAAGACGCCGCTGCCGGCGTGCCCGTGCTCCTGCCAGCGCGACGGCACCGGCATGGTCTTCCACGCCGAGTCATCGAAGCCGGCGGTGGCCCAGCCGTCGGTCAGCCCCTGGTTGACGCTGTCGCGCTTGCGCATCTGCGCCTCCCACTCGGCCTGGGTCATGGGCGCGCCAGGAGGGCTCGGGGCATAGGCGAAGCCCTCGTACCCGCGCACCTCGTCAATGCCGATCGGATCGCGCATCAGCGCCTCGCGGCTCATCCAGGCCTGCACGCGGGTGCCGCCCCAGGCGTTGCAGATCAGGCCGATGGGTACGCCCAGGCGGGCGTGGAGGGCGCGGCCGAACCAGACGCCGACGGCGGAGAAGGCGGCCAGCGTCGCCTGGCTGGCGACCTGCCAGACGCTGTCGATGGCGGTCTGGCGGCCGAGCCGGGCCGGGGTGGCGACGGTGAGCAGGCGGATGCCGGGCAGATGGCTCTCGGCCTCGCCCTGGCCCTGCGGGGTCTGCGAGAGCTTCCATTCCATGTTCGACTGGCCGGAGCAGATCCACACATCGCCGATCAGCACATCGCGCAGGCGCGCCTCGCCCGAGTCGCTGCGCGCGACCAGTTCGTGCGGACCCCCTGCCGGCAGGGGAGGCAGGCGCACCAGCCAGGCGCCGTCGGGACCGGCGTTGACGCGCGCGGTACGCCCGCCGAGCGTGACGGTGACCTCCTGCCCTGGTCCGGTGCGGCCCCACACCGGGATGGCTTGGTCGCGCTGCAGCACGGCGTGATCGGAAAAGGGCGGGGCGAGGCGCATGGGAGCGTCCTTTCGGAGGCCGGCATGCTGCCGGCCAGCGGCGCCTGTCGAGCATGCGCATGCCGGCGAGCCCCTGCCGTCACCAGGAGGCCGGCTTCCGCGCGCAGTCGAGCGAACCGTCGAACCCGGTCAGGCGCACTGCCAGGAAGGTGCGCCAGACCGTGCCGCGCGTCACGCGCACCAGCTGCGCCGCCCCCACCCCGGCGAAGTCGTCGCGCAGGCCAAGCGGCAGGCGCGACAGCAGGTCGCCATCGAGCCGGTCATCGCGGTCGAGCTCGCACGCGAACACCGCGTCCCAGCCGGTGCGGGAGGCGTCGAGACGCTCCCACAGGTCGTACTGGTTCATGCGCCGGCCGACGTTGGCGCACAGCGGTCGCGGCAGGTGGCGGTTGTGCCAGGCCAGCTCGGCGGCGACGTCATAGCCGGTGGTCAGCGTCACGGTGCGCTCCGGTTGCAGGGCGGTCAGGCGGTCGACCGCCTCGGCGAGCTCGTCCCAGCCGGCGAGCTTGCGTTCGGGCACGCTCGCCGGCAGGGTCGGGAAGCGCTCGCGCAGGGTCGGGGCGGCGGCGACCAGGACGGCGGCAAGCAGGGCCAGGCCGGCACCCCAGCCCGCGACCTGGCGCGCCCGACGCGGCGCGGCGGCGAGCCACAGCGCCACCACGACGGCGGCCGGGATCCACGCCAGCGCCGGCCAGTTCGGCTGCACCTTGGTCTGCAGGCTGACCAGCAGCAGCACCGCCAGCGGCGTCAGCGCCGCCCCGGCGAGCAGCCACGGCGCCGGACGCTCGTGCCGGCCGCGCCAGGCCCAGGCCACCGCCCACGGCAGCAGCAGCGATACCGGCAGGGCGACCGCGAGCTGCCCGCCGGCGAACTCGAGCAGCCGTTCCGGCCGCAGCGCGAAGTCCTTGCCGGCGCCGCCCTGGCCAGCGAGGTGCAGGAATCCGACCCAGTCGTTGCTGGCATTCCACAGCAGCACGGGCAGCAGGCCGAGCAGGCCGATGGCCAGCGCCAGCCACGGCGCCGGCGTGCGCAGCCAGGCGCGGGCCTGCGGCAGGGCCAGGGCCGGCAGCAGGGCGAGCGGCGCGTAGAGCATGGCGTACTTGGCGTTGAGTCCGGCCGCGAGCAGGCCGCCCAGCGCCGGCGCGTGCCACCATGCGGCGGTCCGGCCCGCGGCGGGCGTGCGCAGCAGCACGAGCAGGAAGGCGGTCCAGCACAGGCTGAGCGGCACGTCGGTGGTGACCAGGCCGGCGCTTAGCGCATGCAGCGGCAGCAGGGCGGCGAGCGCGGTGGCCAGCCACGGATCGGCTCCGGCGCTGCGCGCCAGGCGCCAGGCCAGCGCCAGGGTCGCGGCGGCCAGGGCCAGGCCGAGCAGGCGCAACGCGATCAGCGAGTCGCCGGCGATGGCGCACCAGCCGGCGAGCAGCCAGGCGATGCCGCCGGGCTTGGAGTAGTACGCGAGATCGGGGCTGCGCGACCAGTCCCAGTACTGCGCCTCGTCCGGCGCCAGCGGCAGGCCGCCGCCGAGCGCGACGCCGAGGCGGAGGAGGAGGAGGGCGAGGAGGATGGGCGGGAGCGGACTGCTGGCCGCTGCTCGTTGGCTGCTGGTTACGGGCTGCTGGCCAGCCCTGACCACCAGCGCCCCTGCCGCGATGCCCAGCGCGGCGCCGACGAATGGCTCGTCCCCGGCCAGGGCGGCGACCACCGCCGCGGCGCCGGCGCCAAGCAGTCCGGCCAGTCCGCCATACGCCAGCCGTCCCGCGCGCCCGCGGGCGAAGGCCCAGCCGGCGACGAGTCCGGCGATCAGCGCGGCGAGGATGGCCATCTGCGGACCGGGATACCCCGGCGTCCGGAGTTGCAAAGGCGCCGCTTGCGCCGGGCGGTCGCGAACGCGACACCACCACGATGCCACGCCGCCAACTGCTGCTGCTCATCCTCTGCGGCTTCTTCGTCGGCTTCTTCGTCGCGGTCGAGCTGATCGGGGCCAAGCTCTTCCACTTCAGCCTGTTCGGCCTGGGGCCGTCGTCGTTCGGGCTCAATGGCAGCCTGTTCGTCGCCACCACCGGCATCATCGCCTTCCCGCTGACCTTCATCATCACCGACATCGTCAACGAGTACTACGGCAAGCGCGCGGTGCGCACGCTGACCTTCCTCGCCATCGCGGTGAACCTGGCGCTGATCCCGGTGGTGCAGGCGGCAATCCACGTCGACGCCCATGACTTCGCCAGCGGCGGGGTGAACGAGCCGTTCAACGCCGCCTTCGCCACCGCCCTCGGCCAGAGCTGGGCCATCGTCGTCGCCAGCCTGTGCGCCTTCGCCGTCGGGCAGCTCGTCGATGTCTCGGTCTTCGCCTGGCTGCGCGCCCGGACCGGCGGGCGCATGCTCTGGCTGCGCGCCCAGGGCAGCACGGTGGTCAGCCAGCTGATCGACACCTTCGTCGTCATCTACCTCGCCTTCGTCGTCATCCCATGGATCGCCGGCGGCGACAACCTGTTCGCGATGAAGCCGGGCGAGGCCTTCGGCGTCTCCATGACCAACTACATCTACAAGTTCGCCATCGCGGTGGCGATCACGCCGCTGCTCTACGCGGTGCACTGGGCGATCGACGCCTGGCTGGGCAAGGACGAGGCGGCACGCGCCATCGCCGAGGCGCACGGGTAAGCTCTGGGCTGCCGCCGAGCGGCGGTGGGCTGATATGATGGGCCAGGGCCGCGGGGGCGAAGCCCCTGAGCAGCAGCCTACCGTCGGCCCAGTGTAGCCTCGACTTCGGCCGTCCCCAGCGACCACTCCAGCGCCGGTTCTCCCGTCACGGGCTGGAACAGCGGCCCGGTGCGGCCGCGCGCCATCAGCACCAGCCCATCGCCGCGTCTGGCCAGGACGAGGGCGTAGGCTCCGTCCTCGCCGCGGACCAGCGGCTGGCCCGCCAGTTCCGCCAAGCCACCGCGCATGATGAATGCGACGCTCCCGACGCTCAGCCGCCACGACGCCTCGGCTGGCACCGTGCCGCGCCAAGTCAGCCGCAAGGCGAGCGGGCCGTGGCCCAGGCCCTGCGGCGGCAACCGGCCGCGTCCGCTGCCGCTGAACAGGGCCACGCCCTCGTTCAGCCGCATCGCCTCGGGCGGTTCGGCCTTGACCTTGCGCCAGGCCTCGAGCCGGCGCTCGCGCAGGTCGTCGAGCAGCCCGCGGGACGGCGATTCCGGCCGCTCGGCATCGCGCGCCACCGCCTCCTCCCAGGATGTCTGCAGCGCCTCGAGCTTCGGCTCCGCTGCCGGGCTGCGCCAGGTGTCCGGGACCTTGCGCAGGGTGCTGATCGCCTCCGAGTAGCGGCCGGCGGCGAGGTGCTCGCGCACCGCCCGCTCGATGCCCGCGACCTGCGGCGCCGCCCAGCCGTCCCACGCCTGGGTGAGGCGGATGATGGCCGCATCGCAGGCGATGGCGCGCGGCGAGCCGTCGCGGTGCAGCGGTCGGGCGCGGTGCAGCTGCTCGAGCGCCTCGGCGAAGCGCTTGTCGCCGGCCGTCGACTCGGCCGCCGCCAGGGTCTCGCGCCAGGCCCGCTCGCGGGCGTTCTCGCGCACCCGCTCGAAGGCGAGCAGCAGGAGCAGGGTGGTGGCGATGAGGATGGTGGCGGTCAGCAGCGCTCCACGCCACGAGCGGCGGTGCGGTACTGGCTGAGCGCCGCCCTGCGGGATCAGCAGGCGGTCGACGGCGGCAATCGCAGCCTGGGCGTCGGTCGGGCGCCTGGCCGGATCCTTCTCCAGCAGGTTGGCGATCAGCCCGCGCAGCGGCGCCGGCGGCGGCGACTCCGGCCAGGTCAGCGGATGCTCCTGGGCGGCGATCAGCACCTCCATCGCCGTGGTGCCGTTGAACGGCGGCCGGCCGCAGAGCAGGTGGTAGAGCGTGGCGCCGACCGAGTAGAGGTCGCTGCGCTGGTCCGCCGAGTGGGCGTCGCGGCCCTGCTCCGGGGCCATGTAGTGCGGCGAGCCCATGAACGAGCCGGCCGAGGTCTCGAACAGATTGGTCGCGGCGCCGTCGCCGCCCTCGTCGATGCGCGACAGGCCGAGGTCGGCGACCTTGATCTGGCCGTTGGCCATGACCATGAGGTTGTCGGGCTTGATGTCGCGGTGGACCACGCCCTTGCCGTGGGCGTAGGCCAGCGCCTCCAGCGCCTGCCGCATCAGGTGCAGCGCCTCCTCGGGCGGCAGCCGGCCGCGCTCCTTGAGCACCGCCTTCAGCGACCGGCCCTCGACCAGCTCCATGCTGAAGAACACCAGCCCGTCGGCTTCGCCGGAATCGTGCACGGTCACCAGGTTGGGATGGTGCAGGCGGCCGGCGGCGCGCGCCTCGCGGCGGAAGCGCCCGACGAAGGTGGGATCGCCGGCCAGGCGCGCCGCCAGCACCTTGAACGCCACCGGCCGGTTCATCGACAGCTGGGTGGCGCGGTAGACCGCCCCCATGCCGCCCTTGCCGAGCAGACCCTCGATGCGGTAGCCGGCGATGATGCGCCCCGGCGCCAGCTGGCCGGCCGGCACCGGTTCGGCCGGGGCGGCGCTCAGGCTGGGGATGGTCACCGGTTGGATCGGCTGGTCGCTGGCCGCCGGCTGCTGGCTGGCTGGAGTCGGCGCCTGCGACAGCACGGTGGCCGCCGCCGTCACCAGGCTCGAGGAGCTCTGCCGTCCGCTCGCCGCCGACTGGCGCACGCCGATGCGGGCGCAGCGCGCCAGGGCCCGGTCGATCACGGTCGCATTGGGCGCCAGGGCCTCGGAGCGCTGGCGCAGCAGCAGCTTCAGCTGGTCAGCGTCCATCGCCGACCTCCCGTGGGACGCGTCCCGCCCGCCACACCAGCCAGCCGCCGAGCAGCGCCAGCGGCACGGCGAACCACTGCGCGCTGGTCAGGCTGAACGGCGACAGCGAGAAGCCCACGCCGAGCTTCGCATCGTAGTCGCCGCGCAAGGTCTCGTTGAGGAAGCGCCAGATGGCATAGCCGATCAGCGACCAGCCGGCGGCGGCGCCGTGGCCGGGCGGGACGCGCAGGATCAGCGTCGCCAGCACGGCGCAGGCGAGGCTTTCGTACAGCTGGGTGGGATGGACATGGACGCCATGATGGGCCACCGCCCAGGGCAGTTCGCAGGCCCGGCCATAGCAGCAGCCATTGGCGAAGCAGCCGACGCGCCCGATGGCGAGGGCCGCGAGCACCGCCGGGCCGGCGCAGTCCGCCCAGCGCAGCAGCGGCACGCCGCTGCGCCTGGTGTGCAGGACCATGGCGACGGCGGCGACGAGCAGGCCGCCGAACCACACCGCGCCGCCGCGGTCGAGATCGGCGGCCAGGGTCAGCCAGCCGGCGAAGTCGCCGAGCGGCGAGGGGAATTCCGCCCGGTACTCGACCACGTACCACAGCCGGGCGCCGAGGATGCCGCCGATCGCGGCGATGGCGATCTGGATGCGGACGTGGTCGTCGCTGATGCCGACGGTGCGCGCCCGGCGACGGGTCAGCCACCAGCCCACGAGGAAGCCGAGGCCGAGGAAGGCGGCGTAGGCGGTCAGCCGCAGCTGTCCCAGCCATGGAACCCAGCCCGCCAGGGCGGCGGTCGCCGCCACCAGCACGCCGGCCGCGAGGGCCGCCCACGGGCCGGCCAGGCGCAGCGGGGCCAACGCGCTCCAGGCCAGTCCGCCGGCGACGCCGAGGCCGAGCAGTGCAGGATGGAGGAAGGGGAGCTCGGGCATGTGCGGCAGGCGGTTGTACGGATGGTGCCCCGCCGCCGTTCGTTGCCAGTGGTGGCGCAGGGGGCGTCGGCCCCCCTGTGGCAACAGCATCGTTGCGATTCTTCGGGAAAACAGCGACCGCAGGCCGCCCCGCAGGATCGCAAGGCTGGCAGGCTGCGTGTTCCCGCAGCCTGCTAGCGTTCCAGCAGCACCGCGGCCTGCGCGACGATGGCCCGTTTTTCACCCACGGCGTCGACGCCTTCATGGCTGCGCGCCTTGATCGACACGGCGTCGGCCGGCAGGCGCAGGATCGCCGCGACGCGGGCGCGGATCGCCGGTTTGTGAGGCATCAGCCGGGGGGTCTCGGCGATGATGTTGACGTCGATGTTGCCCAGGCGCCAGACGGCCAGCTGCGGCAGGGCGAGGACGCGTTCGACGAACCAGGCCGAATCGCGGCCGCGGTGCGACGGGTCGTGGTCGGGGAAGTGCTCGCCGAGGTCGCCCGCCGCCACCGCGCCGAGCAGCGCGTCGCAGAGCGCGTGCAGCACGACATCGCCATCGCTGTGCGCGATCACCCGCCACGGGCAGGGTACGTGCACCCCGCCGAGCATGACCCCGGCATCCGGCCCCGGATCGGACTCGAGCCGATGGATATCGAAGCCGAGCCCGATGCGGTGGGGCATGGGATGCGCTGGCCCTACTTCTTCAGGCTGGCCTGGTATTGCTCCGCGCTCAGCAGGCCGTCGGCCCAGGTCGCCTTGGCCGGCTTGATCTTGGCGAACCAGCCCTTGCCGCCTGGATCCTGGTTGACCAGTTCGGGATGGTCGCCGAGCGCCCCGTTGACCTCGGCCACAGTGCCGTCGAGGGGGCTGTAGTAGTCGTTGACCGACTTCACCGACTCGATCTCGGCACAGGGGATGCCGCGGGTCACGGCCGCGCCGACCTTGGGCAGGCCGACGTGGATGACATCCCCGACTTCGCCGGCGGCGAAGGCCGACAAGCCGACGGTGACCAGCGCGCCATCGGCGCGGGCCCATTCGTGGGAGGGGAGGAAGCTGTCGGTCATGGCGTTCGTCCAAAGGCTTGAGGCTTGAGGCTTGAGGCTTGAGGACGCGCAGCCTGAGGCAAGGGCCCGTTTCGATGTCTTGGGGGCGATGGACCTGAGGCCTGAGGCCTGAAGCCTGAAGCCCGGGGCAATGCACGTGTGTCATGCCCGACCCCTCTGCCGGTTTCCACACCCTTGGCGGTGGGGTCGGGGTGCTCTAGCGTGGTCAGGCAGCGCCATGGCGACGACCAACCACAACGTCAGCGGCCTCGATGAGGACTTCCGCTACGGCCAGCTGGCCATCGAAGGCCGGCTGATCACGCCGGACCAGTTCGATATCGCCATGGACAAGGCCAAGGAGTCCAAACGGCCCCTGGCTGATGTCCTGGTCGAGGATGCGACCATCGACGCGACCACCGCCGACCGGCTGAGCAAGGCGCTCAAGCGCATCCTCAAGGACGAGCGGGCGCGCACCGAGGGCGGCGCCCACGTCAAGAAGCAGATCGGCGGCTACCGCCTGATCCGGC
>JAIFKN010000166.1 GCA_020049615.1 bacterium | reverse complement strand
GCCTGAAGCCTGAAGCCTGGTGCAATGCTGCTCATTCCACCCTCATCGCTTCCATCGGGGCCATGCGCGAGGCCAGCCACGACGGGTAGATCGATGCCAGGGTCGCCAGCAGCAGGCCGATGATGACAGAGACGATGCCGGCGACCAGCAGAGCGAGGATCGGGAGATGCCACACCAGATGGGATCCGTACAGCCAGGCCCCGGTGAACAGCGAGAAGAGTGCGCCTATCGCCGTGCCTATGGCGCCGCCAGCGGCGCCCTGGATGCCCGCCTCCATGAGAAACTGCGTGAGGATGTAGCCGTCGGTGGCGCCCAGGCACTTCATCGTTGCGATCTCGCGGAAACGCTCGGTGATCGACATCAGCATGGCGTTGGCGATGCCGACCATGCAGACGACCAGGCTGATGGCGATGAGGAAGCCCTGACGCAGGGAGACGAGGGCTCCGGCCTCGCCGACCTTGCCCGCAAGGCGGCCCTCCTTGGCGACCAGATCCCGTTCGCGGACCACCGAGTCGGCTATGGCGGCGCGCTCCTCGGAGGTGGCCGTGCCTTGCAGCACCGCGTCAGCGCGTTTGTCGGCGATACGCAGCAGCTTCTCGTCGATACCGCCCTGACTGGCGAAGGCCTTGAGCCAGGCCGCCCGGCCATCGTCGCTCTTGAGTCGCGCGACCACGGCGTCGCGACGGCTTTCCAGGCGAAGTCCCGGCTGCAGGCCTGCAATGACCTGCAGCGGATGCAGTGATCCGAATCCATGGCGGTCCAGCAGAGCTGCCACCACCTCAAGGCGGGCGCCATCGGCCTCGGCGATCCAGGCCGTCCAGGCGGCCGGACCGTCGCCGGCCCCGGCAGCGACGAGCGCAGCGGCCAACCGGTCGATGCTGGCGTGCCAGTCGCGGGCGAGTTCGGCGCAGGCGGCGGCGGTGGCTGGCGCGGCAATGGCGCAGGCGCGGATCTCATCCAGCGGCATGGGCAGGTGCAGCGAGCGCATGGCTGCCGACTCGATCGCGAAGTGCCGCCAACCCTCCGCGTCGGCCAGACGGGCGAACGCCTCGTCCGCGTGCTCGACGCCGAGCAGGATCGAGCGCGTACCGGCGTCCTGCTCCTCGATCCAGGCGAGGAGGCCATGTTCGCGTCGGCAGGCGACAGCCAGTGTCTCCAGCCGGCTGGCGGACCACCCGGCGATGCCGGCATAGGCCGGAAGGGGGGCTTCCGGATCGGCCAGCCGACGCGCCAGGATCGCCGGACTGGGTTTGCCGTACCACAGGTCGAGGTTGGCGGCGGGCCGGCGCAACTCGCGGAGTTCTGCGCGGACACCGCTGCCGACCGACCGGGCGATCACGCTATCCGCCAGCAGCACCATGAAGAACGCGACCGCCAGGACGACCACGGTGGTGGTCAACAGCGAGCGGAACAGGCGGTGGCGGATGCCCTTGAGGCAGAGGTTGAATGTCCGCGCCAACGACAGCTGCGTCTGGGGTCTGACGTCGATGGGAGTCACCGGATCCCCAGGTCGGGCAGGCAGTCGGTCAGGGCAGGAGCGTCCATGGTTAGATCAGGTGCGGAGGCAGGGATGATGTTCAGGGTGCGGGCGCAGCATCCCGGCGCCGACCACCGTGGCAATCCCGGGCTTCCGACGGGTACGTAGGTTACGGCCTAGACCGGGTGTCGTGACCTGGTCTGCGTTGTCGCTCCACGAACAGACGTTTCGATTCCATGCAGGGACGTAACAACTCAGGCCGGGGGCCCCGTCGCGCAGCGATGGGGCTGCCGCCGAGCGGCGGTGGGCGCATCCGCCCGCGGTTTCGGAACGAAACCGAGCTGCGACACAGGCAGCGGGGACAGGCCCGCAGGGCCGCAGGGGCGGAGCCCCTGAGCAGTCATGCAGGGACTAGCTAATCGGGCCAGGCAGCCGACGATTGAGGGGGATGAGCGAGGCGAGCGGCAGCGGCAAGGCGGGGGCGGATGGCGCGATGCCGTTCGTGGAAGATCTGCTATCCGACCGCAGCCGGGCCTGGATGGACGCCCAGTTCGGGGATAAGCCGGTCGAGGGCTGGAGCCAGTCCGACCCGGCGCAGCGCCCGCGTGTGGCCGGCTACACCATCCTCCAGCGTGTCGGACGCGGCGGCATGGGCACGGTCTACGAGTGCCGTCGCGACGGCTCCGAGGCCCGACTCGCGATCAAGATCATCTCGTCGGGGAAATACGCCTCCGACGAGGAGCGCCGCCGGTTCATGGCTGAGATCGCGGCGCTGCTGCGCCTGCGGCATCCGCACCTCTGCCGCCTGCGCGACTTCGGTCAGGACAGTTCCGTGTCCTGGTTCGTGATGGATTTCATCGACGGTCGTCCGCTGCATGTCTGGATGGCCGAGGAGAAGCCGTCGTGGATCCGCATCGCCGACCTGCTCGCCCAGACCGCCCGCGCTGTCGCCCATGCCCATCGCCAGGGCATCATCCACCGCGACATCAACCCGGCGAACATCATGGTGCTGGCTGACGGTTCGCCGGTGATCATGGACTTCGGCCTGGCCCGCGACCTCTCCTCCGATGAGGTCCTGACCGTTTCCGGATCGACGGTGGGTACCCCTCCCTACATGTCGCCGGAGCAGACCCTGGGAACCAAGGGCCTGGTCACGCCCCGCTCGGACGTCTGGGGCATGGGGGGGGCGCTGTACCACGCCCTGACCGGCCATCCGCCCTTCGAGGGTCCGAGCACGCACGAGATCTTCACCGCCATCAATGAGACCGAGGTGGCGCGGCCCTCCGTACATGCCAAGGGCATCCCCAAGGACCTCGAACGCATCGCCTTGCGCTGTCTGCAGCGTGATCCGGCCGATCGCTACCAGGATCTCGATGCCCTCGCCGCCGATCTCGAGGCGTTCGCCGCCGGGCGCCAGGTGCGCGTCCGGCTGCCTGGCATCATCGGCCGCATCCACCGCCGCGCCCGTCGCCATCCGCTGCCCTGGACGCTTGGTGCCGCCCTGATCCTGCTTGCGCTCGGTTTCCTCGCCTATGCCGGGGTGGAGCAGATCCGCCGCTGGGCGACGTGGACCGTGGTGGCGGATGCCGACTTCATCCACGGGGCCCCGCCGCCATCGATGCGCGCCCTTGATGGCACGCTCGAACCGTTGGCTGAGTCGCCGCCGACCGACGCCAACGGCTTGCCGCCCGTGCTGCCGGGTGACCGGGGCAGGCGTGGGCTCGCGGGCTGGTGGTGGATCGACATGCCGGGGTTGCGTGGCGGTTCGCGTCTGGAGCTCGAGGTCGACATGCCGGTGCCGGACGCCCTGGAGATCGTCATCGACGCGCCGCGGGTGAAGCCGGTTGACTGGTGGCACCATCCTGCTGGGTGGGCGATCAAGGCATCATCCGGGGCGGAATATCTGACGCTTGCCGCCTCCTATCTCGGTCGACCCGGGGCGCTGCCCTTGAACCCCGGCTATCTGCTGGAGCGACCGGCCGGAGCCGGCTATTCCCTTTCGCTGACGGTCGAGGTGGTCGATACGCACATGAGCGTGAGCATCGCCGGTGCCCGCCCGGTGATCCTCGATGAACCGCAGGCCCTTGGCGGCGCCGACCACCGTGGGATCGGGCTGCGTTGCTTTGCGGCTTCGACCCGCTTCCGCCATCTGCGCATCGAGCGTCTGGCCAAAGCCGAGCTGGTCTCGCCGCTGGTCGGTCCGGACAGCCTGTTGCGCCACGGCCTGCGTGACCAGGCCCTCGGCGAGTATCGCCTGCTCGCCACCGATCACCAAGGTACCGCCCTGGGTGCGAAGGCGTTGCTGCGCACCTATGCGGTGGCCTGCCTCGAAGGGCCCGACGGTCCGCAGCAGGAGGCGCTCTACCGCGAGATCAGCGCGCACGAGGACAGCGATGTCGTCGATCATGCTGATCGCATCCGCGCCAAGGCCCTGTGGTCAGCGGGCCAGTCCTCGCGTGCGCTTGGGGTGGCGCTGGACCTGGTGGCCCGACGGCCAGAGCTCAATCCCGTGCTCGGCTTCCTCGCCGACCGCATCTGGCAGGTCGATCGTCCGTGTGGCGACGAGGTGCTGGCGCTGCTCGCCAGGGCCCCGGACACCGGCACCCTGGCCCTGGGCGAAATGGGGATCACCGACCTCTCGCCGATCGCCGGGCGTCGAGCCTGGATGGTCATGATCCAGGGTAACGCCATCACCGATCTGTCGCCGCTCCAGCGCAGCGGGAGCTTGCGGATCGAAGCCGGACGCAATGCCATATCCGACCTGTCTCCATTGCGTGGGATGTCCGGACTGACCGGGCTGTACATTGGGGACAACGCCATCTCCGACCTGCGCCCGCTGGCTGGTATGACGCAACTGCGCAACCTGACCGTGTCGCGCAACGAGATCGCCTCACTGGCCGGCCTTCCACCCGGCATCCAGGAACTGGTGGTGGGTACATATGTAGAGGGGTCGGATAGCCTCCGCCAATTGAACCCCAGCGAACCGCGTCCGGGCGGCAACCCGGTCGCCGACCTGGCCGGTCTGCCGTTGGGCGAGTTGCGCTATCTGGCGATCGCCGAAACCCGGATCGCCGATCTGTCGCTGCTGGCCGGGGCCAGCCGGCTGACCCGACTCGATCTCAGCGCCACGCCGGTGCGCGACCTCACCCCGCTGCGCGGATTGCCCATCGAGGACCTGCATCTGGCGCGCTGCTCCGAAGTCGATCTCGCCACTCTCGATCTGCCTGCTCTGCGTCGCCTGGATATCCGCGAACTGAAGGCGGCAGACCCCATCGCCCTGGCCCGGCTCCTTCCTCGTCTGAATACTTTGTTCGCGCAGGGGAGTGGACTCCGTGACTGGCCGGACGTCGTGGCGCCGGAACTGAAGGAGCTCACGCTTTCCGGCTGCCAGTTGAGCGGAATTACAGGCCTGCGCCTCGCTTCCGGTCTGCGATCACTCATGCTCCGCGGTTGCGGTTTGCGTCAGATAGATCCTGTCTTGGCCGATCTGCCGCTGGAGCGTCTCGACCTGCGCGGCAATGCCCTGACCGATCTGGGTGAACTGGCCACCCGTCCTCCAACGCAGATGCTGGTGGTCGGCAATCCGCTTGATGACACCACCTGTGAATCCCTGATCGCCTCCGGACGGCGGCTCGGACGACCGGACCTGGTCTGGCAGGCGGCTTCGATCCAGGCGCATCGGCGCGGTGACCTCGAACCCCTGCGCCGCCAAGCGAAGCTGCTGGATGGTCGGCTGCTCGCGGTCTATTTCCCGCCCGAACTGATCGATGCCGAGACCGCCAAGGGGCTGGCCGAGGCCTCGGGGGGACGGCTGGCCGTGCCGCTGAGCGCGTCCGCGAACAACACCTTGTCCAAGGCCGCGATCTTCGACCGGCCGCTCTGGCTGGGCCTGCAACTGCATGATGGCCGGGTCACCGACGATGACGGTGCCGTGCCTCGCTTCATTGCGCAGATACCTGCCGCGCGCTACCGTGGATACTCGGCCCTGCCGCGCGATGCGGGACGGATCGGCCTCGCCGCCGAAGGCAATTGGGCGTTGTGCCTAGATGGAAAAAGTTCAGGCATGGTGGTGGAGTGGGATCCGGTTTGGTGAAGCTGGACGGGCGGCTGGTGCGCAGCAGAGCCAATTTCACCTGCGGCGGTTTCCGGGTCGCAAAGGCTTCACGGTTGCCGTCTTCTTTCTGCCCTTCCAGCTGACATCGAATCCCCCGCGTTGTGCTGCCTCGGCCAGCTTGCGCGGGACCTGCGTGCCGCAGGCCAGCTTGACGTTCTGCGCGCCGGGTTCGGGGAAGTGGCCGTCGTGGTCGTCCATGCGCGACTCGTCCTCGTCGATCACCTCGTCCAGCGCCGGACCGACGTAGCCGCCTTTTCGCTGGCGGGCCTCGAGATGGCCGCTCGGCGCCAGGCCGCCGGCGAGCAGGCGGTCGGCGAGGTCCATGCGCCCCACCTTGGTCAGCGCCTCGACCACCAGCTTGCGGTTCTCCGGCTTGCCGGCATGGATCAGCGCCTTCTGCATGCGCCGCTCGCGGTCGCCGCGCGCCACCGCCAGCGGCTGCATGGTGAACGGGTCGAGGCCGGTGACGTACATCGCCGTGCTGATGGTCATCGGGATGGGCACGAACTCCTGCACCTGGTCGGGCTGCATGCCTTC
>JAIFKN010000152.1 GCA_020049615.1 bacterium | reverse complement strand
GGGTGATCTCGTCCCTGGCCTTGGCCAGGCTGGCCGCGTCGCAGGCGTCGCACGAGAAGAAGCGGGCCTGTCCGCCGGCCTTGGTGATCGCATCGACGCAGGCCTTGCCGCGGTCGGCGTTGCGGCCGAGGACGGCGACGCGGGCGCCGGCGGCGGCGAGCCCGCGGGCGAGGCCGCCACCGAGCACACCGGTGGCGCCGATGACGACGGCGGTCTCACCATCGAGGCGGAAGAGGTCGGTCATGGGCAGCTCCTTGGGCGGGGTTGCCAGGATGGCGTCGGCGACGCCGGCTCCAGCCCCTGTTTGGGCACCGAAGTCCAAGGGGTATCGCAAAAGTCGCAACCAGGGAGCGCCGCACTCCCGTGCGGCTGTCTTGGGGGCCAGGCCTCATGCACGGTTGTGCCTCACCACTTCAACGGGCAGTCCGCTGGCGCGCAGCTGGCCGAGCAGTTCGTCGCGGTCGACCTGGTCGCCCGGGACGTCGGCCGCGATCACCTCGCCGCCGGCGTAGGCCAGCAGACGGGCGCGACGGACCGGGCCGTAGCCGCGGGCGTCGGTGACGTCCCATTCCTCCTGCCAGGAGACGATCAGGCGCGAGGCGCCGCTGGCGCGGCTCCGCTCGATGAATTCCGCGACCGGCATGGTCCGCATGGTGCCGGACCGGCACAGCAGGCAACCCGGGGGCCGACCATGGGCGCCATGTCCGACAACACCCCGGTGGTCGACCGCGACGCCCTCTTCGCCGAGGGCGTCGATCTGCGCTCGCAGGGCATCACCGCGCAACGCGCCGGCGACTGGCACCGCGCCAGCGACCTGTTCACCGAAGCCGAGCGGCGCTTCCATCGCGCCGCCCTCGGCGCCCAGGTGGCCTGGACCATGCTGCACCAGGGCCAGGTGCAGGAGCGCATCGGCGAAGCGGTCGAGGCCATCGCCCTGTTCACCGGCGCTGAGGCCATGCTGCGCTTCCACGGCGACCGCAGCGGCATCCCGCTGTGCTTCCGCCGGCGCGGCGACGTGCTGCGGCGGCAGAAGCGCTATGACGCCGCATTGGCCCAGTACTGCGAGGGCGAGGCGATCTACCGCACCTTCCATGACCCGCTCGGCATGGTCGGCATCCTGGTCGGCAAGGGCTTCGCCTATCTCGGGTTGAAGCGCCGCATCGAAGCCCACGCCGCGGTCGCCGAGTCGCTGTGGAAGCTGCAGCAGCAGCCACCCAGCCACGGCGCGGACATCTTCCTCGCCCACGCCCTCGCCGCCCGCGTCCTCGGCCTGGCCGGCGACGCCGACGGGGCCAAGGCCAACCTGGCGCAGGCGGCGCAGCTCGCCCGCCTCGGCAGCCTGCACGAGGACCATACCGACCCGGACGTCGAGGCCGAGCTGGCCCTGTTGCCGACCGGTTGACAAGCCGGACAGCGACCTATCGTTCGCCCTCCCGCATGCGCGAGATTCAGGTTCTAGCGCCCCTTAAAGGCGTGGAGGTTCGAGTCCTCTCTCGCGCACCATAGACCCCTGCAAGGCAACACCTTGCAGGGGTTTCCTTTTCGGCGCTATTTCCGGCCGCAGATAAGCCGCACTTAAGCCGCAGATAAGCCGCACTTAGGCCGCAGATTGAACCCGTCACAGAAGTCCCCTCCTGGTTGCGGACTGATAGCTAAAGGAGAACGACGGGGGGCGCCGTAGCGCCCCCCTGAATCCTACTTCACAAGCTTTAGGGTGATCCCCACCACCGGCGCCGCAGCAGGCTCCGCCTCGACCATCTTGTTGATGTCGGCGTCATAGGCCGCGAGGTGAGCGTAGATCTCGGTCACCTCGGTCATCGAGTGCCCCATCCAGGCGCCGATCTTGAACAGGCTGACGCCGGCCTGGGCCGCCAGCGAGGCAAAGGTGTGGCGCAGAACATGCGGCGTCACCCAGTCCGGCAAGCCAGCTTCCTTGATCAGGGCGTCGAACAGGTTCTTGAACTCCCAGCGATAGCGCTTGCCGGCCTTCATGACCAAGCGGGGCTTGAGGACGTAGCCGGCGGGGCGGACGTGCGGCGTCAGGATCTCCGCCAACTCGTCGCAGATCGGCACGGCCCGATTCTTTCGGTTCTTCGTGGTGAAGTCGTCCTGGTTGGCGACGGTGGCAACCTTCTGCGTGAGATCGACGTCCTCCCACCGCAACGCTCCGAGTTCGGCCTTCCGTAAGCCGAGGTAGACGGCGAGAGCGACCATCAGGTAGGCATCCCGGCTGTGGGCTTCCGCCGTGGCCAGGAAACCACGCCGCTGCTCGACGGTGAGGAACCTGGGCGCCCGCTTCGCTGACCGGGGCAGCCGGACCTTGCTGACCGGGTTGGCCACCAACACGCCGTCATCCACGGCACGGGTCATGAGCCGGCTGAGTGCTTCGACATTGCGGCGGACCGTCGCTGCAGCGAGGCCGTCGCCGAGCATGTCTGTGATCGCCTCCTGGATCATGGTCCGATCCACCGAGGTGACCGCCGTCGTGTCGGGGATCTTGGCGAGGATGCCCTTCCACTGGTGGCGGTACGAGGCCACGGTCGAGGAGCGCAACGAACCGACGACCTCGGCGTCGACGAGGTCGCGGAGCTGCGCAAGGGTCTGGTACGGCGCCGGGGCACCCGACGGCAACGTCGAAGCGGTCGGATTACCCAGCGACTGCATGCGTTGCCGCCAGGCCGACTGCATGCTGTTGAAGAGGGCAGAGACCTCTTCCGGAGACGTCACCCGTGTAGGTGGTGTTGCCTGGGCCTTGGTTGATGCCCGTGAGGACGACCAGTTCGGCAACATCCAACGCAAGGCGAGGTTCGGACCCTCGAACTGAAAGATGAAGGTGCCTTGGGTCGCTCGCCACACCTTCCGCACAATGGCATCACCATGCGGGGTCTGGACTGTACCCAAGGCCGCGTAGGGCTTACGGGCCATAGAGTTATGCTTTCTGAGAGGTGGCGCCGGTCAGACCCGTGACCCAGTCGACAGCCGTCGGCGGGGTGCAGGGACCGGAGCCGGTGGGAAAGGAGGAGGAGGACGCGACCGGCACCGGCGTCAGCTGACGCAGGACGTCGTCGCGGCGGAACAGCCAGGGGCCTCGGTCGGCCAGACGGAAGGCCGGAATATCACCGCCTTCGACACGCCGCCGGATCTTTTTGACGGAGCAACGCAGGAGGTTGGCGACCTCGTCAATGGTGAGGAGGTCGGGGTGGGACACCTGCTGGTGGACGACGGCGCTCACGGGGGATCCCGCCGACTGGAGCCACCAAGGTTGTCGTTCGTCGGCGCGGTAGGCCTTGGAGCCTTGAGCTGCTTGATCCGCTCCAATTCGGATCTCGGAATTCGAATGAGGCGTCCGAGGCGGATAGCCTGGATGACCCCGTCCTGGACCCGTCGGCGGACCGTCTTCGTTGAGCACTGCAATTCGCGTGCGAATTGGGCGACGGCGAGGGTTGCCGGTTCGGGCGTACCGGCGGTGGTCGTGGTGCCTGTGGTAGGCATGGCGTGAATCCATCCCGTCCGCGAATCCCAGTAACGGGGGCAGACGGAGTGGGCTTTGCCCAGAAGCAGACCCGGTGGCGGCGTACCAAGCCATCACGCGACGTGCGTGACCACTTGCCTGCTCAAGGCTCAACCCAGTTTCGGATGGCGATGGATTACGGGACTGATGGATTCGTTGTGGCCGAGGACGTGCCACGGGGGAAACCCCGGCGGTGCCGACCCGCTCCGCTGCGCACCAGGCGCAGAACCGGGTGCCTGAGACCCGGGTGACGCCGATAGCGGTGGAGTTCGAATCCGCCGCCCGTTCGTGCTGGTTTTCTACGACGAAATTGCATGTGGTCAAGGTCGCCACGTCCACGTGTGGCCGCTCTGGTCGATCCGACGCACCTCGTGTCGCTCTGAGATCAGCGCACCGCACGCCCCACCACCACCGCCACGGCGAGCAAGATCAGGCCGACGCCAATTGTCGACGTGAGGATCCCTCCGAGCTGGGCCAACACGACCTGGACCATGAGCAGCACCCCTGCCACCCCGAGCAGTGGCACGGCGAACAGGGCGACCAGCCTGCCGACATAACGGATGACGCCCAGAAGCAGGCCGTCGGGGCTGGTAAAATATACGAGCTGCCGACACCGCCACATCAGAACGCGGACGGCACCTGTCAGCGGGTCGAGCCCTGCCAGGCGTGGTGGCGGGGCCGCTTCCATCGGGTGGTACTCGAACGAGCCGAGGGACTGCATGAGGCGACCAAGGAAGGACTGGCTCATGATTTGTCCCTCGACCCCATCGCGACGCCGATCAGCAGCGCAAGCAGGCAGCCCATGATGGCGGCCGTCTTCCAAAAGGAGGCCGAGGCCTTGGCTGCGGCGAGTTCGTCCCCGCAGCCGGCCAGGAGGAACAGCACGATCAAGACGAGCAGGAGGATTAGCCACTTCATGCAGCGAGCTCCAGGGCAGCGTCCCAGGCCTTGGCCTTCAGTTCTGCCCCGCTACCCCAGGTAGCCGAGAACAAGCGGGATTCTTCGGCGTCGCCACCTTCTGCCGTGCGCGTCGTCCGGTCATGGTCAGCGTACTCGACGACCGCCTGCATGACGCTGAACAGGCTGTCCTTCGTCCCCTTCACTTGGGAGGTCGGGCTGGCCAGGATCGCAGCCAGGCGTTCCTCGCGTCCCTTCCTCAGCGACTTGGCGCGATCGGTCTCGTCAGGACCAGGCTTGCCGAACACGCTGGCCATGAACTCGGCTTCGAGCTTCGAGGTCAGCGGGATATCGGCGAGGCGGTTCCAGGCCGCCTTGGTGGTGGCGTGGTCGCGGATCAGCGAGGCGAATGCCTCCTTGGCCTGGTTCACATTGGAGTGGATGCCAGCCAGGTGCTTGTAGATGAAGCCGGGGGCTAACCCGAGCTGGCTGTTGTTGCGGACCTGATGCTCAGCCATGCGAAGCGAGTTCATGCAAACGATCCGCTTCGTTGTCGGTCCGAGCAGCAGCGGGCGATTGCCGGAGTGCCCCTGGCTCACGAGAAGTCCGCATTTCGACTCATCATCGCCGATTCTGATGCCGAGGTCTGGGAAGTGGGCCAGAGCCCAGACGACCTTACCACCCTGGAAACTACCAGCACTTTCAATAATGAAGGGGTGGCCACCCTCCTCCTTGGTGACATTGGCGAGGTCAGTGAACACATCGAACATGGCCTGGTTTTGAAAGGGCTCATAGTCTGGGCCGACAACGCCGAGGATCCTCCCAGTGTCGGACCGCCGGATAGCGGAGAAGTCCGGAACGGGATCCAGCGTGTCGGCGACTCTCAAGCTGACCTTATTCACCGACCAGTCTAATCCGCTCTGGCGCATTGCCTCGGCGGGGTCCGTCGTGGCGGTGTTCAGGAGGGTCCGGCCGGAGCGAGCCCAGGGATTCTGTCTGGTCGGCGGCAAGCCGAGGCGGGAGGTCTGCGGAGCGCGGCTGGGCTTCGAAGTTTCGGGGTGGTGGATTGAGCGAGCGACCTGCTTGACGACGGTGTTCAGCGGCGTCGGGGTCGGTTGGAGGATGTCGGAGAAGAGATCGAGATTGGGCATGAAAGTTCCTGGCCGGCAGCGTGTGCTGCCGGCGTGATGGGTGGGGAGATGCCGCAACTTGCGGTATCAGGCGGCGACGGCGGCCTGTGCCTGGGGCATTGCGTGGGCGTCGAGGTTGAGCTGCCGTTCGCTGTCGCTGCGGGTGATCGGCATCAGCAGCAGCGCCAGTTCGTGGTCCGCCCAGTACGCCGGAGCCGACACGACGGCCCGGAGGCTACTGACGCTGATGCTC
>JAIFKN010000171.1 GCA_020049615.1 bacterium | reverse complement strand
GAGGTCGACGTGCTTGAGGTTGTGCTCGGCCGCCCCGCGGATCTGGATGGTGTGCAGTTCGGCGGCGGCGAGGGCGGTCGGGTCGGGCATGTCCCGGTCGGTATAGACCTATTCAGCGGTCCGCAATGCGTAGGAGCGATTCCAGGTACAGCCGCAGGTCCGGGTTGGTCCCGTCGGTGGCGGTGTGCTTGCGCACCACGATGTCGCCACCGGCGGCGACGATCTGCCGGCTACCCGAGGCGACCGACGAATAGCCGGCGATGATCGGCGTCAGCGGCGTATGCACGGCGCGGATGCGCTCGGTGATGTCGTCGCCGCGCGTCCCGCCGAGATAGAAGTCCATCAGGATGAGACGCGGCAGGCGGTCGGCGGCGTGCTTCGTACGATGCGTGAACTCGGCCACCGCCTCATCGCCGTCGGTGAAGCCCTCGCAGGTGAACTCCGGCATCTGCAGCACCGTCGCGCCAACCGCGCGGTGGTTGGACAGGGCGTCGTCGACGATCCACACCAGCAGGGGCATGCCGGGGTGTAGCGACGTGCATCGCCACTGCCAGCGGCCCAGGACTTCAGCCCGCGTTGAGCCCCCAGCGTTCACCCTTCCCCTCCCAGCCCTCCCGCATACAGCCCCTCCATGTCGCAGGTCACCGTCATCGGCGCCGGACTCATCGGCCTGTCCTGCGCCTGGCACCTGGCGCGCGACGGCCATCGCGTCGTGCTGCTCGACGCCTCGCGCGAGCCGCACGAGAGCAGCTGGGCGGCCGCCGGCATGCTCGCCCCGCACCACGAGGCCGAGCAGCCGACGCCGCTGTGGCGGCTGTGCGCCGCCGGACTGGAGCGGTGGCCAAGCTTCCTCGCCGAGCTCGGTCTGTCGCCTGCCGACGCTGACTGGCGCGATCGCGGCGGCTGGATCCGCGCCGCCGACCTCGCCGAACTCGATCGTCTCGAATCCAGCCTGCGCTGGCTGCGCGCCGCCGGCACCGATGTGCTGCGGCTGTCGCCGGCGGCCTACGCCCGCGGCTGTCCCGGGGCCGCGACCGGCGTCGGGGCGCTGTGGCTGCCCGGAGCCCAGGTCGATCCGCGCCGCGTCCTGCCGCCCCTGCGCGCCGCCTGCCTCGCCGCCGGAGTCGAGGACCGCAGCGGTTCACCTGTGACAGCGATCGAAGCGACCACCGTGCGCACTGCCGATGGCCGCCTCCATGCCGGCGAGGAGGTCATCCTGGCCAGCGGCGCCTGGACACCCGCACTCGCCGCCCTTACCGGCGCCCGCCTGGCCGGCGCCCCGGTGAAAGGCCAGATGGTCCGCCTGGCCGGCCCCTGCCACCTGCCCGGTTTCGTACGCGAGGGCCACCAGTACCTGATGAGCCGCCGTGATGGCAGCGTGGTGGTCGGCGCGACCATGGTCGAGGCCGGCTTCGAGCGCAGCGACGATCCAGCCGCCATCGCCATGCTGGCCGCCTGGGCCGGTAGGGCCGTGCCGGCGCTAGCCGGCACGCGGATCTGCGAAACCTGGACCGGCCTGCGACCGCGACTCGCGTCTGGATTGCCGGCGATCGGCAGGGTCCGTCCTGGCCTATGCATCGCCACCGGACATTTCCGCAACGGCGTGCTCCTGGCGCCCATGACCGGGGCCATGATCGCAGACCTGGTCGCACATCGTGCACCCACTGCTGAGGCGATGGTCTTTGACGCCTCCGTAACCATGGCGTAGATTGCCCTGCGGAGGTCGCCATGCCGGACATCCTCATCGTCGAGGACAACCCGGTGAACCAGAAGCTCATCGCCTTCCTGCTCGCCCGCGCCGACTATACCTATGAGATCGCGGAGAACGGGCTGGTGGCGCTGGAGCTGCTGCGCAAGTCAAGCTTCCGGCTGGTCCTCATGGACATGATGATGCCGGTGATGAACGGCTTCGACGCCACCCGTGCCATGCGCGCCGATCCCAAGCTGGCCAAGGTGCCGGTCATCGCCTTGACCGCCAATGCGCTCAAGGGCGAAGACGAGAAATGCCGGGCCATCGGCTGCAACGACTACATCGCCAAGCCCTACTCCAAGGAGCAGGTGCTGAACGCCATCGCCCGGCTGCTGGGCGGCGACCAGGCGTCCGAGCCGCCCCGGGCGGGCACGCGCCGGCTGCAGCGCCGACCGGCAGCGGGCTGAAACGCAACGCGCCTCCGGAGGTGCTCCGGAGGCGCGCTGGATTCTGCTCAGGAACTGGTGCGGCTCAGAGCCGGATGCCAAGCGACAGGCCGACGAAGGAGCCGCCGAACTCGGTGTCCTCACCATAGGTGCCTCCGCCCAGCGACGAGGCGACATCCCATTCGCAGGTGTAGAGGGTGTACATGACGCCCGTCTCCAGGCCCACCTGGAACTTGTCCAGGGTGGCATACGCGCCGAAGCGCAGGCCGTACTCGAGGATCAGCGCCGACTCGGCGGGGAATTCGAGGGTCGAATGCTCGGTGATCTCGACTTCGCCGCTGCCGAAGCCGAAGACGCCCGCGGCCTCCAGGTGGAACATCTCGTTGATGGCGAAGGCCGCGCCCAGCTGGCCATCGAAGATGACGCCGGACCAGGTCTGGGTGATCTCCTCATCCCAGGACGCATCGTAACCGGAGAACTCGGCGGCCTCGAAGGCCATGCCGATGCCCCAGATCAGGCCGATGGGGGCGACCTGCCCGCCGCTGGCGACGTAGCTGATCCCGACGCGCAGGCGGCCATCGGTCTCGCGATCGTAGGAGCCGTCGTTCGAGGCACCGCTGGCAGGGTCTTCCGTCCAGTCGGTGGTGATGTCGGCGGACATGCCGGTGATGCCGAGGCGGACGTCCTTGATCACCGCACCTTCGGCAGCGTTGGTCGAAGCGGCAATGAGAAGAAGGGAAGCGGAAACGGACAGGATGCGCATATGGTTCCTCGATGGGAAACGGGTGAACACGGCGTATATTGCACCTCCTTTGCATATCAACCTTCGACAGTGTTCATTTTTCAGGACACGTGGCACTTCAACCGTTTGTGTCAATCCCGTTTTCACCGGCAGTCTTTTCCGGTTCGCCTATTCTTGTTCTCGTTCTCCAGCGCAGGCCAGCGCAGGGGAGTGCCGAGTCATTCGGGCTTGAGCAGAACGCCCTCGACGCCCGGTAGGGCCCATAGAAATCCACACTGCGTCAACCGCCCTGGCAGCGCCCGGGTCGAGGCCAGCAGCACCTCATCGGCCACGCCACCCAGGACGAGGCGCAGCACCCAGGCCGGAGCCGGCGGCGCCAGGGCCCAGCGCCCCACCGCTGCCGCCACAGCCCGGGCGAGTTCGATCTGCCGCACCGGCTGCGGCGCCACTGCGTTGATCGCGCCATGCAACGTCGCGTCCGCGAGTGCATGCCGGACGATGCCGACGAGATCGTCGCGCCCGATCCACGGCCACCATTGCCGGCCGCTGCCGAGCGCGCCAGCCAGGCCGAAGCGCGCTGGCGTCAGCAGCTTCGCCAGGGCGCCGCCGCGCCGGTCGAGCACCACGCCGAGCCGCAGGTGCACGACCCGCACCAGCGGGCGGCACGGATCGGCGGCGGCCTCCCAATCGCGGCACACCGCGGCGAGAAAACCGCTGCCGCACGGACTGCGCTCGTCGACCTCGGCCTCGCCGCGATCACCGTAGAATCCAGCGCCGGAGGCGACGATGAGCGTGTGCGCCCGGCCGGGATCCGCAGCCAGCAGGCGAGCGAGGGCCGCGGTGCCGACGACCCGGCTGTCGCGGATCTCCTGGCGGCGGGCAGCGCTCCAACGGCGGTCGGCGATGCCGGCGCCGGCAAGGTGGATGATCGCATCGCAGGTGCGCAGGGCGGGGGCGTCGAAACGCTCGCGGCCGTCCCAGGCGATGGCGCCATCGCGCGGGCTGAAGCCCGCGGTCCTGGCGATCGGCACGATGGCGTGCTCGGCGGCCAGGGCGGCGGAGACGGCTGAGCCGACCAGGCCGGTGGAGCCGCTGAGGGCGATGCGCATGCCGGCAGCATCGCGGTCATGGAGAAACCGTACATGGGCAAGTGGTTTCTCCTCCACCGGCCCGGATCACGGCCATCCTCCCGGCATGGTCCCCGCCGAACGCGTCACCGCCGCCAACCGCGCCCCCCTGCGCGGCGACGGCGAGTTCGTGCTGCACTGGATGATCGCGCACCGGCGGCCGCACTGGAACCACGCCCTCGAACGGGCGGTCGAGCGGGCGCAGGGGCTGCGCAAGCCGCTGCTCATCTGCCACCAGTGGTCGTGCGACCGCCTGCACCGCCTGATCATCGAGGGCATGGCGGTCAACCGCGCCGCCTTCGCCCGCACCCGCGCCCACTACCTGCCCATCGTCGAGGAGCGCCGCGGCGCCGGCACCGCCGTGCTGCGCGACCTGGTGGCGCGAGCCTGCTGCGTGGTCGCCGACGAGTTCCCCACCTACGTGCATCCGCGCATGGTCGCCAACCTGGCGGCCGAGGCCCCCTGCCTGGTCGAGACGGTCGACGCCAACGGCCTGCTGCCGCTGCGCACCACCCCCGCCGCCCACCACCGCGCGGTCGACTTCCGCCGCATGCTGCAGAAGACGCTGGCCCCGCACCTCGGGCGCTTCCCGGCCGCAGATCCGCTCGCCGGTGTGCGCCTGCCGCGCCTGCCCGACGGCGCCCTGCCACCCGCTGCCGAGCTCGACGCGCTGCTCGGCGGCGGCCTCGCCGGTCTGCCGATCGACCACAGCGTCGGTCCGGTCACGCTGCGCGGCGGTTTCGTCGCGGCGCGGGCGCGGCTGGCGGACTTCCTCGACCACCGCCTCGACCGCTACGCCGACGACCGCACCGTGCTGCTCGACGGCGCATCCAGCGGCCTGTCGCCATGGCTGCATCTCGGCCACCTCTCCGCCCACGAGGTGGTGCAGGCGGTGTGGCAGCGCAGCGGCTGGACGCCCGACCGCCTGATGGCGAAGGCCACGGGGTCCAAGGACGGCTGGTGGGGCCTGCCGCCGGCCGTCGAGGGCTTCCTCGACCAGATCATCACCTGGCGCGAGCTCGGCCACCACTTCGCGTTCCATCGCGCCGACCACGCCACCTACGCCAGCCTGCCGGCCTGGGCGCAGATGACCTTCGACGAACACCGCGCCGACCGCCGGCAGCACCTCTACACCCTCGAGCAGCTGGAGCAGGCGCAGACCCACGACGAGCTGTGGAACGCCGCCCAGCGCCAGCTGCGTGGCGAAGGCATCATCCACAACTACCTGCGCATGCTGTGGGGCAAGAAGGTGATCGAGTGGAGCGCCACGCCCGAGGAGGCCTGGGCCGCCCTCGACCGGCTCAACAACCGCTGGGCGGTCGACGGCTGCAACCCCAACTCGTGGTCGGGCATCGCCTGGTGCTTCGGCCGATTCGACCGGCCGTGGGCGCCGCAGCGCCCGGTCTTCGGCAGCATCCGCTGGATGAGCTCGGACAACACACGGCGCAAGATCGATGTGAAGCCGTATCTGGCG
This sequence comes from bacterium, assembly GCA_020049615.1. Next base: position 1,507 of record JAIFKN010000171.1, on the reverse strand, counting down.
CGCTGGGGTGGATGAGCGTCGGCTCCTCAACCAGGCTGGAACACGATGCCGTCGGCATGGCGGAACAGCAGGTCGAGGTCGTCGGCTGAACGGGCCGCCACTCCGTCCCGGCGGAAGCGGGTGAAGCGCACGCCGTCGACGCGATGGGCGGCATCGAAGCCGGCGATGGCGCCAACGGTGTAGCCGGCGTTGAAGGGCGTCGTCGACCAGTCGATATCGGTGAAGGAGAGGTCGGCGATGCTACCGCGCTCGGTGTCGTGGTTGTAGCGCGAACGCATCACCCGCAGATCCATGATCTGATGGTAGCAGTGGTCGACCCGCACCCGCTCCCAGGACACCCGGCGGACGGCGGCGCGGTCGCCGGCGTGGATGCCGAACGGGCTGCCGAACTGGTGGGCGAACATCACGTCGAGATCGCGGTAGATGATGTCCTCGACATGGGCCACGGTCAGCTCATGGCCGATCTCGGTGCAATGCCCGCCAGCGGTCCCGAGGATGCAGTCCTCGGCCAGCACGTCGGAGACCGCTCGCGCCCAATCCGTCCGGCGCGGCTCCTTGGGGGTGAAGGCCTTGACCACGATGGCGTCGTCGCCGCAGACGATGTAGCAACCGCGCACGCGCACCCGGCTGCAGCCGACCAGATCGAGACCATCCGTCCCGGCGCCACTGCCGGGCGAGACGATGCGCAACCGGTCGACCCTGGCATCATCGCAGGCGCCGAGGACCACGCTCCAGCCGCCGGGATCGACCACGGTCAGATCCGCGAGCGCGATGCCCGGGCAGCCGTCGGCGACGAGATGCTTCATCCGCGGCAGTCCGGCGCCGCTGACCAGTCCACCGCCGCCCAGCCGGATGCCCGGACCATGCGCGTCGAGGTGGGCGTTCAGCACACCGCCGGGGGCGATCCACAGGGACTCTCCCTCGCCGACCGTGACGAGATCCTGACGCAGCACGGTGCCGGCCGCGATGACGCGCGCCCCGGTCGGAGCAGGATCCGGCGCCGGCACCGCCAGGACGTGGAGCGGCGGCGCTCCGGCACATTCGAGCAGGGCGCACTGCGGCCCGGCCAGGCGCCAGGCGACCCGACCATTGGCGGCCTCGGGCCGGATGGCGAGACGGCGCGGGCGCAGATGCGGGTCGGAGAGCGGGCCGGTGGCGTGCGCCTCGACCGTGCATGGGCCATCGCAGATCCATTGCACGAGTTCACCGCGGGCGGTGGCGAGGACGGGCACCGGGCGGCCATCGACCAGCACGCGCCAATGCGTCGAACGCGGCACGGCCTCGGACCAGGTGGGGATCTCGATCATGGCTGGACTCCGCTAGGTCCTACCGACCCTAGCGCCATGGCTGGAGCGGCAATGCCGTCCTGGCCGAACTCGCCAGCCTGGCGACCATCGCCGGCTGAGCCGTCACCCTGGCTGCTGCCGCGCGGCCAGCCGCCAACGCCCCGGGCTGACGCCGGCCTCGGCGCGGAAGGCGTGGCTGAAGTAGGTCGCGCTGCTGAAAC
>JAIFKN010000007.1 GCA_020049615.1 bacterium | reverse complement strand
CTGGGCCGACCGTCTGGCCTACGCCAAGCGCGACCTTGGCGTGGCGCAATCGCAGTTCGTGGCCGCCCGTTCATCGATCATCGAACTGATCAACATGTACCGCGGCGAGGCGGAGCGCGCCGCCGTGCACAGCGAGCAGGGCAAGCTGACGCTCGCAGACGTGGTCAGGAAGGTCGAGTGGCACCACCGCCACCACCTCGAGCAGGTCGAGTCGGCGCTGGCCTGATGATTCAGGCCTGACCGATGATCTTGTGCAGCACGAGGTAGGAAGCGGTGTGCCGAACCTTCGCCAAGCACCGTCGAGTTCGAGACGTCGTCCATCGGCTAGCTGCCTCCGTTGGCGTGCAGAACCGGTAGGAATCGTCCGGTCCAGGAGTGGATCAGGAGGAGCGTGTTATCACGGCTGGCTGGTCGCCGCTCTGGGAGAAGTACGGAAAGGCGGACCCACAGTGGCGGGAATTCCTCGTTGCCGCCGAGGAGAAGGCCAAGAAGGACAAGGCCGGGGCCTGTGCGACGGATCCCAAGTACATGACAGATAAGGGGAATGAGACGACGGCACCGAAGGGAAAGAAGTGATGGCGTCGCCTGAGATCGTCGCGCAGGTCAAGCCAGCCCTGGACTGCCACTGCAACCCTAACTCATGCGCTTTATACAAAGTGTGATAGTGCTCCGAATCGACCTCGTCTTTCAATTGGGCAGCAAGCCGCTGCCCAATTGCCCTCGGTTCAGCATCGTCTCCCCGATGATGGCATCCAGGCGATCACGGCCCGCGCCAGCCCAAGTTCCTCGTGGTCTTCAGCTGAAGCGTCAGCATCTGCAATTGTGCAGCAGTCATCTGCACAATTGTAAGCCATGGCCGATTAACACCTTATAAATCCGCTTCTTCACTCGCGGCTCAGGAGAAGCACGTGGATATTACCCATTGCAATATTGCGCCGCGTAATAACGTAAAGCCAGATTGAGGATTATCGCTCTTTCTACGCTGCATGCCTATGCACGGCGCATGCCCGACTCGGCCAAGGCACTAGGTGCGTGGTATGAGGTGGCCAGCGCTGCTACATGGCGGAACTCGGCGGAAGTGAAGCAGACGTATGGCAGTGCCAGCATCATCAATGCAGAGCGGATTGTCTTTAATATTGCAGGTAACAAGCACCGCCTCGTTGTCGCCGCCGACTTTCGGCGTTCCATATTCTTCATCAAGTTTATCGGAACGCATGCCGAATATGACCAGGTTGATGTTGCAACGATTCAATACGGGGAACGCCCATGACAGCCATCGCAGTTGAACCAATACGCACAAAAGCAGATCATCAGGCTGCCCTGCGTCGTGTTGAGGAATTGATGGGGGCCAAGGCCGGCTCCGCTGACGCCGATGAGTTGGAGATCCTGACCGACCTGATCGAGGCCTATGAACGCCGGCACTATGAAATCCCGCGGGCAGGGGGGGCCGAGGTTCTTCGTCACCTCCTGGAGTCGAATGGCCTTACCCAGAGCGATATTCCCGAAGTTGGCACCCAGGCCTCCATTAGCTTGGTGCTGTCAGGGAAAAGGCAGCTCACCCTCAGGCAGATCAAGGCACTGACGGCTCGGTTCAACGTCAACCCTTCCGTTTTCATCTAAAAGCTAAGGCGGCTCGGGCGGATTTGTTCGAGCAGTCGAGTCCTGGCGGCACCTTGACGGCAGATTCAGTTATCCATCGACCGCAACGGCGGCTTGGACCTCGCTGGCGGTACCGGTGGCAGATGCGCCAGGAGATCGAAGTTGGGGTCCGCCACGTTCAGCGGCGGTTGGTCGGCTCCGAGTTCGGCTTCCATGGCCTTGAGCGCCTGTTCTGGGTCGCCTGCATCCACTTCTGCGTAACCACCCAAACCGGAGGCAGCTCGGTCTGCTGCCATCGCCAGGAGATCAGCGCTGTCGGTGCCGCCCACCTGGACCACGGCCTCAGCCACGCCCTCAAGCCAGGAACCCGGCCGTTCGGCTTGATCAGGCACGCAGCGGCCAGCTCCTTTGGGCGATTCCGACGGCCTCCTTCGCCCAGGGTTGACGACCCCCACTCTATCCCCGGCGGATTCAGCGTGGCTTTGCCAGCGCCGTTGCCGCCGCCACGACTTCGGCGGCGTGGCCGTCCACCTTCACCTTGCGCCACTCCCGGACGATCTGGCCCTGGGCGTCGACCAGAAAGGTGGACCGTTCGATGCCCCAACTCTTCTTGCCGTACATGTTCTTCTCCTTCCACACCCCCAGCGCTTCGGCCAGGATGTGCTGCTCATCGGACAGCAGGGTGAAGTTCAGCTTCTCCTTGGCGATGAACTTGGCGTGCCGCTCGAGCGGGTCGGTCGAAACGCCGAACACCGGTATGCCCAGCTTCTTCAGTTCCGGCTGTCGATCTCGGAAGTCGCAGGACTCGGTGGTGCAGCCCGGAGTCATGTCCCGGGGGTAGAAGTAAAGTACGTACGGGCTGCCGGCCAGGCTCTTGGACGAGGTCATCGCACCGTCTGAACCGGGTAGGCTGAATGCTGGCATGGCGGTCATGGCGTGCCTCCGGGCGTCGGGGTAGCATCATCGGAAGGATGGGCCATGCCAGAGCGCCGCAGCCTTGGACGCGTCAGGGGAACGGGGCCTCGATCCCTTTGCCCGTCTTGGGCAGGACACGCAGGGCTTCCTCGAGCTTGTCGAGGGTCTCCTGCGTGGTGCCGCCGACCAGTTCGTTCGCCGCCACCGTCCCGTCAGCCGCAACCAGGATGAGGCTCGGGATGCCGTCGACCCGCCAGGCGTCGTCGAGATCGCCGTCCCAGCCGAGGCTCTCGCCGACCACCGGCCACGTCATGGCGTGCTTGGCGAGGAAGGCGGGCAATTCGCCCATGGTCTGCGGATTGTCGAGACTGACCCCGACGACATGCACGTCCGGATGCTGGGCGGCGAATCGGGCCACCGCCGGGGCGACCGCGGCGCACGGGGCGCACCAGCTGGCGAAGAAGTCGACCAGCACCGGCTTGCCGCGCAGGGCGGCCAGGTCGAAGGTCTCGCCGGGCTTGTCCAGACGAGGAGCCGTCAGCGCCGGGGCAGGTTGGCCGACCATGCGATCGCTGGCGGTGATCGCGCTGGCGGCGATCTCGGCGGCGGCAGGATCGGCGACGCGGGCCTGGATCCATGCCAGCACCTCGGCCGGCTTGGCTCCACCGCGCTCCATGGCGGTCAGACGGAGGAGGTAGACCGGGATGCGTTCGGCCGGAGGCACGTCTTTGAGCAAGCCCAGCGCAGTGTCTAGCGAGGCGAGGGCCGCAGGTATGTCGGCTGGCTTGCGCTCCTCGTTGAGCGCCATGCCGACCTCGGCGCGGGCGATGTGCAGATGCGCAGCGGCTCGCGGGCCAGCCTCGCCGGCCGAGGACAGGGCGTCGAGCTCTGCCACGGCGGCCTCGCGCGAGCCGTCGCGCAGCAGGGCGCGGGCGGCGGCTGCGCGCGCCAGGGCGGCCCGTTCACGCAAGGCCGCGTCGAGTCCGCCATCCGTCATCAGGGAGGTGGCGATCTCGGCGCAGCGCAGGGGCTGGTGGCCATCGAGCCAGGCCTCGGCCAGGGCCAGGCGGACGGCCAGGCGCTCGGCCGGCGGCAGTTCCGCGCCTTCCAGCGCCGCGGCGATGGCCTCGGCGCGTGCGGTCGAACCGGGTTCCTCGCGCTGCACCTCCGTCAGCGAGGCGTCAGCCGCTGCGATGACATCGCCGGCGCTGGCAGCGCGCAGCAAGGCGGCGGCAGCGAGCAGACTGGCGATCCGCATCAGCGCACCGCCAGCACGGCGACCCGGATGGCGGGCACTTGGGAGACCGCCGCCGGCGGCTCGAGCCAGGCGAGGCGCAGGCCGTCGTGACTCCAGCGCGGACGCGAACCGGCCACGGCCACGCGTTCGGTCCAGCCATCGGGGCGCAACGTCCCGATCCAGATCCCGCCGTCATCGCCGACCCAGGCCAGCAGGTCGGCGAGGGGGTGGGGGACGGGCTCGCGAGCGCCATCGCGGATCGTTGCGGCCGGGAGGCCCGGACCTGCGAGATGCACGATGCGTGTCCCGCCAGTCCACCACGGTTGTCCGGCAGGAGCTGGTGCGAGCTGCACGGTCGCCAGTACCCCGCCATGACGGGTCCAGGCGGCCTCCATGCCACCAGCTATGTCGTCGACCTTGCCAGCCCGCCATCGCACATGCATGACGCCAGCCGTCTCGCGACCGGTCCACCAGTCGGGTTCGAAGGCGGGAGTGTCGCGCCAGCACAGGCCAGGTCCGTCGGGTTGCGGCACGGCATCGAAGCCCTCGCCGAACTCTTCGATCTTGGCGCGGCTGTCGATGAAGATGATGCGGCTGCCATCCTGCGCGACGATGCGGTTCCCGCCCGCGGGGCGCGGTGTGGCGCCCCGGTCGGATAGCTGTTCCTTCTTCACCGGCTTGCCCTCGGCCATGGTCACCAGGGTGATGCCATCGGTGGGGACGGTGACCGTACCGTCGGGAGCGCGGCGGGCGTTCCATCCCGGGCCGAAGACGAACTGGTCGCGGTTCAGCCAACGGGCGTTGTGGCACTCGCGGCGGTCATCCGAGGCGAAGCGCTGCTCGCCTCGGCCGCCCTCCTCGAAGATCGAGAAACCGCCCAGCGATCTGGCCAGGATGAGGCTGGTGCCGGGGTTCCATTCCGGTGTCGGGTTGATCACGCTGGCCGGCCAGCCGTAGGTGCGGATCGCCTCAAGGCGTGGTTCGAGAGGTTCACGGTTGCTGGTGCAGCCGGCGGCAACGGCGATGAGAAGCGGGAGGAGCAGCGTGGCTGCCCAGGATCCTGAACGGAGACGGAGGATTCTCATGGCTTCGTCCAGGCGGTCACGGTGAGCATGGCGGTGCCCGCGGCGTCATCGAGGCGGGCCAGGCGTCCGTCGGCGTCGGCTGTGACGCGGAAGGGCCGGCCGCCGACAGTCACGGCGCCGTCCAGCCACGAGACCGAGGACGCGGCGGCCGGAGGGCCGAAGAAGTCGGCGATGGGCATCTCGCCCCGCGACCCGGCTCGCCAGATCAACGCCAACATCACCGGCGCCAGACGCTCATCCCAGCCGCGCGGCATGGCGATGTCGCGCTCATCGCTGTCGGGCGCGCTGTCGGGCGCGCTATCCTTGCCCACCTCGATGGGGCGATCGAGCTCGCGTACGATGCGGTATCCACCCTTGGTCGGCAGGACCTGCTGGGTGGTGTCGCGTCCGTTCCAGGCCATCAGGCGCAACCGCTCGTCGAGCAGCAGGAACGGGCAGTCGACCAGATGCGCGCCGGCGACCGCCTCAGGCTTGGGCGGGGTGTAGAGCAGTTCCAGCATGCGGTGGTTGTTGAAGCGCGCTTCCGGCAGGTTCAGCCGGGCCCAGAAGCGTTCGCCATGGAAGGTGCCGTGCAATTCGACCACGCCGGCAGGGGCGGCCGGCAGCGGATCGGCGGCGGGCAGGGCCATCACGGCCAGCAGAGCGAGGATGATCCGGACGTTCAAGCCGACCTCCAGCGTCGCGAGGCCCAGGCCAACCGGGCGGTGATCAGGCCGGCGCCGCAGGCGGCAAGGCCGAGTATATAGCGGCGCCACGGATGGGATTCGCTCACATCTATGATGAACGCTGTTCCGTCAGGATCGTTCGGGCTCCAGAAGGCCCGGACCAGCGTCTGCCGACCGAGGTGGTCGGGCAGGATGCGGGCGGTCACCGCCTCGGCCTCGGTCGCGGGCAGGACCGGATCATCCATCGGGCGGAAGAACTGGTTGCGTTGCAGATCACCGAGCAGCCAGCGGCCGGGGGAGACCTCGACCTCCCAGACGGCACGCAGGCTGACCTGGCCCTCCGGCTGCGGGGTGCGGTAGACATCCAGCACCCGGGCATGGCCGCGTTCGTAGGTCAGGAAGGCCCGGGTCAGCGGCCAGCACAGGATCAGGCCGAGGAGCGCGGTGATCAGCCCGAGGGCGATGAAGACGCGACGCATCGCGCCGTCCTCAAGCATTCCACAGGCCGCTGAGCCGTCCAGGCGCCAGCTTGCCGGTATCGTCGGCGACCGGACAGCGCTCGGTCAGCTCGGAGGCGCTCAGTTCGCCGAGGTCGAGACGCATGCGCAGACCGGCATTCGCCTGGCCGGGGAGGGGCAGTCCGGTGTGGTCGAGCATGCAGGTGCGGTGTACGCCTCCCCACAGATCGACGGTCTTGCGGTCGCTGCGCACCAGCGCGAGGTTCCTGGTCCAGCCGTGCTCGAAGAGGCCCTGGCGGAGGCGGGCGAAGCTGCGCGACTCGACGCGTACGTTCTTCCAGTCGGCCTCCAGCGGCCGCTGGCATACGTACCAAGCCAGGAGCCGGGACAGCTGCGGATCGGCGAGGCCTCCCCACAGGCAGATCTCGTTGTCGATCACCTCCAGCCAGGGCTGGAGGTGCTGTTCGGCCCAGGCGGTCAGGGGACGGTCGGCGAGGGGCCGGCCGGCTGCCGGTGTGGCGGCGGCGAACACCAGACGCCCGCTGGCCAGGCCCTCGGTGGCCACGATGCGGGCATCTGAGAACAGCTTGCCGAGGGCGACCCAGGTCGGAGCGCCCGCTTCGACCTGCTCGAGCTGAGGCTGCGACCCCTCAGCCAGGATCCAACCGGTGCGGATGCCGATGTCTTCGCAGAAGCGCAGGGCGGCGAAGGTCGACATGTGCGACACGGCGACCACGCGCACCCCGGCCTTGGCGTGGGGTGGATAGCCGATCGCGGTCATCGACCAGTTGACGGAGGGCACGCTGGGAAGGTAGGAGGGTGGGTCGGGTGGGCAATGGGGGGGGGATGGTCAGCCGCCGTTCGGCTCAGCCGCCGCCAGCAGGGCCTGGGCCATGGTGCGGTGGATGGGGATGATCGACGCGAGGTTGAGCACGACGAACACCTCCTGCACCGCCTCCGAGGCCTGGCACAGGTGCAGGGCGCCATTGGCCGCACGGACTTGCTTCTGGGCCTGGATCAGAACGGCGATGCCGGCGCTGGCGACATAGCGCAATCCCGACATCTCGACGATGATCTGGGGCGCGGGGCGGGCGAGCTCGGCTGCGATCGCGTGTTTGAGCCCGGCGCAGGCCTCGTCATCCAGGCATCCGGAGAGGCTGATGACCAGGGCGCCGGCGTTGCGGGTGGTGGCGATGGCGTACGGGGCGGGCGGTTGCGTCATGGCGGGGTATCCGGTGCAGCGGCGGCGGCATGTTAGCGCTCGGAACCGATTCCTCCATGCCCAAGCCGTGACCTGGGTTCACGGCATGAGCCGCACCGTGATCTCGTCCTGGGCGTGACGGGCGCCCGGAGCCAAGCGCAGACGGCGGCCAGGCTGCAGGACGACGAGGTCGAGGTCGGCGAGTTGTCCGGCGATGGGCAGCCAGCGTTCCGGGCTGTCGCCGAGCGCGGCCAGCCGCTCGAGGTCCACGCCTTCGGTCAGGCGCAGGCCGAGCATCCAGGCCTCGCGAATCCGTTCGAGCGGTGAGATCGACTCGCGCCTCCACACCGCATCGCCACCGGATGCGATCGCCGCAATGTAGGCCGCAGGATGCTTCTCGCGGGTCAGGCGTTCCCCGCCCACGGTGCTCACCGCGCCGGCCCCTGCCGCATGGTAGTCAGCCAGGCGCCAGTAGGCCAGGTTGTGGCGACATTCGCTGCCCGGCACCGCGAAATTGGAGGTCTCGTAGGCCTGCAACCCGAGGTCCGCCAGACGCCCTGCGACCAGTTCGATAAGCTGCCGGCTGGCATCGCCGTCGATGTCGGCGAGTTCGCCACGGGCGCGGCGGGCATGGAACTCGGTGCCCGGCTCGAAGGCGAGGTGGTAGACCGAGGCATGGTCCAGGCGGTGGCGCCGGTACAGCAGCAGGTCGGCCTCGACCTCCGCGCTGGTCTGTCCAGGCAGGCCGAACATCAGGTCGGCGGAGACCCGCGGCACCGCCGCGCAGGCGGCGGCGATGGCGCGGTCAGCCTCGGCCGCGTCGTGCACCCGGCCGAGGAAGCGCAGGTGGTGCTGGTGCGTGCTCTGCACGCCCAGGCTCAGGCGGTTGACCCCGTGCGCCGCCAGCACGGCGAAGCGCTCGGCATCGGAGGAGCCCGGGTTGGCCTCGCAGGTCCATTCGTAGCCGTCGGCGAGGGAGATGTGCCCGCGCACGCCGGCGAGCAGGCGCTCCAGCAGCCGTGCGCCCAGCAGGGTCGGCGTGCCGCCGCCGATGAAGACGGTGCTGTAGGGCCCCACCGGCAGCCGTCGGACCTCGGCGACCAGCGCCTCGACATAGGCGGCGTGCTCGGTCTCGCGCCCTGCGATCGAATTGAAGTCGCAGTATGGGCACTTGGCCGCGCAATAGGGGACGTGGAGGTAGAGGTGCATCCATTGCCCCCGTCATTGCCCCAGGGGTTCGGGGTCAGGGTCGTGTGGATGATGTGATCGTCGAGGTCCAGGTAGTTCCTGCCATACGACCCTAACCCCTGGGGCAATGCGCGGCAATGAACCTGACCCCTGGAGCAATGCGCGGCAATGACCTAATTCGTCCGCCTGAAGCGCGAACTGCCCCGGCGTGGAGCGGCACCGCCGTCGCCGAATGTGTCGAGATGGGTCGAGGCTCGCTGCACTACCGCCATCGCCGTCGGCTCGTCGGCGTGCCCGATGAGGATGTGCGTCCACACGTAGTACAGAACGAAGGCCATCACCGGGTTGCGCTTCAGGGTGGCCAGCTCCGGCCCGAGGGTGGCGATGTCCGCCTCCATCTCGCTGATCACGCCGATCAAGCCGTACACGCCCTCTGCCGGCGGGGTGCAGCCGCGGCGGTGCAGGGCGAGGATGACGCCGGATTCGCGCAGGTCATGCCCGGCCGCGACCACCGGGCGTCCGTCGGAGGTGTGCAGCGGCGGAGGTCTGCCGGCCTCGCGCCAGGCGGCGGCCACCTCCTCCAGCCAGGCGGCGGGGGTCGCGGGTGGTGGACGCTTGATCTCCCAGGGCTCATCCTCCTCGCCGTCCCCATCCTCCTCGCCGTCGGCGTCCTCCCAGCAGGCCTGCACCACCGCGCCGGCCTCACCCTCCGGCAGCGCCTGGCCATGCACCTGGGCGGCGAGGTAGTAGAGCAGGAAGAACTGCTCCTCGGAGATGTGGTGGTCGTCGGGGTCGCCGCCGCCGAAGCGGCGCAGGCGTTCGGTCAGGTCGGTGATCGCGTCGACGATGCGGTCGAGATCCTCCTGCCCGCCGGCGAGTTGGGGCAGGCCGCGGGCCTCGCGCGCCAGGGCGACGGCGCGATCCTCCATGTGGTGCCACAGCTCCTCGTCCCCGGCATCATCCCCGCTGGCGAGTTCGGACCGCGCGGTGGCGAAGGCGGCGTCGATCTCCTCGCGCCAGGCGTCTGGATCGGCAGGCAGGCCGGGCATCAGCGGACCAGCGAGTCCCAGCCCAGCGGGCAGGGGAGCGGCTGCGGTCCGAGCAGTCCGCCGAGGGTGATGTCGTCCAGCTTGATCTGGCTGCGGTTCAGCGTGCCGTCGGCGTTCTGCGCCGGCAGGGTGGCGAGCACGACCGGCGTGCCGAGTCCGCAGCCGGGCCATTCGACCGCCGCCGAGGCCATCAGATGGGCGGCGGGATCGTGGCTGGCGGGGTGCAGCAGGATGAAGGTCTGGTCGGAGAGCCGGCGGATCAGCCAGCAGCGCACGCCGCCGCTGTCGACCGGCAGGAACAGCATGATTTCGCCGGCGTCGCGACCCAGGCCGCGCAGCGCGCACAGCGACAGCGCCTCGGTCTTGTTGCGCACGTTGACCGGCGGCATGCGGATGCCGTAGCCGGCGCCGCCGAGAGCCTCCCAGGTCGACTGGCTGACCAGGACCTGCTCCTTCATCGCGTGGTGCTCGATGCGGCTGGCGGTGTTGACGGTATCGCCCAGCAGGGTGTAGGAGATGGTGTCGGTGGAGCCGATGTTTCCCGCGACCACCGGACCGGTGTTCAGGCCGATGCCGTGGCCGATGGCTTGGCGGCCCTGGGACCGTTCGAGGCTGTTGAAGCCCAGCAGCGCGATCTGCATGCCCAGGGCCGCGGCGACGCCCTGGCTGGCGCTGTTGTCGGTGGCGATCGGCACGCCCCAGAAGGCCATGATCGCGTCACCGATGAACTTGTCGATCGAACCGCCCTCGTTGCGGATGCACGGAACCATGCGTTCGAAATACTTGTTCATCAGTTCGACGACGCGCTCTGGAGCCATCGTCTCGGACATGCGGGTGAAGCCGACGATGTCGCTGAACAGCACGGTGCCGGCGTAGGTCTTTCCGCCTAGCGCCAGTTCGAGCTTGCCGTCGAGGACCTGCTGCGCGACCGGTCCGGGCAGGAACCGGCAGAGGTTGTCCTTGGTACGGGTGACCGAGGCCAGATCGGTGATCTGCTGCGAATTCTTCAGCGCAATGGAGGCGACCTGGCTGACCGCGGCGGCGAGTTCGAGATCCTTCGAGGTGAAGGCGCGGGCCCGGTCGGTGGTGTCGACCTGGAGCAGGCCGAGGATCTCGTTGTCGACGATCAGCGGCACGGTCATCGCGCTGCGGATCTTCAGCGAGACGATCGACATGCCCTGGTCGAAATCGCCGGGGTTGGAGTCGTTGAACAGGAAGGCAGCCTTCTCCACCAGCGCCTTGCGGCAGATCGAGGTCGAAACCTTGGGCGCCTCCTGGGTCCCGCTGGCGTTGCGCACCCGCACGGCCTTCGGCTGCAACGCCTCGACCGTCTTGCCGAGCATCAGGAAGCCGCGTTCGGTCTGCGGGAACAGTTCGAACATCACCTCGATGATGCCTTCCAGCACGCGGTCGAGCTGGTTGATGTCCTTGCTCAGGTTCATCGCCTTGAGCAGTCCGGCGAAGCGGCGGTCGGCGGCGTCGGGCGAGCGGCTCTGCTGCGCCAGATCGGCCATCGGCATGACGATCGACTGGCTGAGATCCGCCTCGGAGTCGTGGAAGCCGAAGACCGACTCGCTGCCAGGCTCCACCGTGCCGCCGCGCCTGGCCTGGATGCGGATACGCGTCTCGCCCAGGCGGAAGACGTCATCGTGCTTCAGCCGCATCGGCTCGGTGACGCGCTTCTCGTTGAGGAACGTCCCGTTGGCACTGCGGTTGTCGACCAGCGTCAGGCCGGTGCCGTCGAAGACGACGCGGGCGTGCTGACGGCTGGCGTTGGGGTCGGGGACCTCAAGCGAGCACTCCGGGCTGCGCCCGGCCATCAGCGAACTCTTGACCGCGACGACCTCGCCGGCGCGCGACCCTGTGACGAACACCAGTTCGAACATGCCACGGACGGTACACCCCGTGGAGGGGCCTGGCAACCGTGGATCCGGCCCCTGGCAGTGCGCGCCACTTGCGCGCTGTCGTGCGTAAACCAGGGAGGCGTCCACGGCCCCTTCCCTTTCCCCGATCCGATCCAGCATCGCCGGGATGCTCACCGCCAGCTTCTCCTTCGCCAAGGGCATGACCGAGGATCTCGAACGGGGTCTGTGGGCACGCGGCGTGCTCGATTGGGACCTCGCCAAAGCGCACCCCGAGGAGGTCGTCGAGGGGGTGGGGGGCTCGCGCGCCGGCAAGTTGGCGGAGGCGATCGGCGAGGCGCAGAAGGCGCTGGCCGCCCGCGACCGGGTCTGGTTCAAGACCAATTTCAGGCCGCCGGAGGCATGGCGGCTGTGGCGTGGATACTGCCCGGCTGCACGCATCGCCCTGGTCGACATCGAGACCACCGGACTGACGCCCGGTTACGACCAGATCACCGTCATCGGCCTGGTCGACCGCGATCGCCAGCGCGTATTCGTCGCCGGCAAGCCGATGCCTGGCGACGAGCCGCTCGAACGCTTTCCGGCCGCCTTGAAGGACTACGACCTCATCGTCACCTTCAACGGGGAGAACTTCGATCTGCCCTTCATCGAGCGGCATTTCAAGGAGGCTGGGGTGCGCATCGACCAGCCGCATCTCGATCTGCTCATCCTGGCCCGGGCCCTGGGCATCAGCGGCGGGCTGAAGGATATCGAGAAGCAGGTCGGCATCAGCCGCGGTGGCGACATCGCCGGCATGCGTGGCAACGAGGCGATCAGCCTCTGGGGCGCGTGGAAGAACGGAGATGCCGCGGCCTACAAGAAGATCACCACCTACTGCAAGGCCGACTGCGCCAATCTGTGGGACCTCGCCGAGGTGCTGTATGGGCGGCGCTGGGCCAAGATGCACACCGCGCACGCCAAGCCGGTCGACTTCGCCCGCACCAAGGGCCAGCAGCTCTCGATCTTCAGCTGAGATTCTTGAACAGGAGGCAACGGAGATAACGGAGACGGTCGGCTGATCCGCCTCCGTTCACTCCGTTCCCTCCTGTTCAATTCGACGAATGGTCACTTCGGCAGGGCAGCTGCCGGCACCACCACCAGCGTGCCGGCGATGGCGCCGCTGCCGCCGCCGACCAGGGCTGGCTGGCCACGGGCATCGGCGTACCACACCGGTTGGCGCAGGCGGGCGGCGAAACCGGTGGCGATCGTGCGCTCAGGCAGGGCGGCGGCCGGACGCAGACGTTGGAGGATGACTTCGACCAGGTCGGCGCGCAGGCGCAGGGCGGGCTGGGCCGGCCGCAGCGCCTGCTCCTGCCAGCCAGCCGGTTCGGGCAGGCCGGCGTCCTTGCGCATGCGCTCGGCCTCCCACCAGCAGATGACGTGGTGGGCCTCGACCGGCTGACCATGGTCGTCGGCCACGCGCCAGCGCGCCTCGCCGTCGGGCCGCTCGAACGAGCCTTCGCGCAGCAGGTTGGCCTGTCCGTTGGCCTCCACCCGAAAGGTGCGGGTGCGCCAGAGCACGCCCTCCCAGCGCGCCATCGGCCAGGTGCCGGCCATGGTCACACTGGCAGTCGGCTCGGTGCCCACCGCCTCGCCGGCAAGGTAGAGCATGCCGGCGCCAGGCATGGGCAGCCGCACCTCGGGCACGGGTACGGAGGCGAGCTCTACCGCCAGCTGGATCTGCCCTGAGCCCGGCACGGTGGTCTCGCCGCTCCAGCGCAGCAGCGGCCCGGGCTGGTCGGCCTCGACCTCGACCTTGCGCTTGCCGGGTTGCACGGTCAGCCCTTCGGGCCGCGGGGTCTGCCACAGGCCGCCGTCGATGCGCGCGCGCAGGCGCGGGTGCAGGCACTGCAGCTGGATCGAGCCGGTGGTGGTCACCGGTGCCTCGACCACCACCGGAGGGCGCAGGAACCACCAGGCGGCCGCCCCGCCGGCGCCGACCGCCAGGCAGCCGACGGCGATCAGACCGACCAGCCCGACCCGCTGGCGCGCCTTCAACGTGGTGCCGCCGGAGAGGGCTTCGGCGATCTGCAGGGCGCTGGGGCGGCGGGCCGGATCCTTCTCCATGCACAGCTCGACCAGGCTGGCGAGACTGGCCGGTATGCCCGGCACCAGCTCACGCAGATCGCGGGGCCGGTCCTCGAGATGGGCGCGCATCACCGCATAGGCGGTGTCGCCGTCGAATGGCGGCTTGCCGGTCAGCATGTGGTAGAGCGTTGCGCCGAGGCTGTAGATGTCGGCCGCCGGACCGATGTCCTGTGGGTTGCGGATCGCCTCTGGAGCGCAGTAGAGCGGCGTGCCGACGACCATGCCGGTGCCGGTCAGGCGCAGCTCGTCCGGGGCGGCGACCTCCTTGGCCAGGCCGAGATCGGCGACTTTGGGCGTGCGGTCGGCGGCGACCATGACGTTGTCGGGCTTGATATCGCGGTGGACCACCCCGGCGGCGTGGATCGCCTGGATGCCGAGTGCGATGCCGGCGCCGAGTCGCGTCACCGTCTCCGGTGGCAGGCCGGTCGGCCGGCCGTTCTTGCGGGCCACCTCATCGAGCAGGCTGCCCAGGCTGTGGCCGACGACCAGTTCCATGACCAGGTACGGCTGTCCCTGGTGCATGCCGGCCTCGAACACCTGCACCACGTTGACGTGGGCGACCTTGGCGGCGGCCTGCCCCTCGCGCAGGAAGCGCTGGCGGGCGTGCCCCATGTCTCCCCGCACGTGCCCCAGCACCTTGACCGCGACCTCCTTGTCGAGCACCTCGTGCCGACCGCGGTAGACCACGCCCATGGCCCCGGCGCCAAGCCGGGCCTGGATGCGGATCGAGCCGACCAGGGTACCGAGGAGGGGGTCGGGGAGGGACATCCCCCGCAGTATCGGCGGGTTGGCGGGGAAGCCAAGAAACGGTTCGCGGTTCGCACCAGAACGCTGGTTGCCCAAAGGGACGGGGTTGGCACTCTGCCGCCCCTCCGCCAGCCATGCCTCATCCCCAGCGCCTCATCCGTAATTTCTGTATCATTGCGCACATCGACCACGGCAAGTCGACCCTGGCCGAGCGTCTGCTGGAGCGGTGCGGGGCGATGGGTCAGAAGGACGACAAGGAACTGGAAGTCCTCGACAGTATGGACCTCGAGCGCGAGCGCGGCATCACCATCAAGGCGAAGTCGGTGTGTCTGTCCTACAAGCACGACGACGGCGAGACCTACCAGCTCAACCTCATCGACACCCCCGGACACGTCGATTTCAGCTATGAGGTGACGCGCAGCCTGCAGGCCTGCGACGGCTGCCTGCTGGTGGTCGACGCGACCCAGGGCGTGCAGGCCCAGACGGTGGCCAACTTCCTGCTTGCCGACGCCCTGCACCTGGCGGTCATCCCGACGATCAACAAGGTCGACCTGCCCAGCGCCCGTCCCGAGGAGGTCAAGGCCGAGATCGAGGAGGCGCTCGCCCACCCCGCCGACCAGGCCATCCTGGCCAGCGCCAAGACCGGCATCGGCATCGACGACATCCTCAAGGCGGTGGTGCGAGAGATCCCCGCCCCGACCGGCGACCGGAGCGCCCCGACCCAGGCGCTGATCTTCGACGCGATCTACGACGACTACCGTGGCATCATCCTCTACGTGCGGGTCAAGAACGGTGCCATCCGCAAGGGCGACAAGATCCGCCTGATCCGCAGCGACCGGCTCTACGAGGTCAGCGACATCGGCCGCCTGCGCCCCAAGATGGAGACCAGCCCGGAAGGGCTGTTCGCCGGCGAGGTGGGCTACATCTGCGCCGCGATCAAGACCCTGCACGATGTGAAGGTCGGCGACACCATCACCCTGGCCGATTCGCCAGCCGAGCCGCTGCCCGGCTTCCGCGAGATGAAGCCGATGGTGTACTGCGGGCTCTACCCCTCGGGCGAGACCACCTACGACCAGCTGCGCGAGGCGGTCGAGAAGTTCAGCCTCAACGACGCCTCGTTCGTGTGGGTGCCGGAGAGCGGCGGCGCGCTGGGGCTTCCGCTGCGGCTTCCTCGGCATGCTGCACATGGAGATCTGCCAGGAGCGCCTCGAGCGCGAGCACGATCTCGACATGGTGCAGACCGCTCCGACGGTGACCTACCGGGTCAACCTGCGCGGGATGATGAGCGAGGACGGACAGCCGCGCACCATTGAGATCACCACCCCGGGCGAGCTGCCCAAGGACGGCTACGACTCGATCGAGGAGCCGGTGGTCGACATCAACTTCTTCGTCCCCGCCGACCGCATCGGCACGGTGATGCAGCTGGTCCAGGACCGCCGCGGCCAGTTCCTCAAGCAGGACTACCTCGGCCAGCACCGCTGCCGCCTGACCTACCGCATGCCGCTGGCCGAAGTCATCTTCGACCTGTTCGACAAGCTGAAGACGGTGACCCAGGGCTACGGCACCATGGACTACGAGCTGAGCGGCTACCAAGTCTCCGAACTCGTGCGCGTCGACATCCTGGTGCACAACAACCCGTGCGACGCGCTGGCCTTCATCTGCCACCGCACCGTCGCCGAACGGCGTGGCCGCGCGATCATCAAGAGCCTCAAGGAGGAGATCCCGAAGCATCTCTTCGAGATCGCCCTGCAGGCCGCCATCGGCACCCGCGTGGTCGCCCGCGAGACGATCAAGAGCTACGACGGCGGCGACATCTCGAGAAAGCGCAAGCTGCTCGAGAAGCAGAAGGAAGGCAAGAAGCGCATGAAGATGATCGGCAGCGTGGAAGTGCCCCAGGAAGCGTTCATGTCCGTGCTGAAGGCGCGGGCCGACGAGTCGTGACGGCGGATGATCAACTGCTGCGCTTGGCGATGATCCCCTGCATGATGCCGACCATCTCCTTGGCGCTGGCGGCCCTCGCGGCCTGATCGCCGGACAGGGCGGCGGCCGGGATGCGCAGTCCGCCCTTGGCCTTGTCGATGTTGATGACCGCCTTCAGCCGGTCGAGGAAGCCCTTCTCCTGCAAATCGAATGACAGGGCGGCGTACCAATCCCCGCCCAGGGGCTTGCAGGCGATGTCGAGGAAGTCGAACTCGCTGGTCAGATCGGGCGGTGGAGAGAAACGGAAGCAGGTGGTGCGGTCGCTGCGATTCCATGAGCGGCTGGCCGGTTGCTCCGGCCAGAGCAGCACCTCGCCCCACAGCTCGACCAGTTCAAGCAGCGCCGCTGCCGGTTCGACGCGCAGGTCCAGGCTGCCCGAGGGGTCGACCGCGCCAGGAACGTCCATCTCGACGGTCAGTCGCCAGCCCTGCGGTCTGCCGGGTTCGGACAGTCTGGCGTCGAGCGGCAGGGCGAGACGGTACGGTAGGCTGACGCTCTGGTCGACGGCGATGGTGAAGGGGCTGGCGAGCGTCTCCGTCGCCGCCTCATGCGTGACGGTGACGGTGCGCCGGCTCTTGCCGGTACCCCGGCTCTCGGTCCAGAACTCGACCAGGGCGATGCGCAGGCAGCGTGCCTCCTGGACGTAGCCGCCACCGCGCAGTTCGACGGTCCCGCTGACCGTCCCGCCCTGGCGGATCGTCTCCGCAGCGGTCTGGATGGAGATGGCGCAGCCGCCGACATTGAAGGTGCGCTTCAGCGATTCGAAGATGCCCATGCCCTCATGCTGCCCGCCTGGGGCCGGAAGGCCAGGACTCAGCGGGGTGGCTGCAAGGCCAGTACCCAGCGCTCCCAGCGCTGCTGCCAGGCGGTCAGGTCCGGCTCGCCCAGGACGCGGACGAGTGTCTTCCAGGCGGTGGGGTCCGTCGCCTGGTCGCGCATCGCCTCCTGCACCAGTCGGCCGAGCCCGCCGGTCTCCTGCAGATGGAGGCAGAGATAGCGCGCCTGGGCGTAGTTCCGGCCGCTGTTGGCACCATAGAAGTCCGTTGTGCAGAGCGCCTCGAAGGTCGGCAGCGTGCGGGCGGTGATCGCCTCCTGCAGGCCTTTCAGTCGCCAATTGACCATGCCGGTGGCGAGGTCGCCCAGCTGGCCGCATTGCTCGTAGAGGGACGCCAAGCCTTCGTTCAGCCAATCGGGGCAGGCCGGGAAGTTGGCCCGCATGTAGGCATGGACCAGTTCGTGGCAGAGGGTGCCCCCACCGGTGGCTATGTTCATCACCAGCCCATGCCGGGGCGAGAAGTAGCCGTAGGGGGAGTCTGGGCCGCGGCCAAAGAAGGCCGTGCCCGTGGTCTCGTAGCTGGCCTTGTCCTTGAACAGCCAGATGTCCG
Source organism: bacterium (assembly GCA_020049615.1). The sequence goes on along the minus strand of JAIFKN010000007.1, from coordinate 1,067 downwards.
TCAGCCCTTCAGGATCACGGTCGAAGTACATGCGGCGCATGGCGGTGGAAAACCATGCCACGGTCGCGACATGACGGGTGCGGCGGCGCGGGTCGGCCTCGTCGCTGAGCACGAGGAACGCGCCGCAGCGCTCGTGGTGGAAGCCGGACAGATCGTGACGCTTGGCCAGCCCGGCGACATGGGCGGCGCCCTCGTCCGGCTCCTCGGTGGCTGGCAGCAGGACGCAGAGCATCAGGAACAAGGCCGTGCGCATGGCTGCCATCCTCCGCGATGACCATCGAGGTGGCAACCCGGTGAGCCGGGCCGTCCTCAGTTGAAGATGCTGGTTCTGGACAGCGCGAGTTGACGCGGATCCGGAGCGGTGACCACATGGCCGTCGAAGTAGAGGATGTTGGCGCCACCGTTATGGCGCTTGCGCCAGTTGGTCATCGAGTTGGGCATGCCGATAGACCAGTTGAGGGACGGGTCGTCGTCAGCTACCCCATAGGTTGGTGGGGGAGATCCATAGCCAGGGTTGAACCGTTCGATGCCGTCGATCCCGGCCACGGTCGACGCGAGGGGCCGTCCCAGCCGCTGCAGGACAGGGGACGGCCAGGTCCCGGCGGTGTTGACCTGGGGGAAGAAGGTGGTGTTCAGTCCCAGGCTGGCAGTGACCTGGCCATTGGCCTCGGTGAATTTGCTCGCTGGGCATTTCGCAACCTGCTTGACCCGCGAGGACAGCAGGGTGGCTGCCGTCTTCAATTCGATGTACTGGCCGAGGATCGGTTCGTGGTACCAACTGCAGCCGTAGACCAGGGTCGGTTCGGCAGCCAGCCAGTCGGCGGGAACCAGGCTTCCGGACACCGCGAACGGGGGCAGCTGGCCGTGGTTGTCGGCGCCATAGGCCGTGATGGCGAATCCGATCTGGCGCAGATTGCTAGCGCACGACTGCGCCTTGGCCCTGTCCCGTACCGTCCTGAGGGATGGGAGCAGGATGGCCAATGGCACCTGACTTAACGAACCCCTCTGTCGGCCTTGAGGTGCCACTTGCTTCCGATGCGAAATGCATGGCGTTTTTCAGCACGACC
>JAIFKN010000131.1 GCA_020049615.1 bacterium | reverse complement strand
CATCCCCAAAGACGCACTGGAGTTGGAGCAATATCACTACCCCAGGGCCAATCTGGTGTCGGCGTGGGACATGGAGCGGCGCGTCCCCTTGACTGGCGACGCGACGTGGAGTTCCGCCGCTTACAGCGGGACGGAGTCGCTCTCGGCCCGCGTCACCAGCGTGCAGGTCGGCCTTGGCGTTGCCTGGCACCTGTGACCTGGACCTGGTTACCGCTGGATCAGACGAGCAGGGCGGCGATCTCGACGTCTACTTGAGCGACAGCCCTGTTAGGGGTAACTTTGACTCGGCAGGTCAAAGTCGCCACCCTCAAGGACCCTAGTCCGCTACGCGGCTGGACTGCCGGCCGGTCCTGGTGGCCGCGGCGGGAATGGTCAAGCCGGGATTTTACATGCTGATGACGGAAAAGTCCTGGTTGGCCGGATTGTCAACGGAAGTTTGCCCGTAATGTGGCCATTACGATCCAGGCGGCATTACCAACGCGTTGCGGTCTCTATCACCCGATATGAGGCCGACGCACCCACGTGGAACGATCGACTCTTCAGGTACGGCCACCGACACATGCAAGGTCTCCCGCCATGACTCCCCAACCTGACAGCAACGTATCTGCCCTGAATCCACGGATCATGATGTATCCGCGCAGTTCAGTGATTGAACGCCTGGAATGGACCGGGCCCGTGCACAAGCTCGAAGGGACCGGTTCAGACATGCACTGGCATGCCTGGGGCGAGGACGGGGCGTTGTATGTGGTCGACGATGACGGAGTGAATGACGATGGGCCGTGGAGCTTCTGCCATCTCCTGAAGGTCGAGGGGCGCCCACCACATCAGCACGCGCAGGTGGTCAGCCGATTCCCCGGACTCCAGCGGTACTCGCTGCGCCGCCACCTGTATGTGAATGGCGCCCTCGCAGTGGGCAGCCGGATCTTCGTGGCTGCGTACGAATACGAAAGCCACGACCCTGCCAATCCCCAGCGATTCCTGGTCGGCAACCAGATCGTCGCCGACAAACAATCCGCCTTCTTCATCATGGATGCGATCAGTCACCATGGCGGAGTGGCGTCGTTGATGTATTCCGACGACTTTGGCCTAACGTGGCAGAACTACCCCCAGCCGGATGCTCCGCTGTTCCTTGGCCCACGCTTTGCCGGACTCGCCTTTGTCGGGTTCGGGCCGGGATATACGAACGTGCCAGATTTCCTCGCCGGTCATGTCTATGCCATCAGCAATGACGAGGGCTGGGAGTGTGGCAGCCATGTGTTCCTGGCCCGCGCACCTAGGGATCGCGTCCTGGACCGCTCGGCCTGGCGATTCTACGGTGGACGCACGCCCAACAACCAGCCAGCGTGGATCGAGGAGGAGGCCTATGCACGGCCGATAATCACCGACCATGGTCATGTCGGTCATCCGACCATGACCTACGTACCGGGGTTAGGCAGGTTCCTGCTCGCATTCAGCAGTGATGCCGTGACCAAGAGTTATGCTCATGATCCAGCGATCGCCTGGGCGCGCTGGCACCGCCGCCGCGAACTCCACATCTATGAGTCGACCACGCCGTGGGGCCCCTGGGCGCTGGCGCATTACGATCCGGCCTGGGAAGGCGACCATCTGGCGTATCTGCCGCAGATGCCGCCCTGCTGGTTCAATGATGCAGGCACGGAAGGGACCATGTTGTTCTCAGGTGACTACCGGATGTGGGGCGTACCCGTACCGCCAGACCATGAGTCCTGGTATGCGCAGATGACCAGGCCATTCCGCTTGATATTGCGCTGATTTTATGTCGCCTGTCGATTCCAACTGATTTCGTCAATGGAGATGATCCATGGCCGCCCTGCGCAACGCGGTGCTCAACGTCGTCGGCGAGGCCCAGTGGGGTTTCGCCACGGCATTGATCTCGTCGGCCACGGTGCTCACCCTGCTGCTTCAGACCCACGGGGCAGGCGAACGCAGCATCGCCCTGGTTTCGGCGATCGACGCCGGACTGCTGCTGCTGCCCCAGGTGCTCGGACCATTTGTTTTCACCGCTCACGGCCCCGCGCGCGTCCGGCAGATCGTCCGCTGGCATCTCTTCCCGATGATCCCTTGCCTGTTCGCTCTCGCTGCCCTGGCTTGGTGGGGTGGACGACTGCCGTCGGGATGGGCACCATCGCTGATCCTGCTCGCTTGGGCCTCCTTCGTCTTCAGCATCGGGGTGGTGACGGCGGTGTGGATGGACTGGATCGCTTCGCTTATCCCCGACCGCATCCGCGGCACAGTCATGGGGCTGGGCTGGGGCGCGTCGAGCGCGGCTGGAATCCTCGGTGCACTCATTGCTGGTCAATGCATCGCCGACATGCCGCCGAGTGCGGCGTTCACCCTGCTCTACGCTGCCGCCGGCATCCTCTGTGTGGCCGCCATTCTCATCTTCATCGCGATGCGCAGCCTGGTCCCGCAGGAGGAGCGCCCCCCATCCAGACCGCGGGTCGCCGACCTCTGCCGTCGAATCGGTCTCAGCCTGCGCGAACCCGGCATGCGTGCGTTGCTGATCGGACGGGTGCTGGCCTGGTGCGGTGCAGGCTATGTGCCCTTCATCGCTCTGCATTACCGGTCGACTGCAGGTGGCGGCCTTGCTGACGGGACAATCGTGTCGGCCGGAGCCGCCATGACCCTCGGCGGAGCGATCGGCTGTCTGGTCCTGGGCCGCCTGGGCGATTTGCGCGGCCACCGAATCGGCAACTTGATCGGGATCGCCGGCCAATGTGCCGCCCTTGCTGCGCTGCTCTGGCAGCCTGGACTCCCGGGATGCCTGATCGCATTCACCGGGGCCGGTTTGGCCGGAGCTGGCATTCTGATCAGCCATACCAACCTCATGCTTGAAGGCTGCCCGCACGACGACCGGGTCGCTCATCTCGTGGCGGGAAATCTGGTTTGCGGGTGCGTCGCCTGCTGCGTGCCGTTCGCCGTCGGACCGCTGGTCGACGCCTGGGGTACTGGGCCGTACTTCAAGGTAGCCTTGGCGGTATCGTCAGCTGCGTTGGTGTGGTCGATGCTGCTGACCAGAGATCCGCGTCAGATCCGGCGTTGATGTCGACGATGCCGACATGCAGGTCCTGGAGATCGCCGGTCGGCAGAGTGGCGTGCGGTGGGGTCGGCCAATCCAGCAGAGAAATGGCGGTATGGTCTGGAATGGTGACCTGGAAACAGCACTGTACAGGCAGGCCACGAGGCTGGAGCGGGAGCGTCAATTCATGCCAACTCGAGGGCCGGACTCCGGCTGGGTATAATCGCGTGAGGAGTCCCTATGGCCAAGTCCGTGCGCCCGTCACCCCGTCCCTCATCGCCGATTGCTGACGATTTCGTTGAGGAACTCGCTGCCGTTATCCGAGAGCGCACATTTGCCCGAAGAGAACTTGCGCCATCATCCCAGAATGCCCGCCGCCCAGCCTAGCCCGCACCACGACATCACCTGGGACGACCTCAGCGGATACATCTACCACGGCGCGATGCTCGGCAACGGCCCTTTCGGCGCCATGATCCATCGCCAGGACCAGGGGCGCTGGGACGGGGATGCCGACACCCTGCTGTGGCAGGTCAATCGCACGGACGCGGTCGAGACCGGCCCGCGACAGCAGGAGGGCTACCGCTGGGCGCGCATGGCGATGGGGCGCGTTCTGCTGCGTCCCCGCGGGCGGATCCGGCGCATCGGGCTCCGGCTCGATCTCGCCGCGGCGGAACTGCGCGGCGAGATCGCCACCGAGCTCGGAGCGCTGCGCCTGCGCTCGTTCGTCTGCGCCGAGCATGACGTGCTGGTGATCGAGGTCGATGCCGAGGGCGAGGAGGCGGTGCGCGAACTGGGCTTCGCCGCCGATCCCAGCGGAATCATCGCCGATACCGGAGGGATGGATTGCACGGAAAACGCCCGTTACAAGCCGCTCAATCCACCGGCTCGGCGACAGCGGCACGGCGACATCGAGCTCCACACCCAGGACCAACCGCACGCCGGGCGCTGGTGGACCGCAGCCTGGCTGCGTCGAGACGCGCAGCGGCGCACCACCCTGTACGCCACGCTCGCCTGCAGCCATCCGCAGACCGGCTTACCGGGCGACCCGGTGGCCATCCTCACGCGCGCGTGTGCGGTGGGGGTGGAGGGACTTGCCGTGCCGCACCGCGCCTGGTGGACCGGGCATTATGCGCGCTGTTCGCTGGTGCTGCCCGACGATCAGTCGATGGAGCGGTTCTGGTGGCTGCAGCAGTATAAGATCGGCTGACCTCTGCGGTCCGTGGTACATCCACTCGTGCTGGCGAGGCATCTGGTGGAATTGGAACACCCAGGGCATGTCAGCGCCGCTCTTCCACAGCAATCGCTGCGAGGCGCTCGAGCCGCTGGCGCGCACCCTGGAAGCGAACCTCGCCCAGCTGGCCGCCAACGTGCCCGCGGCGCAACGCGCAGGCGGGGCACTCGCCATCGGACGCGCCTCGGGCATCGACCTCGATTCGCCGATCGACCTCGACGATGGGCCGCCGCTCTATGCCGGGCGCGAAGCCGGCAATCTGGTGTGGGCGCTGCACGCCCTGGTGCGCGCTGGTGACACCACCGGCAGTCCAAGCTGGCATGCGCGCGCCCTACCGCTGCTCGTCGGGGCGGTGCGGCTGTACCTCAACATCCTGAAGCGGGATGCGGACGGCCGCCTGCACCTGCCGATGACCTTCAGCCCGGAATACCGCCCTGCCGCTGACTGCAGCTACGACCTGCAGCTCTGCGCCTGGGGCCTGCGCACCTTGCTACGCTTGGCGCCTTCCCACGCGGAGGCGGCGGAGTGGGCGAGCGCACTTGATGGCCTCGCGCCATTGCCCACCGGTCCTCATGGTGTGCGCATCGGCGATGGGGTCGACCTCGATGATTCGCATCGCCACTTTTCGCACATGATCGGCTGGTGGCTGGGGGACCGTGGTTTCACCTGCGACGAGGCCGACCTGCTGAAGCGCACGCTACGCCATTGGCTGAGCCTTGAGGGTAGTTTAGCCGCCTGGAGCTACGCCGTCGCAGCGGTGTTATCGGCCCGTCTCGGCGACGGGGCCGAGGCCCGAGCCCACCTCGAACGCTTCCTGTCGGGGTTGTGCGGTCCCAACACGCTCTATCGCGAGGCTGGGATGTGCAGCGAGACCCCCCACGTGGGCTGCGCCGCGCTGCAGGAACTGGTACTACAGGACCACGACGGCATCATCCGCCCCTTCGCCGCCGTCCCCCCCACGTGGAACAGCGCCGCATTCACCGGATTCGCTGCCGCTGGCGTGGTGATCGACGGCACATGGCGTGACGGCACGGTGCGGCATCTGCGACTTTACGCACCGCGCGCTACCACCGTCCACCTCGCGCTCCCGGGCAACGGTAGTCCGCTCGCCATCACCCTGGCGGCGGGGGAAGTCCGCGAGGTGGTGTGAGCGGCCGCTTGCTCGCTGGAGCGGGAAGCCGGTCCTCAGTTCGTCACCATTCGCGGTCCGCTGTCACTCGCGTCTTCCGTGGATGTGTGCTGGTCAAGCGGATCCCGGACTCGGGTGGTTGAAGACATAGGAGAGAGAACGTCACCGCGTTGGTCGCCCGGCCCCCTTGACCCC
>JAIFKN010000111.1 GCA_020049615.1 bacterium | reverse complement strand
CAGCCTTCGCCTTCGCTGCCGGGTCGACCACCGCCACGGTCAACCTCCTCACCACCGGGGACGCGCTCGCCAACGGCATCCGCCAGGCGACGGCCCAGATCAGCCTCACCGCTGGAGTGACCTCGACCACCCCGGCGGTGACGGTGGGCGTCCGCGATGACGATGTCACCCTCCGCATCGAGGCGATCGACGTCGCAGCCTCCGAGGCCGTCGCGCCGGTGGACGGCGGCACCCTGCAGCTGGTCGTCGACGGCGCCGTGCGCGCCGATCCCCTCTATGTGCAATTCGAGATCCACGGCAGCGGACGGTTCGAATCCAACGATGCCAGCGACGACTATACGCTGGGATACCGCATCGGCGGCGGGGCCGTCCAGGCCATCACCGCCGCGACCGGCGTCGAACTGATCAACGTCGAGGTGCCGGCCGGCGAGAGCTCCGTCACCATCTCCCTGGTAGGGCGCTCCGATGCGACGGTGGAAGGGGCTGAAACCTGCGAGATCCGGCTGCCCACCAGCAGCCTGGCCTACACCGTCACCGGCATTCGCCGACGATGACAACCGCATCGTCGAACTGTCCGGTTCGCCTGCCTTCGAATCCGGCCCCGATGGCGGCATCACCATCCGCTTCCTCGGTGACTTCGTCGACAACCGCGCCATCCAGGTCCCGTATACGATGAGCGGCTCGGTGGCCAACAACGGCACCCACTACACGACGCTGAGCGGCGTGGCCACCCTGGCCGCCAACTCCGATGAGATTACCATCCCGATCAACGCCATCGCCGACGACACGGTCGACAACCACAACCTCGTCTTCACCCTGCTGCCCAGCCAGGGGCACCCCCTCGGTGACCGTCCCGCTGGTCGATCTCGCCGGCGGCGCCACCATCGCCGGCCCGGCCGACGGCGTCGTCGAATCCGCCACCACCAGCAGTCTCGGCTTCGTGGTCACGGTCACCCGCTTGGCGGCCTTCGCCGGCGCCGAGGTCAGCATCCCCTTCCGTCTCACCGGCACAACAGCCGGCGCGGGCGAATACACCGTCGGCGGAACGGGCGTGACCTGGAACGGCAGCAGCGGCGTCCTGGTCGTGCCGGGCGTTTCCGGCAGCGGAACCATCGCCATCACCCCGGTCGACGACGCCGTCGCTGACGGCGACAAGATGGTGCGGGTGCTGCTGGAGAGCGGCCAGTCGGTGCTGGTCGCTGGCGGCGCGGATGCCAGCGGAACGATTCTGGACGACGAACCGGTGGTCTCGCTCGAACGGACCGGGGCCGCCAGTGCCATAGAGGGCGATGCCGGCGTGGGCTTCGCCGTCTCCTATCCAGGGGTGCCCGCCGGTGTCGCCCGTGCGCAGGCGATGACCGTGCGCTTCACCATCACCGGCAGCGCTGCCCTGGGCGATCGGACCATCACCGGCAGCGGCGTCGCCCTCGACGGTGACGGGCTGGGTGGGACCATCTCGATCCCGGCCAACCAGCGCAGCGCCAGCATCCTGGTCACGGCGACGGCCGACATCGAAGCGGAACCGGTGGAGCAGGTGGTCCTGACTCTGGCACCACCAGCTCCGGATGCGCCCTACCGCCTCGGCACCGGCATCTCCGACGAGGTCGACCTGGTCGATGCCGACAGCACCCCGACGGTGTCGATCAGCCGGGTCGCCGACGCCATCGAGGGCCGCACCGTCACCTGCTTCCGTGTCGCGCGCACCGGTGCCACCACCGCCGACCTGACCGTCCAGCTCACCCCGCCGAGCGCCACGGCGGACTACCCCGCCCTGCCCGCCACGTTGCTCATCCCGGCCGGTGCCGACTCCGCCACGCTGGCTGTCGCGGCCATCGCCGACGGCCCCGATGCGGGCGAGACCATCATCCTGGCCATCGCGACGGATCCCGCCTATCATATCAGCACGGGCTCGGCCACGGTCGGCATCGTCGAGGGCTTCGCCGACAACCAGCTCGCCATCGCCAGCGAGCCGGACGACCTGGTGCTGGTGACCGCCGAGGGCTGGAGCAGCACCAGCCGGTTGAACCTGCCACTCGGCATGTTCGCCGGCCGCACCCGCGCCAGCCTGGTCGCCGTCCCCGGCGGCAGCGCCCCGCCGGGCTGGCTGTCGGTGGTGCGGACCTCGGCCGATGGCGACATCACCATCGCGGTCTTCACCTTGACCGGATCGCCGCCGGTCGGCACCACGGCTGGACGCGTGCTGGTGCGGCTGCTGCTGGAAGCCGACATCGACGCCGATGGCGTCTACGAACTGTCCATCCCGCAGGATCTCCTCCTCTGGGTGCTGACCAGCGGAGGTGCGGGATGAGGCCTTACATCCTCCTGGGCATGCTTGCGCTCGCCGGCTGCGGCGGTGGCGGCAGCTACACCCCGCCGGGCGATACCACGGCACCGCCACCTCCCCCACCGCCGCCCCCGCCGCCTGCCGCCGAACTGTACGCCCTCGATCTCGACACCGGGACGCACAGCACCGTCAGCAGCGTCACCCTGACGCCGAACCGCATCGTCTTCCGGCGCATCGCCGGCGAAGCGCCCCTGTCGAGCGTGGATGCGCTCGACGAGACCGGCCAGGATGACGCCACCGCCAGCCAGACGGTGGCCGCGTGCTGGCTGGCCGTGCACGAGGTGACCCAGGCGCAGTGGACCAAGCTCGCTGCCTTTTCGCCAGCCAACGCGACGCCATGGGCCGCCTATGCCAGCGACGGCGCCCTCGGCGGGGCGACGGCCATCGCCGCGGACAAGCCGGCCTTCGGCGTCAGCTGGACGGCGCTGGGCGCGGTCCTCACCGCCTGGAACACCGGGGCATCGCGCACCGACGTCCGCGTCCCCACCGCCAGGGAATGGGAATTCGCCTGCCGCTCCGGCGCCGCGACGGCGACGCGCTACGCCTGGGGGGCGAGCGAGGATCCGGCCGTCGCCACCCTGCACGCGCTGGTGCGCGAGACGCGGACCAGCACCGGACCGGCGACCTGCGGTTCACGCCAGGCCAACACCCTCGGCTTCTTCGATCTCACCGGCAACGTCTGGGAGTGGGTCGATGGAGCGTCACCGGAGCTGCGCGGCGGCTCCTGGTTCGACAACCTGCGCAGCGCGGCCAGCGGCAACCGCCAGGCCATGGAAGCCAGCGCGGCCTATCCGACCGCCGGCGTGCGCCTCGTCCTGGAGCTCCCGTGATCCGCAGCAGCTGCCTCGCCATCCTCCTCTGCACCGGAGCCGCCGCGGCCGACGGAAGGTTGCCGGTGACCGACGGCGAAGGCCTGTACACCCTGCATACCCTGTGGATCGAGGGAGGCGGCGGCAGCGGCGTCAGCGACGGCGACGTCGGCGACGTGTCGCTCGGCGGAACCACCTTCGACCAGACGCTGGACGGCGAGTGGCGGCCAGGGCTGCATGCCGGCGTCGAATGGTCGCGTTCGCGCCTGGAACTCGACGGCGAGGGCTGGAGTCTGGGAGTCGCGGTGTGGTACGATCAGGCTCCTGGCCGGATCACCGCAGCCTCGACGCCGTACGGCCCGGTGACCGTCGATGCGGATCTTGAGGTCGAGGTCCTGTCGCTGGCCATCATCCCCGCATGGACCTGGCGCTTCGACGGCGACGATCTGGCCCGCATCGCCACCCGCGAATGGCAGATGGAAGCCGGCCCAGTCGTGGCGATAGGAGCCGCCAGGGCCAGGATCGGCGACGGCGACCAGAGTTCGCCCGGATTCGCGTGGCAGGCTGGCGCCCGGCTGCGCCTGCACGGCGAACTCGCGGGCGGCCTGCGTGCCGGCCTCTACCTCGGCGCGCTGTGGCTCGAGGCGCGCAGCGAGTGGGACAACACCGGCGTGGCCGTCTTCCGTGGCCTCTCGCCGATCGCCGGCCTGAGCCTCGGCTACGAGCTCTGAAGGGCCTGCCGCACCGCGGCGATGACCCGGCCGGCCTCGTCGTCCGACAGATGCGGCCCGATCGGCAGGCTGAGGATGTCGCGGTGGATCGCCTCGGCGATGGGCAGGCTGCCGGCGGCGAGGCCCAGCCCGGCGTAGGCCTGCTGTCGGTGCGGCGGGATCGGGTAGTGGACGATGGTCTGCACTCCGGCCGCGAGCAGGGCGGCCTTGAGCGCGTCGCGCCGCGCATGGCGTACGGTGAAGAGGTGCCACACCGGCTCGGCGCCGGTGGCGACCGTCGGCAGGATCAGACCGGGTAGGCCCGAGAGCTCGCGCAGATAGCGGGCTGCGATGGCGGTTCGACGCGCGTTCCACGCGTCGAGGTGCGCCAGCTTCACCCGCAGCACCGCCGCCTGCAGCTCCTCCAGCCGGCTGTTGAGCCCCTGGACCTCGCAGACGTAGCGTTCGCGCTGGCCGTAGTTGCGCAGCACGCGGATGCGGTCGGCGAGCTGCGCGTCGTCGGTGGTCACCGCGCCGCCGTCGGCCAGGGCGCCGAGATTCTTGGTCGGGTAGAAGCTCCACGCCACCGCGTCGCCATGCGCGCCGATGCGCCGGCCGCGCCAACGCGCGCCGTGGCACTGCGCCGCGTCCTCGATCACGCGTAGGCCGCGCGGCCGGGTCACCGCGAGGATCGCGTCCAGGTCGCAGGGCTGGCCGTAGAGGTGCACCGGCATGACCGCGCGGGTGCGCGGGGTGATCGCGGCAGCGATGCGCGCCGCGTCGAGGTTGCAGGTGCCGGCGACCGGCTCGACCGGCACCGGCACGGCACCGACCTGCGACACCGCCAGCCAGGTGGCGATGTAGGTGTTCGAGGGGACGATGACCTCGTCGCCCGGGCCGACGCCGCAGGCCTTGAGTGCCAGATGCAGCGCGTCGAGGCCGTTGGCCACGCCGACGCAGTGCTTGGCCTGGACGTAGGTGGCGAACTCGCCCTCGAACGCCTCCAGCTCCTTGCCGAGCAGGAACCAGCCGCTGTCGAGCACGCGGCGCATCGCCTCGTCGAGCTGCGGCCGCAGCTCGCGCACCTGGTCGGCGAGGGAGAGGAAGGTGACCGTCATGGCAGCGCCTTCCGCCACGCCTCGCGGGTCTTGAGGTAGTCCGCTGGGTCGTAGCGGCCGCTCGACAGCACCACCCAGCTGGTGTTCTCGGCCAGCGGGGTCTCCTCCGACCAGGTCAGCGGCGGCAGGTGGATGACCTGGTCCGGGCGGTCGAGCACCACGGTGCGTTCGCCGGCCGCATCGATGATCAGCACGCTGAGCCGGCCGAGCGGACAGAACAGGGCCTGGTGCTGGAC
>JAIFKN010000137.1 GCA_020049615.1 bacterium | reverse complement strand
CCATGCGGGGCGATGAGGCCACGGAAGGTGCGGTCGGTGATGCCCTCCATTGGCGCCAGCAGCACTGGCGGATCGATGGTGACGGCCCGGCTGGGGCCGGCCAGACGCAGCATCAGCGGGCGATGATGTCGAAGAAGGTGTGCAGACGCAGGATCTGCAGGTTCTTCACGATGCGCGGGTCCGGCCGGTCGAGGACCAGCTTCGGGCAGCCTGACTCAGTGTAGTACTGGTTCAGTTGCATGATGCCGGCGAAGAAGGTCGAACTGAGCAGACCGCAGGCGGAGCAATCGACCATCACCTTGGCGAACGGCCCCGGATGCATCAGCTGGACCTGCTGGGCCCAGTCTTGGTGGACATTGCCGGAGTCGAACTCCTTGCGTACGATCACGGACAGGACGCCGTCCTTCAGGACGGTATCGACGGCGCGCAGCGGGTTGGAGCCGACCTCGGTCATCGCGTCGAGGATAGCACCAAGGTCCGCCTTGGGAATACGCTTCGGCCACCCCTGGTTCAGAACATGCCCGAGGTGCGGAACTCCCCCGCTGACCCCGACGATGCGGCGGAAGGCGCGGCAGAAGTAGGCGGCGTCCTGGTAGCCGCAGCGGGCGCCGACCGCAGCCACCGTCAGGTCGGTCCCGCGCAGCAGCCGGGTCGCCTCGCGGGCGCGCAGGTCGGCCAGCCACTGCGAGGGGGTGCTGCCCTCGGTCTTGGCGAAGGTGCGGGCGAAGTAGTGCCGGCTCATGCCGGCGGCGCGGGCGAGATCGCTGACCCCGAGGCCATCGGCGAAGCGGGCGCGGCCGTGGCGCTTGGCCATCTCGATGGCGGGGTGGCGGCGTTCAGGAGCGGGATCGCCGAGCAGTTCGGCGCACAGCGCCATGGCCAGGCGGTAGGCGAGCGACGACGAGGTCCACGGATCGCGGATAGCGCCGGTCATGCCGGCGATGGCGGCGTCGGCCGCCGCAGCGAGGACCGGCGCATCGTCGGCCAGATGCACCAGCGGTCCGCGGCGGGCGATCACTGCGCGCCAGGCGCGCATCACCTCGCGTCCGGCAAGGCAGAGGTAGAAGTGCCGCCAGCGGTCGCCGCTGGCCAGCCAGTAGCGGTTGTCGTGCGGGAACCACAGCAGCATGGCTTGGCCGGGCAGGACGGTGTGGCGCGTGCCGGCGAAGGCCAGCTGGCCGCGGCCGGCGATGGTGTACTGGAAGAGGCAGAACTCGGCGCTGCCGCGCTTCAGTCCGTGCCAGTCGTAGGCGCTGGTGCGTTCTTCGTAACCGGCTGACGTGACAATGGCATGCAGCGACGGCCGGCCGGCATAGACGGGCACGCCCATGCGCAGACCGACGGCTTCCAGCCGGCTGAGCACAGAAGTACCACGGTCGTCACTGCCGTCCTGTTCTGCCATGATCCACCACGATATCCTGCATGTCAGGAATACCAACCATGACCACCGCAACCAGGAAACTCACCTTCATCGGCGCCGGCTCGATCGGTTTCACGCGCACCCTGCTGCGTGACCTGATGTGCGTGCCCGAACTGCGCGGGCGCTTCGACATCGCCTTTACCGACATCGACCAGCGCAACCTCGAGATGGTGCGTCAACTGTGCCAGCGCGACCTCGACCACAACGGGGTGGCGGTGACCATCCAGGCGACCACCGACCGGCGCGCCGCGCTGCAGGACGCCGACTACGTCTTCTGCGTCGTGCGCATCGGCGGGTTGGAGGCCTTCGCCACCGACGTCGACATCCCGCTGACCTATGGCATCGACCAGTGCGTCGGCGACACCCTGTGCGCCGGCGGCATCATGTACGGCCAGCGCGGCATCGCCGCGATCCTCGGCTTCTGCAAGGACATCCGCGAGGTGGCCAGGCCCGGCTGCCGGATGTTCAACTATGCCAACCCGATGGCCATGCTGACCTGGGCGGCCAACGTCTTCGGCAAGGTGCCGACCGTCGGTCTGTGCCACGGGGTGCAGGGCGGGCACGGCCAGATATCCTGGTGCACGGAGATATGGGCGCGCAAGCAGGGCCTGATCGGCCCTGAGGAGAAGGTGGCCAAGCAGGACGTCGACATCATCTGCGCCGGCATCAACCACCAGACCTGGTACGTCAAGGCGACCTGGCGCGGCATCGACCTGATCCCGAAGATGCTCGAACTGTTCGAGGGCCATCCGCAATATCCGACCACCGAGAAGGTTCGCATCGACGTCCTGCGCCGCTTCGGCTACTACTCGACCGAGTCGAACGGGCACCTCAGCGAGTACGTCGCCTGGTACCGCAAGCGCCCCGGCGAGATCCAGCGCTGGATCGACACCGGCTGCTGGATCAACGGCGAGACCGGCGGCTACCTGCGTGTGTGCACCGAGGGCCGCAACTGGTTCGAGAAGGAGTTCCCGGAATGGCTGGCCGCTCCGCCCAAGAACTTCGACGCCAAGGAGCGCAGCGAGGAGCACGGCTCGTACATCATCGAGGGCCTGGAGACCGGGAAGGTCTACCGCGGCCACTTCAACGTCGTCAACGGCACGACCATCACCAACCTGCCGCCCGACGCCATCGTCGAGGTCCCCGGCTACGTCGACCGCAACGGCCTGAACATCCCCCGGGTCGGCGATCTGCCGCTGGGCTGCGCCGCGGTGTGCAGCCAGTCGGTCGGGGTGCAGCGGCTCGCTGTGCACGCCGCCGCCACCGGTGACGACACGCTGTTGCGCCAGGCGATGCTGATGGATCCGCTGGTCGGCGCGGTGTGCGATCCGCCGGAGATCTGGCAGATGGTCGACGAGATGCTGGTCGCCGGCGAGAAATGGCTGCCGCAGTACGGCCCGGCGATCAGCGCCGCCAAGGCCCGCCTGGCCCAGGGCAAGGCGATCCCGACACGGCAGGGCTATACCGGCGCGGCGCGCCTGCACACCAAGACGATCGAGGAGATGCGCGCCGACAAGGCGGCGAGCCAGAAGAACGCCGAGGCGACGGACAAGGCCAAGGAGCGGCCGGCGGCCGCCCAGGCGCACTGATCGTCCATCGCCGACGCGTCCCGACCCCGCCTTGCATCCCGCTCCGTGGCCCGACCGTCCTGGCCATGAGCGACAAGATCATCCGCTTTCCCGGAGCAGCCAAGGCGCCCGCTCCGGCCGCCCCCGAGGCTCCCGGACCGGACGGATTGACCGACGACCAGCGCAAGGCGGTGCAGATCGCCATCGGCGGCATGGCCTTCGTCATCGTCGGGATCAAGCCGACCGATCGCGGCGCTGACTTCTTCACCGCCGTGCACGGCGACCCGACCGATCTGCGCAACGCGCAGGATCACCTCGGGGGGGTCATCGAGCGGGCCTTCGCGCGCAAGGGGATATCGTGAGCAGGGTCCGGGGTCCGGGGTCCGGGGTCCGGGGTCCGGCGCTCTGCACGATGGTCCTGCTGCTGCTTGGAGTGGTCCTGGCGGCCGGAGAGGCCAGGGGGACCGTGGTCGTCACCTTGACCGGCGGCCTGGAGCTGCGTCCGGCCGAGGGCCTGTTCGGCGGCGGCGAGCCGTCGCTGCACGAGGCGACCCAGCAACTGCGTGAGGCCCTCGGCGGACCAGAGCCGCGCGTCGTCCTCGATCTGTCGCGCGGCTTCCGTCCCGGCCTTGCCGCCGCCGAGGAGATCGCCGCCGTGCTGCGCGAACGCGCTCCCGGTCGCCGGGTCGCCTGCCTGATCGACCGCTGCGAGGACAGCGTCCTGGTGGTCGCGGCAGCCTGCGATGAGGTGGTCATCCCCAGCGGCGGGATGACCGCGATCCACGGCTTGGCGGCCGAGAGCTGGTACCTTGCCGGAGCCTTGGCCCGCGTCGGCGTGCGCTTCCATGCCGTCGCCAGCGGGCCGTTCAAGACCGCTCCCGAGATGTTCATCAGCGATGGTCCTAGCGATCAGGCCCGGGCGGAAACCCGTCAGCTGCTGGATGGTCTGGACCGCACCCTGGTGGCCCTGAGTCTGCGCCCGGGATTCGACGCCGCCGCCCTGGCCAGGGCGCGCGAGGGCGGCTTGCAGGCCGCTCCTGCGGCCCGTGCACTGGGCATCGCTACCGCCGCCGCCGAACCCGGCGCTTGGTTCGCCGCCCAACCGCAGCCGCTGCGCCGTCTGCGGTTCGGGCCCGAGATGCCGGACCTCAGCAGCCTGGCTGGGATGATGCGCTTCTGGGGCCAATTGCTCGGTGGCGATGCCGGCACGCGGCCTGCGCGCAGCGTCGCGGTGGTCGAACTCGCCGGTATGATCGTCCCGGGCGAGCGCTCGATGCCCGGCGAGACGATCGCCGATGGCGACACCGTGGCGATGCTCGAGCGCCTGCGCGACGACCGTCGGGTCGTAGCGGTGGTGCTACGCATCGACTCGGGCGGCGGCGATGCGGGGGCCAGCGACCGCATCCACCACGCCGTGCGTCGGCTCGACGGAGCCAAGCCGGTGGTCTGCCTGATGGATGGGGTCGCCGCCAGCGGTGGCTATTGGATCGCCTGCGCCGCGCGCGAGATCCGCGTCCACCGCGCCACCATCACCGGATCGATTGGCGCGTTCGCCCTGGTCCCGGACATTGATGGGGCGATCGGCCTGCTGGGGGTGAAGCGCCACGTCGAACTCGGCGCGCCGCGTGCCGACCTGTTCCATCCCGGCGGCTGGGACGAGGGCAAGGCCGCGATCTATCGCGGTCTGATCGCCGAGGTCGACGAACGCTTCCGCGCCTTGGTGTCGGACCGGCGCAAGCTGCCGCGCGCCCGTGTCGACCAGCTCGCCGAGGGCCGTGTCTTCACCGGCGAGCAGGCGGTCGCCGATGGCCTCGCCGATGGCCTCGGCACGCTCGGCGGCGCGGTGGCACGGGCGCGCGGCCCCGCTGCCGCTGGAGCGTTTTCCCAAGGGCAGCGGCCTCGCCGCCCGCCTCGGCCTGGTCGATGCCGCCTCGTTCGTCCCCGGCGCCCGGCGCATCGCGGTGCTGGCCGAGCTGTCGCGCCGCGGCCCGCTGGTGCTGGCGCTGCAGCCGGTGCCGGACGTGCGCTGAGGCGTTGGACACACCAGGCTTGAGGCCATTGCCACCCGCAAGCGCGCCATCGTACGTCGCCTGCGCGGGGCATTGGACCTCAAGCCTCAAGCCTCAAGCCTCAAGCCCGCCATCTGCCCGGCGTCGTTCCGGCCAGCTTGCGGAACACGCGGTCGAGGCAGGCGGTCGAGCGGTAGCCGACCGCCTCGGCCGCCTCCCGCACCATCAGGCCGCCGGCGATCAGACGTTGCGCCTCGGCCAGGCGCAGGCGCTGCACGTGGGCCACCGGACTGCGGCCGAGGGCAGCGCGGAACAGGCGGCGGAACTGCACCGCGCCGAGGCCGCAGGCGAGGGCCAGCTCGGCGACGCGCAGCGGCTGGGCCAGATCCTGGCCCATCACCGCCAGGGCCGGGCTGATGCGGGCGAGGGCGCCGGCATCGGCGCCGCGATGGATCGCGGTCCGCGCGCCGGCGCGGCGAGCGACCGCCACCAGCGCCTGGGTCACCAGGGCGGCGAGGGCCGGCTGCCAGCCGGGCATGCGCTGCGCATCCTCGCGGCAGGCTTCGAGCAGGAGCTGGTCGACGCGGTCCTCGTCGCGCAGCTGGACCGCCCAGGGCAGGCCGGCGGCGACCTGGAGCGGCACGCCGCCGGCGGCGTCGGCGCGCAGGACGACGAAGGCCAGGCGTGGCGGGGCGTCGGCCGCCGCCTCGGCCTGCACCCAGCTGCCACGCGGGGCGAGCAGCAACCGGCGTGGCGACAGGGCGTACCAGCGGCCATCGATGCCGACCCTGGCGCGGCCGGAGAGCGGCAGCAGCAGCAGGTCGTGGCGTTGGCGTCGGCGCGGTATGCGCCAGGCGGCGGTGCATTGGTAGAGGGCGGCGCTGACCTGCGGCAGCACCAGCCCGGCGAGGGCGCGGGCGAAGGCGGGCGAGGTGTCGCAGGTGCGGGCCGGGAAGTCGGTGACGATGGTGAACTGGGAGGGCGTCCTGGCCATGATCGGAATGGTCGCTCCAATGATCGGAAAAGATAGCTGTCTGGTTCCGGCCCCCACTATCATGCAGGGCAGCAACACGGGCTAAACGCCCAGGAGCCGCACATGACCGACCTCAAGGCCCTCCATGACGCCGTCGTCGACGGTGACGCCAAGTCCGCCAAGGCCCTGACCGATGCCGCGGTCAAGGCCGGCGTCCAGCCCGGCGACCTGCTGGGCAAGGCGTTGATCCCGGCGATGGACGAGGTCGGCCGCCGCTTCGAGTGCAACGAGTACTTCGTCCCTGAACTGCTGATCTCGGCCCGCGCCATGAAGGGCTCGATGGAGATCATTCGCCCACTGCTGGCCAAGAGCGGCGCCCAGCCCACCGGCAAGGTCGCCATCGGCACGGTCAAGGGTGATCTGCACGACATCGGCAAGAACCTGGTCGCGGCCATGCTCGAAGGCGGCGGCTTCGAGATCATCGACCTCGGCGTCGATGTGGCGCCGGAGAAGTTCGTCGCCGCGGTGCAGGAGAAGGGGGCCAACATCATCTGCCTGTCGGCCCTGCTGACCACCACCATGCCGTCGATGAAGGACACCCTGGCCGCGCTCAACGCCGCCGGCGTGCGCGGCAAGGTCAAGGTGATGATCGGCGGCGCCCCGATCACCGACGCCTATGCCAAGGAGATCGGCGCCGACGGCTACTCGGACAACGCCTCGTCGGCGGTCCAGCTCGCCCGCCGCCTGGTCGGAAAGTAGCCGTCATTGCCGCGCATTGCCCCAGGGGCCTCCATTGCCCCAGGGGTCTCCATTGCCCCAGGGGTCTCCATTGCCCCAGGGGTCTCCATTGCCCCAGGGGTCTCCATTGCCCCAGGGGTTAGGGGTTAGGGGTTAGGGTCGTGGTGCTGGGGTCGCATGTGAACTCACCGGCCCCACCGTGGAATTGGGCACCTAATCCATGTGACAACCACCCGGTCTTGGCCGGCGTACCGTCCAACGACCCTAACCCCTAACCCCTAACCCCTGGGGCAATGATGACGTACCGCCCTACGGCCCTAACCCCTAACCCCTCGGGGCAATGATGTCTCCCCAACGCCTCTTCCTCGTCGGCTGCGAGGTGTTCACCCGCGAACTGAACGCGGCGATTGCCGCTTCGGAACGCCAGGTCGACGCCGTGTGGCTGCCCAAGGACCTGCACGATCGCGGCGGCAAGGCGATGATGGCCGTGCTGCAGGAGCGCTGCGACCAGGCCGATCCGGAGAAGCACCAGGCGGTGGCCCTGGGCTTCGCCCTGTGCAACAACGGCCTGGTCGGGCTGCGCGCCGGCAGGTTGCCGATCGTCGCCTACCGCAGCCATGACTGCATCGGCTGCCTGCTCGGCTCGCGCAAGCGATACGAGGACGAATTCCGCGCCCAGCCCGGCACCTACTGGTATTCGGCCGGCTGGATCGAGCGCGGCGGCAGCGGCACGCATCTCGCCCCGCCCTCGGTGCCGGACGCCAGCGATCCGCAGTGGCTGAAGATGGTGACGAAGTACGGCGAGGACAACGCGCGCTTTTTATGGGACGAGATGCGCGCCCAGACCGCGCACTACACCCGCCTGGCCTACATCGACACCGGCGTCGGCCCGCAGGATCGCTTCGCCGCCGAGGCCAAGAAGAAAGCCGACGACCGCGGCATGCAGTTCGAGCGCATGGCCGGCAGCGCGCGCTGGATCCAGGACCTCATCGACGGTCCGTGGGACGACGAGCGCTTCCTGGTGGTGCAGCCGGGACAGCAGATCGTGGCCAAGTACGACGGCACGCTGGTCGGCGCCGCCTGACAGGACCGCGGGCTTCAGCCCGCGTCGGATCATGCCCACCATTACCATCCTTCCCGCCAACACCCGCCTCGACGTGCCGATGGGCACCTCGCTGCAGGACGTGCTCTTCCCGCATGGCGTCGAGTTCCCCTGCGGCGGCCGCGGCACGTGCAAGGCCTGCCGGGTGCGCGTGCGCGGCACCGCTCCGCCGCCGACCGCCGACGACCGCGCCGCCTTCGCGCCGGGCCTGCTCGACGCGGGCTGGCGCCTCGGCTGCCGCATGCGCGCCGACGGCGATCTGGCGCTGGAACTGGGCCAGTGGTCGTCACCGATCCTCGCCGACGACACCGTGGTGACGGTGGCGGCCAAGGACGGCTGCGGCATCGCCATCGACCTCGGCACCACCACGCTGGCGGCGCAACTGGTCGACCGCGCCGACGGCCGCGTGCTGGCGACGCGCACCGCGTTGAACCCGCAGGCCCGCCACGGTGCCGACCTGATGACGCGCATCGACCATGCCCTGCACGGCGGCGCGGACGAACTGCGCGATCTGGTGCGCGGCGAACTCGGGCGCCTGGCTGGCGAGCTGGCGGCGTTGGCGCCCAAACCGATCCGCCTGGTCACCGTGGTCGGCAACACCGCGATGCACCACCTGTTCGGCGGAGTCGACGTCACCCCGCTGTCCAAGCCGCCATTCCGGCCGGTGGGCGACGGTCTGCTGCGCTTCGCTGACCGCGAACTGGGCTGGACGCTCGGCGGCGCCGAGGTGCGCTTCCTGCCCTGCCTCGGTGGCTTCGTCGGCTCGGACCTGACCGCCGGCATCCTGGCGACGCGCATCCACCAGCTCGATGGGATCAATCTGCTGGTCGACCTCGGCACCAACGGCGAGCTGGTGTGCGGCGGGAAGTCCGGCCTGGTCTGCGCCAGCACCGCGGCCGGCCCGGCCTTCGAGGGCGCCGGCATCTCGATTGGCATGCGCGCCGCGACCGGCGCGATCGGAGCCGCCACGGTCGAGGGCGACCGGCTGCGCCCCGAGGTGCTCGGCGGCGGCGCTCCACGCGGCGTCTGCGGCAGCGGCCTGGTCGACATCATCGCCGGCGCCCTCGACCTCGGCTGGATCGTGCCGTCCGGACGCCTCGCCCGTGGCCGCACCGACCTGCCGTTGTGCGACGGCCTGGCCCTGCAGGGCCTGGATGTGCGCCAGCTGCAGCTGGCCAAGGGCGCGATCGCCGCCGGCATCCACCTGCTGTGCAAGCAGCTCGGCGGCACGGCGCGAGACATCCGCCGCGTCTTCCTCGCCGGCGCGTTCGGCAACTATGTGCGCATCCGGTCGGCGGCCCGCATCGGCCTGCTCCCGGTCGATCCCGCCATCGTCCTGCCGTCCGGCAACACCGCGCTGCTCGGCGCGCGCCTAGCGCTGCATGACGACGAACACGAATACGCGTCGATCAGGTCCATCACCCGCCAGGTCGAACTGAAGATCGAACCGTCCTTCGACGACACCTACATCGACGCGATGGGCTTCCCCTCGGCCTGCGGATTGCACACGGAGGAACGGAGGTAACGGAGGCGGCACATACGTCTGATTCGACTCTGTTGCCTCCGTTCCTCCGTGTGAATCCGACTAGGAGCCTGTCGGGGATAGACGCCTCTGACCGTCATGGGTGCCCGATTCGCACCTCAACGAATTGTGGTTTGATGCGGTATAATCAGC
>JAIFKN010000253.1 GCA_020049615.1 bacterium | reverse complement strand
TGCATGTCTCGCAGATCGCCCAGTCGGCAGGGCTCGCGATGCCCGACGAGCTCGCCATGATCGGAGTCGACGATGACGATCTGGTCTGCGTCCTGGCCAACCCGGCCCTGACCAGCGTGCGCACGGACGGCGTGGGTGTTGGCATGGCTGCGGCCCAGACCCTCGACCGCATGCTGACCACGGGCGAGATCCAGCAATCACGCCGCCTGCCCCCCCTTGGCGTCACCGTGCGTTCGTCGACCGAGGGCCGGCCGATTGCAGATCCGGTGGTGCGCGCGGCGGTCGCCTGGCTGCGCATGCGCGCCGCCGGCGCCGCGCCCCTGGAGGAGTGCGCGCGCGCCGCCGGCGTGTCGCTGCGCACGCTGCAGGCCCGATGCTCGCGCTTCCTCGGCCATGGTCCGGCCGAGGAGTTGCTGCGCCTGCGGCTCGAACATGCCGCCCGACTGCTCGCCGAGACCGATCTGCCGCTGAAGGCGGTGGCGCATCGCGCCGGCTTCGCCTCCGCCAGCTACCTGTGCACAGCCTTCTCGCGCGAGCGCAACATGACTCCCGGTGCGTGGCGCAAGAAGCACCAGGATGGCAAGGTCACGGCGCTGAGCGCGTGAGCCTCTGATCGATTCGGCTGGCCGGGCTACTTCTGGCCCTCGGGCACGATCACCGCCTCACGGGCGCTCGGTTCGACGATCGAGGTCAGGCGTACGCCGAAGTTCTCGTCGACCACGACGACCTCGCCCTTGGCCAGCAGCTTGCCGTTGACCAGGATGTCGAGCGGCTCGCCGGCCAGGCGGTCGAGCTCGATGACCTTGCCGGGGGTCAGTTCGAGGATGTCCTGGATGAGCATGTCGGTGCGGCCGAGTTCGACCGTCAGGGTGACCTGGATGTCCCTGACCAGTTCGATGTTCGGCTTCACCGCCGGGACGCCGGCGCCCTGGCCGAGATCGGGGAGCGTGGCCGGTTTGACGCCTGATGTCGTGTCGTCAGCCATGGCTCATTCCTTGTCGAAGGGGGTCTTGCCGGGCGGCAGCACGCGCTCGACCTTGAGGCCGAGGTGCCGGCCGCTGCGGCCGTGGGTGCAGAGGAAGCGCAGTTTGCCGCCGACGATGCCCTTGGCCGGTTCGCCGGTGCGCTGGTCGAGCACGATGATGTCGCCGGGGGCCATCTGCATGACCTGCTCGACCGAGACGCTGGCGGTGCCGAGCTCGGCGCGGACCGGCAGCGTCGAGTGCTTGATCATGCGGTCGAGGTGCATGCGCTGCCCCTCGGTCGGCTCGCGCTTCATCGCCGCGAAGCGGAAGCGGTTGCCCAGGCGCTGCATCACCGTGTCGATCGAGATGAAGGGGATGCAGAAGCACAGTTCGCCCGGTTCCAGCTCGCCCGGGGCGGCGATCGAGAAGGTCGAGACCAGTACCATCTCGCTGGACGGGATGACCTGGACGAACTGCGGATCCATCTCACGCGACTCGACGATGGCTTTGAACTCGGCCAGCTCGGCCCAGCCTTCGGTGACGCGGTCGAGGAAGCGGCGGATGACGTTGTCGAGCAGGCTCTGCTCGATGGTGGTCAGGGCGCGCATCTTATCGAGCGGCTTGCCCGGCCCGCCGAGCATGCGGTCGATGAGCGAGAAGGCGAGTTTCATGTCCATCGTCGCCAGGGCGCGCTCGGGCAGCGGGGCGAGGGACAGGACGTTGATGACGGTGGGATTGGGCAGGCTGTTGCGGAACACCTCAAAGGTGAGTTCACCCAGCGAGACGATGTTGACTTCAAGGTTGATGCGCAGGTAGGTCGACAGCGCCATGGTGAGGGTCTGGGCAATCGCCTCGTGCATCCGCTGCAAGGCGCGCAACTGCTCGCCTGACAGCTTGTTAGGACGGACGAAGTCGTACTCCGCGATGCGCTTCTCACGCTTGCGCTTGCCGGCGCCCGTCTCCTCGACGGTGCTGAGCAGGGCTTCCAGTTCTTCTGCTGAGAGGATCTCGTCGGCCATGGCTCTGGTCCTACGCGCTTTCCGTGCCTACTGGGTGACCAGGTTGGTGACCGTGAGCTCGAGGATGAACTTCTCCTCGGGCTTGCGCGCCGAGTCGATGGTGGTTCGGAGCATGCGCTCGACCGCCAGGGTGAAATCCTTCTTCATCCGCTCCTGGATCCGCGGGCTGCCGAGGTCCTCGAGCTGGTAGGTCTTGACCGTCTCCTCGAGCTTGGCCTGGATCAGCCGGCGGACCGAGGGGTCATTGAGCGAAGCGTGGTCGGCCTTCGGCACCCAGACGCCGACATCGAGGGTCAGGTAGCGGGTGCCGCCGGAGCCCGAGATGTTGCCCTTCAGTCCGATCGGATCGATCTCCTTGCCGACCTTCAGCAGGCCGGAGCCGCCATGTCCGTCGCCAGCGTGGGCATCACCGCCGTTGGCGTCACCACCGTGGGCGTCACCAGCGGGCTGACCGTGCTCTTCGCCCGGCTTCTCGACCGGGGCGGGCGTCAGCGATTTCAGCACGTACATCATCCCGCCGACGCCGATGCCGACCAGCACCACGACCGCAGCGACGATCGGGATCAGTCCGCCGCCGCCCTTGGCCGGCTTGGCGGCCTCCGCCGGCTTGGCGTCCTTCTTCTCGGATTTCTCGTCCTTCTTCGCGTCATCAGCCATGGTGGGCTCCTACTGCTGGGCGGTTGCGGGTTGCAGCAGATCGGTGACCTGCTTGGCGCGGCGTTCATCCTTCTTGGCCAGCGCGAGCAGCAGCGCGGCGCGGTCCTTGTCGCTCGAGCCGCTCTCGGCCATCGCCTTGAGCAGGTCGGCGACCTGCTGCGGCTCCGATCCTTCGAGGTAGGGTAGCACCTGCTCCGGCTTCATGAAGCTATAGAGCTGGGCCAGCCGCTTGAGCTGCGAGTCGGTGGGCACCGCCGGTTTCAGCTGCATGAGTTCGCGATGCAGGGCCACCGCCATGGGGTATTCGGGGTCCTGCTGCGCCAGCTTGAGCAGGTTGGCGGCCTTCTTCTGCTCCATGCGGTCGAGGATGCGCGCGACCTCGCGCGGCTCAAGCTTGCGCAGGGTCTGCCAGGCGTCGTTCTTCTGCAGCTCATAGAGCTTGGCCAGTTCGGCGTAGCGCGCGTTCTCCACCTCGGTGGCGAGGTTGGCGCGGGCCACCTCGTCGGCCTGCATCTGGGCCCAACGCGCGCGCTCCTCGCGGGCCGCGCGTTCGGCGTCGGAGCCCTCGACCCGCTTGGCGTCGAGCTGGCGCGCGAGGCGGGCGAGGTCGGTACGGGCGGCGCGGATCTCGGCCTCGCGCGCCTCGATCCAGCGTTCGCGCTCGTCGAGGGAGTCCTTGCGCCGGCGCAGCTCCTCGACCAGGGCGTTGGCATGGCGGGCACCTGCGATCTCGGCGAGATCGGCGAGCAGCTTCTCCTGGTCGAGTCCGGGAGTCTCGCGGACCACCGGAGCCTCCGGCGGGCGGGCCTTCATCTGCGAGATGTAGTTGCGCTCCTCCGGCGACAGCAGGATGTCGCGGATCTTGACCGGGGTCAGCACTCCGGCGTTCTTCAGGCCGATCAGTGCGGTGAGGCCGGCGGCGATGATCACCACGCAGAGGGCGGCGAGCCCGTAGACCAGGGTGCGGATGAATGCGTTCATACCACGGCCTCCAGCCGCGCCCGGGCGGCATGCTCGTCGTTGGCCCGGCCTTCGCGTCGCAACTGGCGCCTGCCCTCGGCCTTGGCGTCCCTGGCGCGGATCGCCTCGATCGCTTTGACCTCGCGATGCGCCGCCGCCAGGACGTCGCGTGCTGCATCGATGACCTTGTCATGCGCCGCCAGGCGGGTCTGGTCGGCAGCGATGGCGCCGAGCATGGCGCGGCGGAAGGCGGCAAACTGCTCGCGCAGATCCAGGGGGACTTCGCCGGCCGAGCCGTCGGCGAGGCGCGTGCGGTCGGCCTCCAGGCGTTCGGCGAGGGGCAGGCGCTCGCGCTCGAGCCGGCCGACCTCGCGCTTGGCAGCGTCCTCGGTGGCGCGGCGCAGGTCCAGCACCACGGTCAGGCGGGGCTTCATGCGGCACCCACGATCTGCTGCAGCTGGGCGAGGCTGGTCATCCGGTCGCTGGCGGCGCCGATCGACTGGCGGATCCAGTCGATCAGCCTGGGATAGGCGGCGATGGCCTTGTCGACCTTGGGATCGGCGCCGGCGCGGTAGGCCCCGACCTCGACCAGGTCGCGCACGCGCTCGTATTCGCTCCACATCTCCCGGGCGCGCATCGCCAGCCGGTATTCCTCCGGGCTGGCGAGGTCGACCAGCAGGCGCGACACCGACAGGGTCGGGTCGACGGCCGGGTAGATCGACAGGCCGGCGAGGCGCCGCGAGAGGAAGAGGTGGCCGTCGAGGATGGCGCGCACGGCATCGCCGACCGGATCGTTCTCGTCGTCGCCCTCGATCAGCACCGAGTAGAACGCGGTGATCGAGCCCTCGCCGCCGCAGGTGCCGGAGCGTTCCAGCAGGCGGGGGAGGATGGCGAAGGCGGAAGGGGGGAAGCCGCGCGTCACCGACGGTTCACCGGCGGCCAGCCCGATCTCGCGCTGCGCCTGGCACAGGCGGGTGACCGAGTCCATCATCAGCATGACGTCGAGGCCGGCGTCGCGGAAGTGCTCGGCGATGGCGTGGGCGGCGTAGGCGGCGGCGAGGCGCTCGACCGCCGGGCGGTCGCCGGTGGCGACGATCACCACGCTGCGCGCCACGCCGGCTGGACCGAGGGCCTTCTCGATGAATTCGCCGACTTCCCGGCCGCGTTCGCCGACCAGCGCGATGACGTTGACCGCCGCCTGGGCGTGTTTGGCCATCTCGCCGAGCAGGGTCGACTTGCCCACGCCCGAGCCGGCGAAGATGCCCATGCGCTGGCCGCGTCCGACGGTGAACAGCCCATCGACCACGCGCAGGCCGGTCTCCATCACGGTACGGATCGGCCTGCGCGACATCGCCGGCGGCGGCTCGGCCTGGATGCTGCGCCTGGCGGAACCGGGGATCGGGCCCTTGCCGTCGATTGGATTGCCGACCGCGTCGATGACCCGGCCGATCAGTCCCGGTCCGACCGGGATCTCGAGCGGACCGCAACCGGCGATGACGCGGTCGCCCGGACGGATGCCGTCCACGGCCCCGAGCGGCTGCAGGATGATCTCGCCTTCGCGGAAGCCGGTGACCACGGCGGTGCGGGCCCCGGCGCGGGTGTGCACGCTGACCGTGTCGCCCACCGGCACGGCCGGTCCGCTGGCGACCACCGCCAGGCCGACCACGCGCAGCACGACGCCGCTGGCCTGGCGCACCTGCGCCCGGTCGAGCTGCCCGTGGTAGCGGTCGAGGGCGAGGGTGGTCACGGCTGCGCCTCCACCGGCGGCGAGCCGTCCTCGCGCATGGTCAGCGGCGGGCGCGGCGCAGCCGCGAGGAGGTGGGCGGAGGTACGCTCCCAGCTGGTGTGGACCGAGGCGTCGAGGCGGGTGCCGCCGGCGGACAGCACCAGGCTGCCCGGCTGCAGGCTGGCGTCTTCAGCGAGTTCGAGCCGTTCAGTGCCGGGCACCGCCGAGGCGGTGGCGGCGAGGCGTTCGCGGATCACGGCGGCGTCGGCCGGGGCGCAGTGGACCACTACGCGGCGTCGGTCGGGCACGTCGGCCAGGGCGGCGGCGAGCACCTCGCGCATCCAGGCCGGATCGCTGGCCACTTCGCGGGCGAGGATGCGGTTGGCGATGGCCAGGGCGAGGCGCACGGTCTCGCCCTCGGCCGCCTCGACCACCTGGCGTTCGAGCACCGCGAGATTGTCCAGCGCCTGCTCCAGCGCACCCGCGGCGCGTCCAAGGCGCTCCTCATATTCGGCGCGGGCGGCGGCGATGGCGGCCTCGGCCCGGGCTTCGGCGTCGCGCACGCGCTGCTCGGCGGCCTTGATCCGCACTTGCGCGGCGCGCTCGGCCTGGTCGCGGCCCTCGGTGCGCAGGCGCTCCTCCTGGTCGAGCGAGGCGAGACGGGCGCGCTCGGCGCTGGCCGCCGCCAGCGAGGTCGCCTGTCCTGGCACTGCAGATGAACGGATGAGGACCATCGGAGGTCAGACCATCGCTTCCTGGGCGCCGCGGTCGATCTTGATCTCGCCCTTCTCCTCCATGCCGCGGACCTGGGTGAGGATGCGCTTCTGCGCCTCCTCGATCTCGTGCAGCGGGCGCGGGCCCATGTTCTCGAGCTCCTCGATCATGCCATCGCGGGCGCGGGCCGAGAGGTTGTTCATCATCTTGTCCTTCACCACCGGCTCGGCGGCGCGCAGGGCCAGGGCCAGGTCGGCCTTGTCGATCTGCGACAGCACCTTCTGCATGTCCTTGTCGTTGATCTTGGCGAGGTCCTCGAAGACGAACATCAGCGCCTGGATCTCGTTCGCGAGCTGCGGATTTTCGCGGTTCAAGCGGTCGAGCACGCCCTTGGCCAGCGAGGGATCGCTGATGTTGAGCATCTGCGCCACCGTCTTGTAGCGCTTGTTGCCCTGCTCGTCGGTCATCGCCCGGCCGAGCGAATAGGCGCGGACCTCCATCATCTCATCGACCTGGCGGACCAGCTCGGCGGGCAGTTCGGCGGTGGCGGCGATGCGCTTGACCACCTCGTAACGCAGGTCCTCGGCCATGTCCTTGAGCAGGACGGCGGACACCGACGGTTCGAGGTGGCTGACCACCAGGGCGATGACCTGGGGATGCTCGCCGCGCAGGAGGGTGGCGACCTGGCTCGGTTCGAGCGGCAGCAGCGAGCGGAAGGGCTCGGTCTCGCGCGACTGGCGGCGGATGCGGTCGAGCAGCTCGCGCGCCTTCTCCTTGCCCAGGGCGCGTTCGAGGATGTCCTGGATCATCGGTTCGACGCTGACCTTGTCGCCGCCGACCTTCTTGTTGAAGTCCTTGAGCAGATCCTCCATCTCGGCGCCGGAGAGGTCGCCGAGGCGGGTCATCTCCTCGGACAGCATGGCGACCTCGCGCTCGTTGAGCCGCGTCATCAGCACCGCCGCGGTCTCGCTGTCGAGCGACAGCATGAATGCCGCCGCCCGCTTCCGACCCGTCAGTTCGCGTTTCTCGTCAGCCATGGCGTATTCCTCAGGCCTGCTCGTAGAGCCAGCGTTTGACGATCTGGGACGCGGTGTTGGGGTCCTCGATCACCGCCTTCTTGATGTTCTCCTTGAGTTCATTGCGCCGGCTCTTGACCACCGCCTTGATCTCGTCCTCCGGATCGATCTCGGGCTCGGCTGCCTTCTTCTTCTTGTGCTCGGCCTCATGGACCTCGCGCGAACGCGCCTCGGCCTCGGCCCAGGCGGCGTGGCTGCGCTTGAGCTGGCCGCGCGCCACGATCAGCAGGACCAGCGCGACGACGCCGACCAGCCCGTAGCTGATCCAGTCGGAGATCCCGCCGGGCAGGCTGATCGGCAGCGACATCGCCGCCTGGGCGATGGCCTCGCTGGGCGCCTCATAGAGATCCATGCTCTGCACGGTGCTGGAGAACCTCGACCCGATGTTCTGCACATCCGGCTGCTTCGCAACGATGTCCTTCGCCGATTCGAAGCCGATCGCGCCCAGGACCACGCTTTCGAAGCGCTTCTGCTCGTCAGCCGGATAGGCGGCGCGGCTCTTCACCTTCTTGCCGGTCGGCTTGCCCTTGGCGTCGAGTTCATCGACCTCGACCTCCTTGAACGGCAGCAGGATCGACACGGTCATGCCGCGGATGCGGCCGACCTCGTCTTCCAGCGTGGTCTTCTTCTGGCCGACGAAGAAGGCGGTGTTCGCCTCCTCGGTGGTCTCGCTCGCCAGCTGGGTGCCGGTGCTGGCCGCTGGCCTGGCATCGTCCCCGGTGTTGGCCGAGCTGCCGGCCAGGCCGCCGGCCCCGCTGCCGACCGGGGTCTTCTTGTCGCTGGTGGAGGTCCGTTCGGTCAGGGCCACCGTCTTGGTCGGATCGAGCGAGGATTCGCTGCGTTTGGCGAAATCGAGCTTGACGCTGACCTTCACCTGGCCGCGGCCGGGTCCGAGGATCGCGTCGAGCTGCTCCTGCGCCTTGCGGGTCAGGTGCGCCTCGCGGGCCATCTCCGCCTCCAGCGTGGTATTCGCCATGCCGGCGGAGGAATCAGCCTGCTTCGGGGTCAGCAGGCCGCTGTTGTCCATCAGTTCGATGCGGTCGTGGTCGAGGCCGGACACCGCGCCGGCGGTCAGTCCGATGATGCCGGCGACTTGGCGCTCGCTCAACCTGCTGCCCTTCATCACGTCGAGCTTGATCGACGCCCGCGGCTTGCCCTCGTCGTCGCCGACGAACGGGCTCGGTGCCGGGCGGTCGATGATGACGCGGGCCGACCTGACTCCCGGGATCTCGCGGAAGCTGCGTTCCAACTCGCCGGCGACGGCGCGATCGTAGTTGCGGTGCTCGCGGAAGGTCGACTCCATGAAACCGCCCTTGTCGAGCAGGGCGAAGCCGGTGCCGGCGTCTCCGAGCATCTCCTTCTGCGCCAATTCGTTGCGCATGCGGTAGATGTACTTGCTGGGCACCAGCACGGTGCTGTCGTTGTCGGCGGTCTTGAACGGCACGTTCTGCTGTTCCAGGAAGGCGACGATCTCGGCCGTCTTCGCCCGCGACAGGTCGCGTGCGAGCAGTTGGTAGCTCGGTTGCGACGCCCCCCAGGCCAGTGCGACGACCAGGGCGACCGCCCCGAGCGATGCCAGCACGATGGTCGCCTTCTGCGCCACCTCCAGGCGGCTCCAGATCTGCATCAACTGCTGCCAGAATTTGGACATGGTAGACCTCGCGGGTGAGGCAAAGCGCACGGCGTTCCAAAGCCCGCAGGACGGGTCTGTACAGTCCTGTCCGGAGTGTGTGCGCCCATGACGAGCGCAGGCGTCAGCCCAGCGAGTCTCTGTAACCGTCGTCCTCGCGATACGCGAGCGCATGAAGCGCGAGCGGGGGGTCCGGGGACGCGGCCAGCAGTCCCCGCAGGGGATCCAAGGGGGCGCCCTTGGTCGGGGGTCCTAGGGGGTCGAGACCCCCTAGAGGCAAACATGCCGAGGACGGGACTCGAACCCGTAATCCCTTGCGGGAGGCGGTTTTTAAAACCGCTGCGTATGCCGTTTCGCCACCTCGGCGGAGATCAGGGAGCTGCGGTCGGGGGCTGGTGACCAGTCCCGTCGATGCAGGCCGAGAGGGCCGCGTCGAGCGGACCCTGTTCGCTCGGCAGTCCGCGGGCCTCCAGGGTGGCCGCGGGTGCCTGTTCGCCGAGGGTCACGAGGATCACCGCGGTGAAACGCTGCTGCTCACCCTCCACCCAGGTCGAGCGGAACGCGCGGAGGTGGCGCTCGCCGCGGTCCTCTTCGGTCATGCCCAGTTCGATGAACCCGGGGCGGCCACGGGCCTCCTCGAGCAGCACGTTCCATTGCGCCTCCTGGTCAACCGGCGGTCGGACGACGCGCACGCTGATCGATGCGGTCTCGCTGCCCGGGTCGTTCCAGGTGGTGGCACCTCCGATCGGTTGTCCGCGACGCCAACCGGCGGGAGCGGCGACGCGCAGTCCGGACTCAAGGTCGATGAAGTCCGCCGCCGGGACGCTGCCACCCGCCGCCGCCGAAGACCCGGCAGTCCGGCTCTGCGGTTGTACGCCGAGTTCGCGGGCGATGCCTTCGTGCGACGGGTCGGCACTGAAGCCGGCCTGGTAGCAGCGCCACGAGCGCTCGCGCGAGCGCGGGAGCAGTTCGGCGTTCTCATCGGCCCAGCGACCAAGCTTGTAGAAGCCGTCGGCGTCCTTCCATGCCAGCGCGCCGAAGCGGTCCTCGTATTCGCGCTCCAGGGCCTGGGTGCGGGGCAGCCACTGGTCCTTGTACAGGGAGTAGCCGAGCCCGCGCATGCGCCTGGCCAACTGCTCGGCCTGTGGGCCCCCGTGTTCACGGATCCAGGCGGGCGAGCAGACCCGGGCGGCGAGGCCATGGTCGCGCAGCTGGTTCAGCGCCAGGTCGAGGGCGCGGATGGACAGCGCGAGGTCCTTCCGGTCGGCCGATTTCTTCGCCAGGTCCTCGACCACGGCGGTGAGCAGGCTGTCGGCAGTGGCGCTCCAGAAGTCGGCATTGCCAGCGGATCGGGCCTGGTCGCGGCACCAGCTGACCGCACCCAGGCGGCGGTCCCAGTCGTCCTCGGCGATGCCGGCCAGGCGATCCTGGAGGAGTCGCGCGTCTGACGGGGCGATGGCCGTGTGGCGGACCGTCATCGACCGCGCCTGCCCCTTCAGTGCAATGCCGCCGAGGAGATAGAGATTGTCCCCGTCGAGCTTGCCGGCGAGGGCCTCGCCGGCGCCTTCGATGACCAGGTTGTCCACCCGGTAGAGACCGAGCTTCCCGCCTGGCAGCTTGCGCAGCTTGCCGGTCAGGGCCACATCCTGGCCGTCGCCCAGGCCGGAGCCCAGTTCGTCAGCTGCGACCAGGATGAAGGTGCTGCCCTTGAAGACGACAAACTGCCGGTCCTTGCCGCGCACCTGGGTGGTGAAGGAGGGTTCCCACGGTGCCGCCCCGGCAGCGGCGGCCGGAGCCTCGCCAGCAGGCAGCAGAAGGCTGCAGGCGCAGGCCATGACGAGCAGACGGGTCAGCATGGGGAACCTCCGACGTGCGGCAGGATAGGCGGCGAGCCAGGGGGCCACAAGCTGCTAGCGGCTGGCGAGCGCGAGGCAGGTACTTGCAGCCGCCGAGGTGGTCACTATGACTCCCGCCTCGCACCGAGGAGGGTGCGTCGCCGGTGCCGCTGGCGGAAGACGGTGTGGGGGTATAGCTCAGTTGGTAGAGCGTCTGAATGGCATTCAGAAGGTCAGGAGTTCGAATCTCCTTACCTCCACCAAGCAGAAGGCCGGTCGCAAGACCGGCCTTCTGCTTTTGACTCAAGACTGGTCGATATGCAGTATTTCGGTGTCGTGGCTGCGTTGCGCGAGCCCGCGCTCGATCTCGCGCCGCTGACGCCGGGCGAGCTGGTTGCGCATGTTGTCCACCGCGTCAGTGAAGCGGTAGACCGGCTTGGCGACGTAGGTGATCCGTACCACGCCGTCATCGACGCGGCCGCCGGCATTCTTGACCTGCTGCAGGGCCCGGGCGCGGATCGCGTCCCGCTCGGCCTCCAGCCGGCGGATCTCCTCCGTGATAGCGACGTAGCGGAGGAGTTCGTCCATGCCTACTTGGGGGCGGCCTGGAAAGCGGCAGGATCGGCCGGATTCTCCTTGTCGAAGGACTTTTCAGCCTGACTGGAGGCGTTGTTGTTGGCGTCGACCTTCTCGGCGTGGGTCGAAGCCGGGCGGTCATCGCCGCAGGCGGCGAGAGCGAGAAGGGGGAGGGCTGCGAGGGCTGCGAGGAGCTTCATGGGCGACAGCTTGATGGCCTGGAACGGAAATGGAACGACCCGCCGTGAGGCGGGTCGTTGCGCAGCCTGACGTCCGGAACGACGTTCAGACGTCGGTGCGGACCTTGGGCAGATTGTAGATCGAGCTCTTCTTCTCGGAGCTCCACAGGCCCTTGGCCTTGAGCTTCTCGATCCGCTCGATGCGGCTGAGCACGTTGCGCTTCTTGGCGAAACCGCCCTTGCTGGCGAACGATCCGTGCATGGTCATGGCTGCATCTCCTGCGAGGGGCGGAACAATAGGGGGGGCGTCGCCCCGATCAAGTGCGAGGTTCGATGGTCTGCTGGCGGCCGCAGTGGGTGCAGGCGGCGAGGTAGGCCTCGGCCTGGACCCGGGCGGGGAAATCCTTGCCGCAGTGCTGACAGGCCACCGGCCGGGTGGCGCCGGTGTTGGCCTTGCCGCCGACCACAGCGGTACGGTGGGCCTCGGCCATGCGGCCCTTGACCGCATTCTCGAGGTGGGCCTCGATCCAATCGCACAGTTTCAGCGCCGGACTGCCGGTCTTGGCCAGGAAGCGGTCGCGCACCTCCTCCACCGCTTCGCGCAGGGGGGTGGCGCCGCGATCGTGGTAGAGGTCGCGGAAGGCCTCGCGCAGGTCGGCGACCTCGCCCTCGCTGAGTCCGTCGCGGCGCAGGCCGATGACGTTGATGTTGCGTGGTTCGGCCGGGTTGCCCTCGGCCATGACATACGGCGGGACGTCGAACCGGACGCCACACATCGCACTGATGATCGTCAGTTCGCCGACGGTGACGAAGTGGTGCATGCCGACCATGGCCCCGATGATCGACTTGCGTCCGATGCGGCAGTGACCGGCGAGTTGCGCGCCATTGGCCACTACCACGCCGTTGCCGACCTCGCAGTCGTGGGCGATATGCGCGTAGGCCATGACCAGGACATCGTCGCCGACCCGGGTCGCCATCGCGCCGGTGGCGGTGCCCTTGGAGATGGTGACGCATTCGTGGATGCGGCAGCGTTCGCCGACGATGACCTCGCTGTCCTCGCCCTTGAACTTCAGGTCCTGCGGGTCGGAACCGACCACCGCGCCGGGGAAGATGCGCGTCCCGATGCCGATGGTGGCGCGGCCGTAGACGCTGGCATGGCTGACCAGTTCGACGCCGGCGGCAAGGCGGACCCTGCCCCGTACGTAGCAGAACGGACCTACGGTGGCGTCGGGATGGACCTCGGCCTGGGGATCGACGACGGCGAGCGGGTGGATCGGCATGGAGATTCCCAGGCTAGATGCCGCCGAGGGTCGGCGCAAGCTGCCGGCGTGGACCGCATCCCCCAGGACCTGCTCGTGCGGCTGTGCCGGGCCGAGGGCCTGGCGCACCTCGCCAGCCTCGACGCGCCGGCGGCGTTCGATCCCGCCGGGCTCGAACGCATGCTTGCCGATGGGATCGGCGACCTCGGCTGGATCGCCGAGGAGAGCGACCTGCGACTGCGGCCGACCGGCATGCTGCCGACGGCACGCTCGATCCTCTGTGTGGCATGGCATTACGACCCGCCGCGTCCCACAGCCGGCCTGCGTCGCGCCGCCTACGCCGCCGGCAAGGACTACCACGTCCTGCTGCGGCCGAAGCTGGGCCGCATCGGCCAGGCGCTGAACGCCGCCTGCGGCCAGGCCTGGAAGCACCGCGCCTGCGTCGACAGCGCACCGCTCAACGAGCGCTCCCTGGCTAGGCTCGCCGGGCTCGGCTGGCTCGGGAGGAACGCCCTGTTGATCAGCCCGCAGACCGGCTCGTACCGGCTGCTCGGATTCCTCCTTACCGAAGCGCCGCTCGCCATCGTGCACGGTGGCCATGGCGAGGACCGTTGCGGCAGCTGCACGCGCTGCGAGACGTCCTGTCCCACCAAGGCCCTGACCGACGGGCGCTGTCTGACCGAGCGGTGCATCAGCTATCTGACCATCGAGCACCAGGGCGTCATCCCGCGCGACGTGGCAGCGCAGTTCAACGGCTGGTGGTTCGGCTGCGACATCTGCCAGGAGGTCTGCCCCTGGAACCGCTTCGCCCCGCCTGGCGAGGACCGCCGCCTGGCCGGGATCGATCACGAGACGGACCTGCTTGCAGTGACCGAGGCGACCTTCGATGGCCATTTCGCCGGCCGCGCCATCCGCCGGCTCAGCTGGTCGCGTTTCCGACGGAACCTGCTGGTCGCCCTGTGGAGCCTGGGACGGCTGGGCGAGGCACGGATGATCGCTGCTGACGGACAGGACCTGGTGCGGGCCCAGGCGCTGGAGCTGGGTCTGGCTCCGGTGTGAAGGAGTCGGCTGAGGCCTGCGCCGGCATATCCCTGGCCGGCCGCTCGGTGGAGATGCCCGCCCTTTCCACGCGGCGGGAGTGTGCATCCTTGTGCACGGTGCCCGACTTCACCCATCTCCACGTCCTCTCGCACTATTCGCTGCTGAAGGCGACGCCGAGCGTGCCGCGGCTGCTGGAGGCCGTGGAGAAGGGCGGCATGGACGCGGTGGCGCTCACCGACGTCGGCAACCTGTTCGGCGCCTTCGAGCTGCAGACCGCGGCCAAGGACCTGAAGGAGAAGCACAAGAAGACCGCCGAGGAGCTGGCCGCCGCCGCCGCAGCCAAACCCGACGACGTGACGCTGGCGGCCAAGGCCCAGGCGGCGGCGCACCAGCACGGCATCACCGCCCTGCTCGGCTGCCAGGTGGCGATCGCGCCGCTGGGCATGCGCGAGAAGTCGCGCGGCAACCTGCAGCTGGTGCTCATCGCCGCCAGCGAGAAGGGCTACTTCGACCTCTCCGAACTGGTCTCACTGGGCTGGAAGCAGGGCTTCTACTTCGAACCGCGCGTCGATCTCGAGACCATTGCCCGCTACAGCAGTGACCTGGTGTGCCTGACCGGGGCCGGGGACGACGGCTTCCTCAACAGCCACCTGCGCCGCGGCTCGGCCGAGGAGGCACGGCGCCAGCTCGGCCTGCTCAAGGATGTCTTCGGCGACCGCCTGTGGGTCGAGCTCGCCGACCACCTGGTCGACGGGCCGGTCAGCCTGCGACACGGCAACGTCCAGCTGGCGCGCGAACTGTCGGTGCCGGTGGTGGCGACCAACTGGGTGCACTACCTGGGCGCCAAGGACGCCGACGTCCACGACGTGATGCTGGCGATCTCCGACGCGACCACGCTGGCGGATCCCAAGCGCCCGCGCATGCCATCGCGCGAATACTGGCTGAAGTCCCCCGATGAGATGGCGGCGCTGTTCAGCGATCTGCCCGAGGCGATCGCCAACACCCGGGCCGTGGTCGAGCGTTGCGCCAAGGCCAAGATCCCGACCGGCACCTACCACCTGCCGACCTATCCGTGCAAGGCCGGGCAGAGCGAGGCCGAACTGCTGCGCGAACTGTGCGAGGCGGGGTTGAAGCGGCGCTACGCCACCACCACCGACGAGCATCGCACGCGGCTCGAGTTCGAGCTGAAGACGATCATCGAGATGGGCTTCCCGGCCTACTTCCTCATCGTCTCCGACTTCATCATGTGGGCGAAGCGCAACGACATCCCGGTCGGGCCGGGTCGCGGCTCGGCGGCGGGTTCGCTCGTCGCCTACTGCCTCGGCATCACCGACATCTGTCCGCTGCGCTACGGGCTGCTGTTCGAGCGCTTCCTCAATCCGGGCCGCAAGTCGATGCCCGACATCGATATCGACTTCTGCCAGACGCGCCGCGAGGAGGTCCTCGACTACGTGCGCGGCAAGTACGGCGCCGAGGCGGTGACCAACATCATGACCCTCGGCACGATGAAGGCGCGCATGGCGATCAAGGACGTCGCCCGCGCCTACGAGTGGACGCCGGAGGAGTCGCAGGAGCTGGCCAACCTGGTGCCGAAGGACCCCAGCGGCAAGCACGACCTCTCGGTGTGCCTGGGCCGCAAGCCGCTCGACAAGGCGAGCAACACCTTCGGCACCGTCGATGTGATGCTGAAGCGCTACGACTCGGATCCGCGCACCAGGCAGGTGCTCGATGCCGCGCTGTCGCTGGAGAAGCTCGGCCGCTCGCTCGGCGTGCACGCCTGCGGCGTGATCATCGCGCCCAAGCCGGTGCACCAGCTGGTGCCGGTATGCGTGGTGAAGTCGAAGCCGTCGACCCAGTTCAACATGACCCAGGTCGAGAAGGCCGGTCTGCTGAAGATGGACTTCCTCGGCCTCAAGACGATGACGATCCTGAAGAAGTGCGTCGACATCGT
>JAIFKN010000100.1 GCA_020049615.1 bacterium | reverse complement strand
GCCAGGTGCCGGAGGCGATCCTGCGCCTGAAGCAGGGCTTCGGCCGCCTGATCCGCACCCGCCTCGACACCGGCACGGTGGCGATCCTCGACCACCGCGTCACCACCGCGTCGTATGGCCGCTAGTTCCTGCGTGCCCTGCCGCCGGCCCCGACCACCATCTTCCGCCTCGCCGAGGAAGCGGTCACTGCCCCTCCGTCTTGAAACGGGCGAGGCGCTCCAAGGCGGGGTGCGGCACGGCGTGCAGGGACAGGCGGCGGTGGGACGGCAGGGCGCGGTAGTCGGTCCAGGCCAGCCGCACGCCGGCCTCGTCTCCGGCCAGCTCGCAGCGCAGGGCGCGGGCGACGCAGGTCCACAGCGGGATCTCGAGCACCGTCGGCATGCGCGCCAGTTCGGCCTCGTCGCAGCGTCCGAGGGCGTAGCGGGCGATATGCCAGGCGCGCTGTCCGGTCACCTCCCGCAGGCGGGCCGTCTCCTCAAGGCGCTGGCGCAGGACGGCGGCGCGTTCCCCCGGCGGCAGGAGCGACGGTCCGACGATCAGCCAGGCGTGCCAGCGGCTCCATAGTGGCCACTGCTCGCGCAGTTCGGCCTGGTGGCGTTCCAGCGACGCATGGTCGCCGCGCGCCGCCAGTTCGACCATCGCCCAGGCCTGCTGCTCGGGATCGAGCGAACCATCCGCATCGAGGGGGTTGAGGCGGCCGGTGAGCATCGTGCCCAGGTCGCGCAATCCGCCATCGTACTGGAAGCGCGGCATGGACAGGGCCTCTTCGTACCGCCCGAGTCCGAGCAGCGCGGCCATGCGTTCGACCGGGGGCGGCTCTCCCGCCAGCAGCTCCTCCGGCGGCGTGGTCCGCATGCTGATCCAATGCCTGGCAAAGCCATTGGCCGAGACGGGGGGGTGGCCCGACCAGGTCGCGGCCAAGATCGACTCCCAGCTTGTTTCGTCGGGGGGGAACTCGGCGAACCGCCCGCCCTCGAGCAGCATCAGCCGTCTGGCCTGCGGGAAGCCGGGCAGGCGTGCGGCGCACTCCTCCAGCCGGCCGAGCTCGCGCATCGCGGTGGTGTAGTGCTGGACCTCGTCGGGCAGGCGCGTCGCCACCTCGTCGTGGCGGCCGATGGCCTGGTAGAGCCGGACCAGCTCGTAATCGCTGCCGTGGTGGTCGGCGAGGGCCTCCAGCTTGGTGGCGATCAGCGTGGCGATCGCCAGGTGCCAGCAGCGACGGATGGCCAGATCCGCCCAGGACTGCCACTGCGCCGCGGCTTCGTGGCGCAGGCTGCCATGCTGGCGCAGCAGGTCGCGCAGGCCGGTGCAGGCCTCGGCGACGTCGCCAGCCTTCAGTTCGTCGTCGAGCGTGTACAGCGCCGCCCGCGCCCGCGGCAGCTCGCCCGTGAGCCCGGCCCACGCCAGCCGCGCCCGCGCCGGCTCGCTGGCCATCCGCCAGGCCAGGCCCTGGCGCAGGCGCGCCTCCTCGGCGAGGGCGCTGCCGGCGAGCGAGTCGGCCGCCCGCTGGTAGGCGATGGCGGCCTGCCGGTGCAGGCCCTGCTCGGTGAAGGCATCGCCGACGGCGGTGGCCGGCTGCAGCTCGGCCACCTGCTTCTGGAACACCCGGATGCGGCCGATGGCCTTGCCGGGATAGTAGGCATAGAAGCCGATGCGACCGGTGCCGATGGGCAGACGCTCCTGCGCCCGCGTGACCTCGCTGCCGTCGATGAGCATGCGGACGACGCTGCCGTCGAACTCGACGCGGAAGCGGTGGCGGGCTTCGGGAGCGAGACGGACCGGGGCGAAATCGAGGCGGCGGCTGAAATCGCGGCGGTAGATGGCGCAGAAATGGTTGTCGTAGGCCCCGGCCTGCACCCACAGGCCGCGCCACTGCGCCCGGTCGACCATGTCGGCGGCGGCCTCCTCGGCGGTGGGCGCCTCGCTCCACACCACCGACAGGTCGCCGGGCTTGGCCTGGGGCAGGAAGCGGCCCTCGTATTCGATCGCGACCGTGCCGGACAGCGGTTGGCGCAGCATCAGGAAGTGGTAGTCCGGCGCCTGCGAGACCAGTTCGCTCCCTTCGCGCTGCAGCGTCCCCGGCCGCGCCTCGATCCAGCGTTCGCGCCAACCGTCGTCGGCGAGATCCTCGACCAGCACCGGTTCGCCCCAGCCGGCCAGGCTGCGCTGGCGCTCGTGCCGCAGCAGCAGGGCCGCACCTGCGGCGAGCAGGATGACGAGGCCGGCGGCGGTGACGGCCACGCGGTGTCGGTACAACCAGCGTGCCAGCCGTTCAGGTGCGCTCTCGCGGTAGGCGGCGACAGCCAGCCCCGCCTGGTAGCGGTCGAGGTCGGCGGCGAGATCCTCGGCCGAGGCATAGCGTTCGGACGGCTGCGCCGCGAGGGCGCGCCTGGCGATGGCGAGCAGCTGGCGCGGCAGCGCCGCCTCGGCGTCCGCCGGCAGTGCGTCAAGGTCGCCGCGGCGCTTGCGCTCCCAGAAGCGTTCGGGATCGGCATCCCAGGTCGGCATCCGGCCGGTGAAGGCATGGAACAGGGTGGCGCCGAGGGCGTAGACGTCGGAGCGCTGGTCGGCCGCTTCGCCGCGCGCCTGCTCGGGGCTCATGTAGGCCGGCGTGCCCACCGTGCTTCCCGCCTGGCTGGTGTCCGCTTCGCTGAGCAGCCGACATTCGCCCCAGTCGACCAGGGCGATATCGCCGTGCGCCCCGAGCATGATGTTGTCCGGCTTGACGTCGCGATGGACGATGCCCAGGGCGTGGGCTCGGGCGAGGGCGTCGCATATCCGCTGGATGATCTGGACGATGGCGTTGACCGAGGCCAGCGTCGGCACCGCCTGGCCGTCGGCGCGGCGGCGGATGGCCTCGCCGAGCGAGGTGCCGTCGAGCCGCCGCATGGTGAAGAGCACACCGCCGTCGGGCAGGAACTCGAGCAGGTGCACCGGCGGCACGTTGGGGTGGTCGATGCGCGCCGTCACGCGCGCCTCGCGCATGAAACGCGCGATCACCGGGCCGCCGGCCCCCCGCAGCACCTTCATCGCCACGTGGCGGTCGAGCGACAGGTCGGTGACCGACAGCACCTCGCCCGAGGCGCCGCGGCCGAGCGGCCCGTCGACGACGTAGCGGCCGGCGACCTGCTCACCGGCGACGAAGCCGGATTCGGCGCCAACGGTGCTGTGGCGGGTGTCCTCCGGCTGCGTCGCCAAGGTATGCTGGTCAGCCATCCCGCCGCAGCATGCCCATGCCAGCGTCCAGGTCGAGGGTCCTCCGCAAGCGACCGGGATCAGACCTCAGCGCCATCCGCGGGGCCGGGCTCTGCCGTGGTCCGCCGCCGTTTCAGCCACGCCCGTCCCGCCAGGGCCAGGTAGACCGCGCCGCCCAGTCCCACCGCCGCGCCCAGGCGCAGGGCGGCGTAGCCGCTGGCCCGGCCCTCGGGCTGCGGCCATCCGTGCAGCAGGGCGGTGACCGCCGCGCCCATGACCAGCGCGGCGAGGGCCGGGCGCACCAGTCCGCGCCAGCCGAGCACGGCATGCACGCCGCGCCGGCCGAGGATGCGCAAGTAGGCGGCGCAGCCGAAGGTGGCGGTGCAGGCGGCGCTGAGAGCGATGCCGGCCTCGGCCAGCCGGGTCTGCACCAGGACGAGGTTGAGGCAGAGGTTGGCGCCGACGATGACCAATGACACGCGCACCGGCGTGGCCTGGTCGCGGTGGGCGTGGAAGGCGCGCATGAGCAGCCGCGACAGCGCCATGGGGATCAGCGCTGCGGCGTAGAACTGCACCGCCAGCACGGTGCGCGCCACCAGTTCCTCGTCGAAGCTGCCGACCTGGTAGATCGTGCGCACCACCGGCTCGGCGGTGGCGAGCAGGCCGACGGCGGCCGGCAGCAGCCAGTAGGACAGCAGGCGGACCGCCTCGCGCAGGCCTTCGCCGGTATGCGCCCAGCCCTTGGCGGCGCCGGCGGCCAGCTCGGGGTAGGCGGCGGTGGTCACGCCGTGGCCGATCAGGGCCATGGGGAACTGCAGCAGGCGGTTGGCGAAGTAGAGGATGGCGACCGCGCCGTTGCCGGCGACGAAGGCCATCGCGATGATCGCGTCGAGCCAGGCGTTGATCTGGTAGACGCCGCTGGCCAGCACCGTCGGCAGGTAGGCCCGGCCCAGTTCGCGCAGGCGTTGGCGCATGCCCTCGTCGAGGCTGCGCACAGCGAGCGGGGGGACGCCGCCGCTGCGGCGCAGGGCCCACAGGTGCAGCAGGACGTTGGCGATGCCGCTGGCCAGCACCGCGTAGGGCAGGTACCAGCACTCGTCGTCGAGGCTCAAGCCGACAGTCGAGATCAGCGCCAGGTTCATCAGCACCGGGGCGAAGGCCGGGACCCAGAAGCGGCGACGGCCGTTGAGGATGCCGCTCATGATCGCGGCGACGCAGATGAAGATGAGGTAGGGGACCTGCGGGATGGTCAGGGCGGCGACGATGGCGACCCGGCCGGCGCCGAGTTGCAGCGCGGCGATGGCAGCAGCCATGCCGAGGACGGCGAGCAGGCAGAGGAACAGGGCCAGGCGGGTGAGCACCAGCCCGGCGAAGGCCTCGGCGGCGGCGGCATCGCGGTCGCGTTCCTGCACGTAGCGCGGGATCATCGCCGCGGCCAGGGCGCCTTCGCCGAACAGGTTGCGCAGCAGGTTGGGCAGCTGGAAGGCGACCAGGAAGCAGTCCAGCATCAGCGAGCCGCCCTGCGCCCCGGCCCACAGGCGGTCGCGGACCAGGCCGAGCATGCGGCTGGCCAGGGTCCAGCCCGATACCGTCAGCACCCGCCGCATCAGCCCCATGGCCCGCGACCATCGCGGCGCCTAGGGCTTTCCGCAAGGGCATTGCGGCGCGCGGCTTCCTCGGCATGGTGGAGCGATCCATGTGCAGCGCTTGCGATGACGGCTCGGACGGACCTGACCACCAGGCACCGCCCCCTGCGCTTCCGCTGACCCGCCGCGGCCTGCTCCTCGGTGGCGTGGCGGCCGCGCTGGCATCCTGCGTGCGTGGCGGGAGTGGCGAGCATGCCGGCGCCGGCGTCGGCACCTGGTACAATGCCCAGCCCGGCGACACCCTGACCTCGCTGTCGCGCCGCACCGGCATCTCCGTCGAGCGGATCGCCGATGTCAACGAGCTGCAGTCGGCGGTGCTGAAGCCGGGCATGCGCCTGTGGTTTCCCGGCCTGCGCAGCGTCCCGCCGGAGCCCTCCGCATACAAGCCGCCGCCCAGCAAACCCAGGGCGACGCAGAAGCCGGTCGAGCCCGACGACCACTACGAGGTGGTGCCGCGCAGCGCCTGGACCAAGGAGCCGGTCGGCCCCAACCACGAGTTGATGGGCAAGGTGGTCAAGATCACCATCCACCACACCGACGAGCACGGTGGCATGGATGGCAAGACCGATCTCGAGATCGTGCGCATGATC
Source organism: bacterium (assembly GCA_020049615.1). The sequence continues at coordinate 1,497 of JAIFKN010000100.1, read as the reverse complement.
GAGAACTACCATCGCAACCAGAAGCGCTGGGCGGCGATCGGCTACCACTACCTGGTCGGCAAGGATGGCAAGATCTATGCGGCAAGAACGAGAACAACCTCGGCATCTCGGTGATCGGCGACTGCCACCACAACCTGCCGAACGCCAAGCAGCTCAAGGCGCTCAAGGCCTTCCTCGACGACCAGTGCGAGCGCTTCAACGTGCCGCGCAGCCAGGTCTTCGGCCATCGCGACATCAAGCCGACGATCTGCCCCGGCGACCAGCTCTACGCCTGGGTGCTGCAGTACTCCGGCAAGCGGTAGTCAGTCGAAGGACCGCGGGCTTCAGCCCGCGCTCGTCGACGCGGGCTGAAGCCCGCGGTCCTGGTAACCCTCCGGCCGCGCCGGCCGCCGCAGCGCCCACCACACCAGGAACGCGCCCAGGGCGAACAGCGGCAGGGTCCAGGCCTGGCCCTTGCTCATGAAGCCGAGGATCCCGGGTATGTCGCCGTAACCGGGCTGGCCCTTGTCCGGTTCGCGGAAGAACTCGCCGGTGAAGCGGCCGAGTCCGTAGAGGATGCAGAACAGGCCGAAGGTCAGGCCGGGCCGGCGGTGGCGGGCATGCAGCGGGATGAGCACGGCGAGGATCAACAGACCCTCCAGGCACATGGCGTAGAGCTGGCTGGGATGGCGCGGCACCGGTGGCACGGCGTGCGGGAAGATCACCGCCCACGGCCCGTCCCATGGTCGGCCCCACAGTTCGCCGTTGATGAAGTTGGCCAGCCGCCCGCAGGCCAGGCCGAAGGGTGCCACCGCGGCCAAGGCGTCGCCCAATACCAGCAACTCCTGCTTCCGCCGCCACGACCACCACCAGCACGCCGCCGCCACCCCGGCGATGCCGCCATGGCTGGCCATGCCGCCCTCTTGCACCGCGAGCAGCCGCCACCACGGCAGCGAACCGGTGAACTCGGTGAACAGGCCCGGTTCGTAGATGCAGGCGTAGCCCAGGCGTCCGCCCAGGACGATGCCGATGGCGACGGTGACGATGAAGTCGCCGACCTGCTGCGCCGGCATCGGCAGGCGTCCCGCCCTGGCCCAGCGCTGCAGCAGCCACCAGCCGCCGGCGATGCCGAGCAGGTAGCTCAGGCCATACCAGCGTATGCCGAACTCCCCGCTGATGCGCAGGGCGAACGGATCGAGGTTGTGGACCCAATGGATGGTCGCCGGATCGGGCATGGCGGCAGCCTCGGGGCCGGCACAGGAGGTCCAGTATGTCCCCATCGCGAAGCGATGGCTGCCGCCGAGGGGTGGTGGGCGGATATGATGGCGAAGCCATCCGCCCACGATTTTCGAGCATGCGAGGAAATCGAACACCGACAAAGATACTACCACCGAATCAAGACCTTCTTTGTGGTCCATGCCGTAGGGATTGTGCTGCCTATGCTGATTTCGGACTTCCATCGTGAGCAAGTCTCACAAGGATCCGACCATGTCCACCACTCCCGACCCCAAGCCCAAG
>JAIFKN010000102.1 GCA_020049615.1 bacterium | reverse complement strand
TCGAAGATCACCCGCGAGACGATCGAGGGCAAGGACGCCCTGGTCGTCACCGAGATCCCGTACGGCATCAAGCTGGGCACCGTCTACGAGAGCATCCAGGCGGCGCACACCGAGGAGAAGATCCCCGGTCTGCAGGCGATGCATGGCGGCGTGGTCGGCGATGGCATCCGCCTGGTCCTGATGGTGAAGAAGGGCGAGGATCCCGACATCGTGCTCAACCAGTTGTGGGAGCACACCAACCTCCAGTACCACTTCGCCATCAACCTGACCGCGCACGGTCACGCTCAAGCGCATGATCGCCGCCTGGCTCGAGCACCGCCAGGAGGTCATCTGCCGGCGCACCCGCTTCCTGCTGGTGCGCGACGAGGCCCGCCTCCACATCGTAGACGGCCTGCTCGCCGCCATCGATGTGATCGACGCGATCATCGCCCTGATCCGCGCCGCCGATTCGGGCGAGCAGGCCAAGCAGCAGCTGATCAGCCAGCTGCAGTTCTCCGACCGCCAGGCCCAGGCCATCCTCGACATGCAGCTGCGCCGCCTGACCGGGCTGGAGCGCGGCAAGCTGACCGACGAGCGCGATACGCTGCTGGCGTCGATCACCGACTACCGCGACATCCTCGCCCGGGTCGAGCGCCGCAACGGCATGATCAAGGAAGACCTCGCCCACCTCGAGAAGTCCTACGGCGATCCGCGCCGCACCGTGATCGGCGACCCGGTCGGCGACTTCGACATGGAGGACCTGATCGAGGACGAACCGTGCATCGTCACCATGACCACCAGCGGCTACATCAAGCGCATGCCGGTCGGCACCTTCCGAGTGCAGCGGCGCGGCGGCAAGGGCGTCACCGGCGGCCAGCTCAAGGACGAGGACGATGAGGTGGCGAAGGTGTTCAGCGCCACCAACCACCAGTATCTCCTGGTCTTCACCAGCCTTGGCCGCTGCCACTGGCTCAAGGTCTGGCAGGTACCGGAGGCCTCGCGCACCAGCCGCGGCAAGCACCTCGCCAACGTCCTCGCGCTGGGTGAGGGCGAGAGCGTCACCGAGGTGATTCCCGTGCGCGAGTTCAGCGAGGACCGCTTCCTGCTCATGGCCACGCGCAAGGGCCAGGTCAAGAAGACCGAGCTGTCGGCCTACGGCAATCCCAGGAACGGCGGCATCAAGGCGATCAAGATCGACGAGGGCGACGACCTGGTCGACGTGCTGATCACCAACGGCACCGACGAGGTGCTGCTGGCCACCGACGACGGCCAGGCCTGCCGCTTCAGCGAGACTGACGTGCGCGCCACCGGCCGCGACACCGGCGGCGTCACCGGCGTCGACCTGGCGGAGCAGGCCAGCGTGGTCTCGCTGGTCCGCCTCATCCCCGGCGCCGAGGTACTGACCGTCTGCCGCAAGGGCTTCGGCAAGCGTACGCCGTGGGAGGAGTACCGCCTGATCCGCCGCGGCGGCAAGGGCGTGATCAACATCGACACCGGCGACAGGAACGGCCCGGTGGTCGCCAGCCTGCTGGTCGCCCCCGGCGACCAGATCATGGTCACCACGCGCAAGGGCCAGATCGTGCGGATGCCGGTCGACGGCATCCGCTCGACCGGGCGCGCCGCCGCCGGCGTGACCATCATCGACCTCGATGACGGCGACGAGGTCGGCGCCGTGGCGCTGTGCCCGCGCGAGACCACTCCGCCGCCCGAAGCGACGCCGGCGCCGACGACGAACTGAGCCGGACTCCCGTCCAGGATTGGCGTGCGACCAGGCCCGATCCGGGCCTGTTTCGATCCAATGGCCAGAGCCATGCAACTCCCGCTCATTTCCGACGCCTACCGGCAGCGACGCGAGTCGCTCGAGTCGCGCATCGCCAACGGCATCCGCACCACCAGGATGGCCACCGCGGGCCTCCGGGTCGTATCGCAGGATGGCTCTCCGATCGCAGGAGCGAGCGTCGAAGCGGTCCAGACCGGCCATGCGTTCCATTTCGGCGCCAACAGCTTCCTGCTCGGCGGGTATGACTCGGCCGAACTGAACCGGAGCTACGAGTCGAGGTTCCTTGGCCTGTTCAATGCGGCCACTGTCGCTCTGTACTGGCGCGACCTGGAGCCTGAGCAGGGCCGTCCCCGCTTCGCTGCGGACAGTCCGCGGATCTGGCGGCGGCCGGCTGTCGATCTGGCAGTGGACTGGTGCCGCAAGCACCGGCTCAACATGAACGGCCATCCGCTGGTGTGGGATTCGCGCTGGTTGCAGGTTCCCGAGTGGATGCCCGCCGATCATGCGGCGATGCGGCAGCTGACCGAGCAGCACATCCGCGGCATCGCCGAGCGCTACGGTGGCGTCATCCAGCGCTGGGATGTGGTCAACGAGCGACTCCATTCCTTCCTCGGACGCAGGCGGCCCGGCATCCATGTCGATCTGCCCGAGGATTTCGATGTCCATGCCTTCCGCGTGGCGCAGGCGGCGCTGCCCCCCGAGGCCGTGCTGATGCTGAACGACTACTGGGAGGTATGGAACCCCCGCTCGGACGACTTCCATCGGCTGGTTGCGCACCTGGAAGGCGAAGGCGCGCGGATCGATGCGCTCGGGCTGCAGATGCACAATTTCAAGGTCGAGGAGGTGCTGGCCATCGGCCGCGATGACGGCCGCTTCCGCGCCGACGACCTGCTCGCCGCACTCGACGGCCACCTGCGCCTCGGCCGCCCGCTCCATGTCAGCGAGATCACGCTGCCGCAACCGGTGGAGGGGCCAGACGGCGAGGCCGCGCAGGCCGAACTGGTGCGCGATCTGTACCGGCTCTGCTTCAGCCATCCGGCGGTGAACGGCATCACCTGGTGGAACCTGGCCGACGGCGGCGCGGTCGGGCACGAGAATGGCATCCTCTCCGGGCTCATCGATCGCCAGCATCGGCCGAAGCCCGCCTATCTGGCCCTCGATCAACTGCTCAACCACGACTGGCGCACCAGCACCGGACGGATGACGACCGGGGCGGACGGCACCGTCCGGTTCCGCGGTTTCAAAGGGACCTACGCGGTGCAGGTATCAGCTGGCGGCAGGACCTGGACGGAGGAGCGGGGTCTGGCCGGAGACGCCGAGTTCGAGTTCCGTACGCCCTGAGCGTCCGACTGCCCGTACCGGACGGGCGGACGATTTGACCTGCAGCGCGCTGCTGGCGGCTGTCCTGCGGCGCGGCTTGGGCAGAATCACGGTCATGTGCATGCGGATCCTGGCGTCGGTCTGCGCGGTCGTCGCGCTCGCTGCTGGCGAGACGGCTCCGCTCCGACGGCCGGTGCCGGTCGAGGCTGAGTGCTGCACCACGACCGGCACGATCGTGCCTCCGACGACGGCCGTGCACACCCCAGGCGCCGAGGCGTCGGAACGGAGTTACGTCGAGCTTCCGCCGGGCGCCAGCCTGGATCTCATCCTGCCGGTCCGGGCCGACAGCCTGGTGCTGCGCTACTCGTACCCCGACGCTCCGGGCGGCGGCGGCGAGGACGGCCATCTCGAGATCCGGGTCGGATCGGCATCCATCCCGCTGCCGGTGACCTCGCGCTACTCCCACGTCTATGGACCGGGTCGCTTCAACACCGAGCAGGTATGGTCGCAGGATCCCCGGGATGGGCAGCATCGCTGCCACTGGCACGAGGCGTCCCTGCGTTTCGCCGTCCAGCCGGCGCGCGCGCAAGTGCAGGTAGTCAACCCGGCCGGGGCGGGGCGCTCGGTGCTGGTCGATGTCGCGGAATTCGAGCTCGTGCCGCCGCCGGTGCCGCTGCCAGCCGGCGCCCTCCGCTTCGCCGGCGTGGCACGTTTCGGGGACGGCGTCAGCGACGCGACCGCCGCGGTGCAGCAGGCCATCGACACCTGCAACCGCGATGGGCGCACGCTCTACCTACCCGAAGGCATCTACCAGGTCGGTACCCTGACCCTGGGCGCCATGCGCCTGCAGGGAGCCGGGATGTGGCGTACGCGCCTGGTCGGTGCCGGCAGCCGGCTGGCCTTCACCAGGCAGATGGCCACGGTCGCGGACCTGGCGATCTTCGGCGAAACCGCCAACCGCAACGATCGCTCCGCAGCTGACGATGCCGTCGTCGGGTTGCCTGGCCCGGGCTCGCGGCTCGAGCGGCTGTGGATCGAGCGCAAGAAGTGCGCCTACTGGGCGTCTCCATCCGAGGGTCAGGTGGTGCGCGGGCTGAGCGTCGTCGGCTGCCGTCTGCGCAACCTGTATGCCGACGGCATCAACCTCTATTCAGGCGCCACCGATTGCGTGGTCGAGGACTGCCTGGTGCGCAATACCGGTGACGATGCCCTCGCCTCCTGGTCGCCGGCCGCCCAGGGGCGCGTGTCGGGCGGCATCGTCTTCCGGCGCAACCTGGTGCAGAGCCCGTGGCTGGCTTCCGGCATCGCCCTGTACGGCGGCGGGCCGTTCACCGTCATCGACAACGAGATCCGCGACACGGTCTACAGTGGCAGCGGCATCTACGTCTCGGCCAATTTCCAGGCTGCACCCTTCCGCGGCGAGGTCCGCATCACAGGCAACCGCCTGGTGCGTTGCGGCTCGCTGGCCGGCCATCTCGCCGTGCCGGCCGGCGCCATCCGCATCCTGGCGCACGATGGCGACATGACGGCGGCGCGTTTCGCCGTCGTCGGCAACCACGTCGAGGCGCCTCTGGCGAGCGCCATCTCGCTGCATGGGCCGTACACCATCGCCAATCTCAGGGTCGAGGATCTGACCGTGGTGGCTGCAGGGTCTGCTCCACTGGTCGACGTCCACGCCAGCGCCAAGGGCGCGGCCGTTTGCGGGCCCATCGCCTGCTCCGAACGCACCGGCCCGTCCTGGGCCGTGGCTGGCGGCGGCTTCACCCTGGTCAGCCAGGCTGCCGGTGGCGAGGCATCCGTCCCCACCTGGCTGCGTCCGCAGACGCGGTCCGTGGCTGGTGCGGTGCATGTGACCAATCCCAATTCCACGCCATTGGAGGTCGCGCTCTGGCGAGGCGGCAGCGAGGCCGGCCCCGTGGTCCGCCTGGCCGGTGGCGGCAGCGCCGATCTGGCCTCCGGCGATGGGACGGCGGCCCTGATCCTATCCTATGGCGCGCCGGGCGACGGTCGCACCTGCCTGGTCGCTGTTCCAGGCGAACCGATGCCTGGTGACGCCCGGCCGCGGTAGTTCGGCCTGCCCCGCGTCACCAGCGGTAGTAGCGGTAGGGATTGTCGGCGGTGCGCCAGCGCTTGCCGGTCTCGGCCCAGGCCGCCTCATCCGCGCCCTCGACCAGGTCGTCGGAGATGTAGTCGGGGTGGTAGAAGCCGGGGTCGGGAGCGACCACGCGGACGAACAGGCGGTCTGGGCTGCCGCACATGCCGCCGTGGATGCCTTCGTCCCAGTTGCGCAGCGCCAGCATGTTGCTTCCCGGCTTGACCAACTCCTTGGGAACGCGGTGGCAGCGCGGATAGCTCCAGTGCTTGGAACTGCCGATCTCGCTGCCGTTCCAGAAGGTCGTCTCAGTCTCGTCGACGCGACCGATGCCGACCTGCAGTTCGCGTCCGGCGGCGTGCGCAGGCCAGTCGATGAGGCGGCGGAACACCGTCTCGCCATCCTTCCAGCGCCACTCCGGGCCATACGCCTCAAGGTAGGCCGGCACCCACACCGGGGCGAAGGCGCTGTCAGGCACTGCCGGGTCGAGCAGGGCCTTGGCCGCAGCGGAGATCGGCTGCACCGCGTTCCACTGCCGGGTCGGGCTCTCCGGCAAGGCCACGGCCATCTTCGCCTGCCAAGCACGGCCGGCGAGGTTGATGCCATGGTCCGGCGTCTTGAGCAGACGGACGAACTCGGCATCGCGGGAGAAGGCGCCGCCGCAGTTGGCCAGCACCTGGGTCAGGGCGCGGGTCTGACGCCAGCGGGTCAGGCGGAAGTAGCGCTTCTCCTCCGCCGGCACGGCGTCAGGGCCGAGCTGGGCGACGATCAGCGCACCTGTCCCGACGGCGACGCGGGCGAGTTGGCCATCCGCCCCGAGCTCGATGCCCGGCCCGGCCTCGGCCAGCCAGGCGGTGCCATCGGCGCGCCAGCGCAGATCGCTGGCGCTGAGACCGGCGGCCTCCGGCCAGCGCGGCGGGCTGAGCGAGCCGTGGAAGCCCCCGGCCTGGCGCAGCGTGACCCCGAGCGGGGCGCTGCCGCCGCTGCGGCGCAGCGCCACCGCCAGCCCGCCATGCGCGAGGAATCTCCGCAGGTCGTCATCGGCGACGCTGGCGTCGGGGCCGAGCACCACCAGGCCGTGCTCCGGCAGGGCGTCGGCGCGGCGTTGCAGCAGGCCGAGTCCGGCGAGCGTCATCGCTCCGGCCTCGCCGCCGAGGTACACCGCCTCGACCCGCGGCCGCGTCGGCGCCGTGGCGACGTGCGCCAGCAGCTGAGCGCCCAGGCGCTGCGCCGCCGGATCGGCGGCGGTGCGGCCTTCGACATCGAGGGTGCACAGGGTGATGCGGCCCGCGCCGTGGTCGAGTTCCATGAGCGGGCTGTAGGCGCCGTCGAACTCGCTCTCGAGGATGGGTCGGAAGCCGAGCCGATGCGGCTTCTCCAGCGGGACCGAGCTGACCGCATGGCGGTTGCCCCAGCGCCATCCGTGGTTCGGCACCCAATCGAAGCCGGGATAGCTGGGATAGGCTTCGCAGGCGGTGCCATGGCCATTCCAGTCGCGCAGGTTGTCGTCATCGAGGCCGGCGAGCACGGGATGCGCGGAATCGACGGCGAAGGCGCGGCGGCTGACATGAGGGGCGGTGCGAAGGTGCAGCGAGAAGGCGGTCCAGTCTCGATCCTGGGCCATGACCAGCAGGCGGCCGCCGCGTGCGATCCAGGCGGCGAGGTCGCCGGGGATCTGCCGGCCGGCGGACAGGGCGTTGCGCCCGACCACCGCCACCGGCGCAGCGGGGTCCCCGTCGCTCCACGGCACCACGGTGCAGCCTTGGGCCTTCAACCAGGCCGCGGTGGCGCCTTCGCTGTCGAACGCAGCGACGCGCAGCGTCGCTGGCGCCGCCGGGGCGAGGACATCGAACGGCAGATCGTGGACATGCTCATCGCTACCGATGCGCGCGAGCAGGCTGATGGTGCCGCGCAGGCGTGATCCGCCGATCGTCGCCGGCAGGTCGACCGCGACGGGATGGAAGACCATGGCCCCCGGTTCCAGCCGGCCCTCGACCTGCTGCGCCGCCAGGTCGCGTCCGTCGAGCGTGATCCGCCACTGCGCGCTGTAGGCCACTGCGGAGCGGAAGTCGTTGATCAGCGCCACCTGCTTGGCGATGGCAGCTCCCGGGGCGAAATGATGGGTCTTGTCGGTAATGGCGCTGGCGTCGGCGCCGGTCTGGTCCGGCAGTCCGCCGGGACCGCAGATCCAGGCCAGCGAGGTGCCGTTGACCTTGGCCAGGGCTGGCGCCCGATCATGGTGCCAGGGGATCATCCCGCCGCTCATGCCCTGGGTGCGCCAGCTGCGCCAGGTGTTGGTGATGAACAGGTCGAGGATGGCGGCGAAGGCGGTCTGCTTCTCGATGATGCCTTCGGCCTTGTCGTGCCGGATGTGCGGCTGGTACTCGCCATCGCGGTCCTGGCCCTTGTAGCGCTCGGCGATCAGCTTGCGGAATTCGGGGGCCTCCTGGGCGTAGGCCCTGGCGCCGAAGTAGGACGCGCCCCACTCGCTGGGGAAGGGCTCGGAATGTCCCTGGTGGCTGTAGCCATCGCGCCCGCGCATGACGCTGGAGTAGAGCGGCAGGCCCATCTCGACCACCAGGTACGGCATGGTGCCCTTGGCCGCCCAATGGCTGATCCATTCCTCGCGCTCCTGCAGCGGGATGAAGTTGAGGTACAGGTTCGAGGTCCACACCTCGCCGGTATCGGCGCCGAAGTGGGCGTAGATCGGCTTGGCATCGAGCTTCTTCACCTCAGTGGCCGCTTCTTGGAAACGGCCTCGCGCCACCTCGTACTCCTGCAGGTTCGGCGAGCCGGCGATGCCCAGGTCCCACGGATCGCCATCGCCCTGCCACTGGAAGGCGTTGCCGCTGTGCGTGTACATGACCACCGACGGATGGTTGCGGTATTTGCGCACCTGCTGCTCCATGATGCGCAGCCATTCGGCGCGCGCCCCGGCGTCCTCCCAGCGGTCGATGTGCCAGCGCAGATGGGCGAGATTGGCGGCCACCGGTATGCCGATGCGGTCGGCCTCGGCGATCATGTCGAGGTCGTAGTCGCTGCGTTGGCCGCGGCGGATCTGGTCGCCCGGCCACATGTGCGCGAGATTGTGATCGCGTTCGAGCATGTGCTTCGGCCTGGCGCCGTACTGGATGTTGCCCGGGCGCAGGTGGATCTCGCTGCCGTTCATGATGAACCGGCGACCATCGATGGCGAAGTCGCGGAAGCCGAATTCCTGGCGGCGTTCGTCGCTGAAGGTGGCGCCCTTCACCGCGATGACGGCGGTGTAGCGGTTGGGCTGCTTCCAGTCCCACAGCCGCGGGTCGGGCCAGGGGAAGGAGACCAGGGCGGTGCGCGTCCCCTGCGCGGCCTTCGCCGAACCGGTGAAGGACTTCTCCTCCTTGCCCTGCTCGTCGAGCATGCGCGCCGTGACCAGGACCTCCTGGTCGGAGGGCACAGCCGCGAAATCGAGGGCGATGTCGAGCCTCTTCCCGATCACCGATGGCCGCAGATGCACATCGGCGAGGTGGGCTCCGGTGGGTCGGGTGCGCAGGCCGATCGCGCCGATGATGCCGCGGCTGTCGAGTTCGGCCTTCTGCTTCGGCTCGTCGACATAGCCCATGAAGCTGACCACCTCGCTGCGGTCGTTCATCGCCAGCACCATCACCTGGATGGTGTTGGCCTCGCCGGGTCTGATCAGGGCGGTGACGTCGAGCAGACCCCAGGGCCAGGTCACCTGGCCGGCCTCGGCGCCATTGACCCACACCTTGGCGTCGGTCGAGACGCGGTCGAGGTCGAGTTCGATGGTCCGCCCCTGCCATGACGCCGGCACCGGCACCGTGCGGCGGTACCAGGCCTTGGCCGTCTCGCGCGGCTTGAAGCCGAGCCACGCCGGCGTCATGGCCTTGGCGGTGATGGCGTCGTGCCAGCTGCCCGGCACCCGGCAGAAGCCCCAGGCGTCCTCCTGCGGCTCGCGGGCCGAGACGGCGCGGCCGGGCTGGAACTGCCAATCGCCAGCGAGGTCGAGGCGGCTGCGCAGTGGCGCCTCGTCGCTGATCGCCGGCTTGGCCCAGGCCTCGGCGACAGCGCCGGGTATCTCGCCGGGCTTGCGCACGACCACGGTCGGCGGAACGCGCAGGTTCCTGAACTCGGCTGCACCCGAGGCGGCGAAGAGCCCGAGGCGCACCTCGATTTCCACCGCGCCGGTGGGTACCGCGATCCCGTCATGACGGCCGAGCGACCAGTCCTTCGGTTGCGCATTGCCGAAATGGTTGACATGCATCTCACGGCCGTCGGGGTCGTAGAAGGCATAGATGATGTTGGCGCCCCGCCGCCAGTCGCCTTCCTCGACCACGGCGAGATCGACGGCGCGGCTCTCGACCAGCACATCGATGCTCTCGGTGTTGGGATGCAGCGGCTGGCGCTGGCTGAGGAACACGCGTGCCGGTCCGGCACTGGCGACGCGCAGCACGCCCCCCGCACTCAAGGAGAAGGCCTCGCGCGGGCCCTCGATCGCCCAGCCGGTTGGCAGGCCGTCCGCGCCCGCGGCGAATCCCGGGTTGTCCAGCACGTCGGTGCGCTTGGGATCGACGCGCATCGCCCGGCTGGCGGCGCTCTCGATCGGCGTCACCGACAGGTCATCGAAGTCGACGATGCCGGACGCCCCCCACATCCCCAGGGTCAGGCGCGCCTCGCTGGCGCCCTCGGGAACCGGTTCGCGCAGCCGGAGGGTGCGCCAACCGCCGGTCGAACCGTCCTGGCTGAGGCCCAGCCACGGCCAGCCGCCGACGCGCTGGCCGTCGGCAGCGTGGAACCCGATCTCCAGCCGACCGGTCATCCAGCCCTGCGCTCCGCGCTTGAGCGCTTCGCCGCGGATGCGCAGGCTGAACTGCAGCTGGGTCCAGCCCGGCTCGAGCGGCAGCACGCGGGTCACCATGGCTGCATCGGGCGCCGGCAGGCTGATGCGCAGGAAACGGTTGCCGGATTCCTCCAGCATGCCGATCTTGCCGGTGTCTCCCCGCGACCAGCCCGCGATCCAGCCGTCGACCGGATGCTCGCAGTCCTCCCGCACGACTTCGCCGGCGCTGACGGTGGCGAGGAGGAGGAAGAGCAAGGCGAGGCGCTGGAGGACCATGGCTGTTCCGGGTGTATGGCGGGAAACGACGGGAACATGGCATGTGACCTTGGCCGTCGCATGCCACCCCGCCGTCGTCGGCGCACCGGACGATGCTATGCGCGCACGCGGAACCCGAAAGCGCTTCGAGCGCAAAGGCCATCAGGAATCGCGCAGCGGCCTTTCCGGGGCGCCGGCCCCATCCGCGTCGAACGATTCAGTAGGCTTGCGTCAGGTGGCGGTAGAGCAGCGAGCCACGCGCCTGGGTGGTGACATGGCCATCGCCCCACAAGGCATTGAGCGAGCGGCTGCCGCCATGGCGGTAACGCGGCACATAGCCCGGCGAGTCCGGGGTCGTTCCCGCGATCTGGCCCGACCACACCCAGCATCCATCGATGGCCTTGTCGGCATCCGCGACGGCATCGAAGGCGGAACCCTCAGTGTGGTTGATGACGCCGATGGCGCTGCCAGCCGAGGGCAGCGCGATGTCCAGCATGGCGACCGCGGACGCCGGATGCCGCAGACGGGCTGCCGCCTTCGGCTGGCTGCCTGCCGAGGTCCAATTCCAGTAGACGTGCAGTTGCTGGTTGGCGCCGTAGTTGTTGGGCGCCTCGATCGGCAGCAGGGTCCTGGAGGGGCACACCCAGACCTCGCGCCGGCTGGCGAATGCGGCGGTGCTGCCGGTGCCGACGTAGTCGCCGAGCACATCGTAGATGCGCAGGAACTGCGGTCCCGCACCATCGGGCTCGATGCAGGCGGGAGCAAGCATGCCGTCCCAGTCGCCGGTATAGGCGGCCTGGCCGATGCCGATCTGGCGGAGGTTGCTGGCGCAACTGGTCGACTTCGCCGACTCGCGCACCAGACCGATCGCCGGCAGGAGCAGGCCGGCGAGTACGGCGATGATGCTGACGACGACCAGCAGTTCGATCAGCGTGAAGGCGCGGACCATGCCGGATCGTAGCGCCGCGGGGCCGGTGGGGGAGCCGTCACGGAACGCGGAGAAGGCAATTCGTCCATGCCGCGGGTACGGGGTATCCCCTCGACCGCGTCCCCCGGTGCGGATCCAGGTGACTGGACCCGCGCCTAGATCACCCTGCGGAGATGGCCTGCGTCGGGCAGGCCTCGATGCACGAGCCGCAATCGACGCATTCCTCGCTGATCTTCGCCTTGGCGTCGACCATCGAGATGGCATTGGTCGGGCAGGTCGGGACACAGGCCTCGCAGCCTTCGCATTTCGCGGCATCGACGACGTGGGGCATGACGGTTCTCCGGTGGAGGTGAGACGGGGTTATGGGGGGCTGCGACCGGATTTGAAGGGGCTAGTCCTGGCTGGTGCAGGGTCCTGTGCCGGACGCTGCATGGCCGTGCCAGGGTGCGCATGGATGCACGGTTGTCGGACTCGCCGTGGCCAGGCCGGATCGTGACGATGCGGGCAACAGGAGGCCTCCCATGCGCCCCACCCCATCCCCCCGCGCCTTCACCCTCATCGAACTGCTGGTGGTGATCTCGATCATCGCCATCCTTGCCGGGATGCTCATTCCGGCGGTCAGCCTGGTCATGGCCAAGGCCAGGCAGATGGCCTGTGGCCGCAACCAGACCTCGGTCGTGCTGGCCGCGCTCACCTATGGCAGCGAACACGACGGCGCCTGGCCGGTGTGGTACGCCAAGGCCGATGGCACCAACGCTGGTCGTACGGTGTCCGGCAATCCGCCGACCGCCCCGGCCGGCACCGATGCCACCGCCACCGCCACCGCCAGCCTCGAACTGCTCTCGGCCTGGAGCGACGGTGAGATGGTGCGGCAGGTGTTCATGTGCCGGGCGACGCCGCAGGTGCTGCCGACGCAGGACGCCAACCTGGGGCTGGCCACCTACGACGGGACGGCGGCGAGCTGGCTGTCGCCGCAGTTGATGGCCTTCGCCTACGACTGGTCGGCCCCGGCCAACGCCAAGAGCCTGCGCGTGCTGCTCAGCGACCGCCCGACCGCCCAGGGCTCGCCCCATGGCCGCAACGTCAATGCGGTGTTCGCCGACGGCCATCTCGGCACCCTGCCGATCGTCCGCACCGCGCCGGTCGGCACCGCCACGGTGGCCACTGACGGCAATGCGGCCGGCTTCAGCGCGATCAGCGGCGATGCCCCGACCGATTCGATCTTCGACGGCAACGGCGATGGCAGCGGCATGGGCGCCGGCGGTCTCGGATCGGCCACCCGGGCCTGGGTGCGGTGAGGATTCCGCCGCGCCTCCCAGCCGTTACGATATCGCCATGCTCCGCCTCCCCGCCCTGCTCCTCGCCACCGTCCTCCTCGCCGCCGGCGAGGCGGAGGGAATCATCGACCAGTGGTACGTCGGTCACCTGACCTTCGGCGAGGCCCAGGCGCAGCCAGCCGTGTCGATGCACCTGGTCAGCACGCCGGTCGCCGGCGGCGGCCGCTCGACCCTCGCCGAACTCGCCGTGGTCATGCGGCGACCCATGCTGGGCAGGGAGTTTCGCATCGAGATCCGGCAGCGCCAGGAACTGGTTGAAGACGCCGAAGGGCGGATCACCGGCTTCCGCATCGATCATGACGAGAACGGCCAGCGCACGTCGGCCTCCGGCGCGATCAAGGACGGCAAGGCGATCGCCGAAGTCGAGCACCAGGGCCGTCGGGACAAGCAGATCATCGATCTGCCGCAGGATGTCATCGTCCTCGGCCAGATCGCCAGCCAGCGCAAGCTCGCCGAGGCGGTGGCGGCGGCCACCGGCGGCAAGCCGGCGCCGGTCGATTTCGCCGGCCTCGAACTGGTGTCGCACCGCATCGTCCTGGTCCGCAGCAAGGCGGTCTACGAGGCGACCGAGGGGGATGGCAGCCTGCGCTTCACCGTCACCAGCGACATCCTGCCGGTGCCGTCCACGGTGTCCGTGAACCGTCGCGGCGACCTCGTGTGCATGACGGTCGACCTCACCCTGATCAAGGTGGTGATCCGTCCGGCGCCGGGCCCGGTGGCCCTGCTCGGCGCGCAGGTCGACGCCACTGGACTGGTCGGGGCGAAGGGTCCGTCCCCCAAGGGCGGCGTGGTCGAACTCTATCGCTTGCCGCACGAAGGCGTGGTGGTCGAAGACGAGTTCCAGAGCCGCAACGGGGACGTCGTCGCGGTGATGCGCGAGGCCCGTCAAGCCGAACTCGCCGATCCCGCGCCGTTCCTCGCCCGCGAGCCGCAGCTGGAGATCGATGATCCGGCCATGCGCGCCTGGGTCGAAGGCCTGGTCGCCGGCAAGGCCGACAAGCTCGACATCGCCGAGGATCTCCGGGTCGCGGTGCGCAGCCACATCACCACCCGCGATTTCTCGGTCGGCGATGGAACCGCGCTGGACACCTTCCGCAGCCGCAGCGGCGACTGCACCGAGCACGCCAACCTGCTGTGCGCCGCCCTGCGCATCGCCGGCATCCCGGCCCGGGTCGACGTCGGGGTGGTCCATCCGCTGGAGATGGCCAACTGGGTCGGACACGCCTGGGTCAGCGCCTGGATCGACGGACGCTGGCGCCATCTCGACGCGGCCTACCCCGGGGTGGCGCGCAGCTGCTACCTGCGGCTCGGCTCCTCGACCGGAATGGATGGAGTCCGCACCTACGGTGCGATGATCGCAGGCCTGGCCAGCCTGATGGGACGGGAGATCGAAGCGCTGGGCGGGCGGCCGTAGCCGTCCTGAACCGTGCTGCGGACGCTAGCGACGGGTCAGGGCGAGGGTGAGCAGCGCCCGTTCCGCCCCCATGTCGGGCGGGATGACGCCATCCTTCTTCCACCGCTCCAAGGCCGCCTCCTCCCGCTTGCCCAGTAGCTCCTGCTGGCGCTGCAGCTCGCCGGTGGCGGCGGGGCCGCCGATCTCGTCGAGCAGCAGCACGAGATCCAGGCGGGTCTCGGTGTCGGGGGCGTTGTCGATGAGC
This sequence comes from bacterium, assembly GCA_020049615.1. The sequence goes on along the minus strand of JAIFKN010000102.1, from coordinate 1,860 downwards.
TGGGCGAGGGGCTGCACCCAGCGTTCGCCGCCCTGCGCGCGCAGCGCAGCCAGGGCGCGGGGCGGCAGCCACGAGGGCATGACGCGGGTGACCAGGGCGGCGTCGACGAGCGGCATCAGCTCGTCGGGGGTGAAGCCGGCGAGGCCGGGGGGGATCGGCGCGTCGAGGTCCGCGAGCTGGGCGATCAGCGTGTCGCGTTCGGCGAGCCGGGCATAGCGCTCGTTATGCTCATCCCACCACAGCGCCCAGGCCTTGCCGGCGCGGGCGCGGTAGGGGGTCAGGGCGTGCAGGGTGGTGGCGGCCGCCTCGCGCAGTTCGAGGCGGCGTTCGGAGGCGGCGAGCCGGGCCAGCGGGCCGACCGCGCGGGCGTCGCCGGCGGTGGCCAGGGCGCGCACGGCCAGCAATGAGATCAGCGCCTCCTGGTCGTCGCAGAGGCGGACCAGGGCCGGACAGAGCCGGATGTCGACGCAGCCTTCCAGCGACTCGAGCAGGGCGCGGCGCTGCTCGCCGGCAAGACTGCCCAGCAGCGCCGCGACGGTCTTGGCGGAACGCTCCATGGTGCAGAGGCTGCGCAGAGCGGCTGCCTGGGCTGTTCGCGAGACCCCGTCGGGATCGCCACGCAGACGGCTCAGCGTCTCGATGGCGCGGACATCGCCCAGGGCGGCCAGCGAACCGGCCGACGAACTGCGCTCGTCGGCGTCGAGCGAGACGACGAGTTCCAGCAACCGCTCCAGGACCAGGTCGCCACGGCAGCGGCCGAGCCCGATGATGGCTAGGCGGCGGACGCGGGCGTCGGCGTCGCGCGAGAGACGCAGGGTCAATTCAGCCCCATCGACACCGCCGATGCCGGCGGCGACCCGGACGATGCGGCCGCGCAACTGCCAGTCGCGTTCGCCGGCGAGGATGCCGAGATCTGGCAGGACGACAGCGCCGCGCCGCGCCAGGCGGCCGACGGCCGGGCCGTTGACCGCCGGATCGGCATCGGTGAGGGCGGCCAGATCGTCGGACCACGGCCGGCCGGGCAGGGGGGGAGCCTTGGTGGTGACGGCCTCCGCGGCCGCCTTGACCAGGGGCAGGATGTCCATGCCCACCGGCGGGGCCTCATCATCGACGGCGCAGAGCGCGGCGGTGGCGAGCAGCAAGGCGGCGCACGGGCGGATCATGGCTGGGGATCCTGCGGCTGCGGACGCTTGAGCAACCCTCGCGCCCGGTCACCATGCGGTTTTACCCTGGAGACCCCATGAGCGCAGCATTCGGCACCTGGATCGGCGACGGCAAGCCCGGCACCTGGACTCCGCGCCTCGACCCGGCCCTGGTCGATGACCCGCGCTTCCCCGCCCTCCTCGCCGCGGCCAAGGCCGGGGTCAGCTTCGCTGGTGCGGTGGCCATCGTCACCGGTGCCTCCGACCAGCACTCGATCGGCTATGCCATCGCCCGGAACCTCATGCAGGGTGGCGCCAGCGTGGTCATCACCGGCTCGCGCGACCTGGCGAAGATCACCGCCACCGCCGAGCAGCTGGCCAGGGAGGCCGGAGCTGGGCGCGTGCTGCCGGCGCAGGTCAACCAGGGCGACTTCGCCCAGGTCGACGCCCTGCTCGACCGGCTGAAGCAGGACGGCCTCGCCGCCACCCACGTCTATCCCTTCGCCGCGATCAACCACCCGTGCCTGTTCGTCGGTATCAAGCCGGAGGACTACGCCCGCGTCTTCCAGGTCAACGTCTTCGGCGTCTTCCATCTGTGCAGTCAGCACGCCCGCCGCTGCCCACGCGACAAGGCCTGGTACGTGGTCGTGCCGCTGTCGCCCAATGACGGCCGCCTGCAGGGCTCGGGCCTCTACCCGTCGACCAAGCAGGCGCTGCT
>JAIFKN010000185.1 GCA_020049615.1 bacterium | reverse complement strand
CTGAAGACCGCGCTGGAGACGGTGCGCGGACTGAAGCGCCGCTTCGCCGACGTCGGCATCCAGGACAAGGGCACGGTGTTCAACACCGACCTGCTCGAAGCGATCGAGTGCGGCTTCCTCATCGACTACTCGCTGGTGATCATCGAAGGCGCCCTGGTGCGCAACGAGAGCCGCGGCGCGCACGAACGGCAGCAGCCCGGCCCCGACGGCAACCTGGTCAAGCTCAAGCGCGACGACGAGAACTGGCTCAAGCACACCTTCGCCTGGATGAAGCCCGACGGTTCGATCGAACTGAAGTACCGCCGGCCGTACATCATCACCGAGCACCCCGAAGACGGCTGGAGCCCGGAGATGATGGAGAAGATGAAACCGAAGGAGCGGAAGTACTAAGATGAGCACCAACGCACCCGTCGCCGCTCCCGCCAAGGTCGTCAAGACCTTCCGCGTCCTCCGCTTCGATCCGGCCAAGGACAAGGCCCCGCGCTGGCACGAGTTCAAGCTGCCCTGCGATCCGATGGAGCGCGTGCTGACGGCGCTCAACCGCATCAAGTGGGAGCAGGACGGCTCGATGACCTACCGCCGCAGCTGCGGCCACGCGGTGTGCGGCTCCTGCGGCATGACCATCCAGGGCGCCAGCCGCCTGGCCTGTCGAGGGCGACGTCATCGAGGTGCAGCCGCTCAAGGGCTTCCCGGTGATCAAGGACCTGGTCGTCGATATGGAGCATTTCTACCACAATCTACGCTCGGTGCAGCCGTACCTGATCACCAGCAGCCCGAAGCCGGTCAAGGAACGCCGCCAGTCGCCTGAGCAGTTCGACCTGATCGACGACGCCAGCAAGTGCATCCTGTGCGGTTGCTGCACGTCGTCCTGCCCGAGCTTCTGGAAGAACGACAGCTACCTCGGCCCGGCGGCGCTGCTCAAGGCCTGGCGCTTCATCGGCGACAGCCGCGACGAGGCCAAGTCCGAGCGCATTGACGCGGTCAATGGCCGCAATGGCGTGTGGCGCTGCCACACCATCTTCAACTGCAAGGAAGCGTGCCCGAAAGAAATCGACATCCCGGCTGCGCTCTCGCAACTGAAGCGTGCCGTGGTCTTCGGCAGCGTGGCTTGAACAGGGCCGCGGGCTTCAGCCCGCGCTGATGAGGTCCCGACGCGGGCTGAAGCCCGCGGTCCTGTGGGCCGCCATGATCGCACCGATCGCCAGGGCGACGGCAGTCAGCATCTCGAAGCCCATGACCATGCGGCTGCGGGCGTGGAATTCGCCGCGGAAGCGCTCCAGGCGGGCGGGATCCGGGTTCTCGCGCAGCTCCTGCGCGGTCTGCCTGCCCTTGTCCACGGTGGTGGCGGTCATGCCGTGCGCGGCCAGCACCAGCACGATGCCGAGCACGGGCAGCATCGCGGCCTTGATGCCCACCTGCTTGAGGCTGCGGCCGGCCAGGATCGACAGCAGCACGGCCATCGGGATGGCGCAGAGCAGGCCGGCATACACCACCCAGCGCGAGAGGATGTCGCCGAAGACTAGGCCGGCGAAGGCCGAGCCGACGCCCTGCTCGCCGGCGAGCACGAACAGCCGGGGGGCGACGATGAGGCCGAGGATGGCATCGCCAGCGAACCAGGCGAGGGCGAGGGCGGCTATGCAGGCGTGGACGGCGATCATGCCGTCACATCGTCGAGCCTGGACAGCGCGATGATCTGGGAAACCGGCAGGAGGACGCGACGGCGGTTCACCCGCACGCCGAGCTTCTGCGTCTCCAGGGCGTAGACGTCGCGCGTGCTGGTGCCCTCGCGCATGTCGTGCAGGTCGGCCTCGGCCAGCTCGATCCAGCCGGGCCCGGCCTGCGCCAGCCGCCCGAAGGCGACCCACGGGCCGTCCAGGTCGACGACCACGAGCTGACTGATCAGGTCCTCAGGCACCGAGCTCATAGGTGTCCGGATCGGCTGGACGGCGGGCTTCGAGGTGCTTGACCAGGGTCTGACGCATGCGCCGGCGCCGCGACGGGGCCATGCGCTTGAACAGGTTGTCAACCAGCAAGGCGACCACCGTCTCGTGGTCCTGGTCGTCGAGGGGGATCTCGGCCCGAGCCATGGTGCGATGGCCACCGGCCGAACCGATGTCGGCGAAGGCGTCGCGGGCGCGCTTGCCGACGTCGCTATGGTGGCCATCGCTGCGGAACACCACCACCAGGCGGCGGCCGTTGTCGTCCGTGCGGATGCCGCTGCACACCACCCAGGCGATGCCGTGGGTCAGCAACACGAGATCGGCGACCTGGACCATGATGTCGGCGGTCGGCACGTTGCCGAAGTGGATCAGGCACAGGTCACGGTGGACCACACGATGGCCGATGCCCCAGCTGATCCAGTCGAGCACCGGCATGGGGATCTGCGACTTGTCGAGGCGTTGGCGGAACGAGTTGTCGGCACGGTGCTGCAGCAGCTCGTAGGCGGCGATGTCAGCCGGGCCGGCATGGCGCTTGAGGTCGTCGGTGTCGGTGGTGATGCCGTAGAGCAGGGCCGTGGCGAGCTGGCGGTCGATGGGCAGGCCGGCTTCGCTGAGGTACTCGGTGACGATCGTCGAGGTGGCGCCGTAGTCGGGGCGCAGATCGAGGTAGTCCGCTGCAGTGTCGTCCCGGCGCGGGTGGTGATCGATGACCACCTGCGCCCGCGGCGGCGCCTCACGCCAGAAGCCCGGCTGGGCGTCGACCACGGCCAGCAGATCGGCCTCTCCGATCTCCTCGGGGCGGAGGCGTTCGATCTCGACCCGCAGCCAGGAGAGCAGCAGCTTGTTCTGATAGCGCTGCACCTCGCCGGTGTAGCGCAGCAGGGGGTTCCGGCCTGCCGCCGTCCACAGTGCACGCAGACCAAGGGCGGCACCGATCGCATCGGGATCAGGGTCGCCGTACATGAGGATCAGCGGGCGTGCCGCACCGCGGGCCAGCTCCATCAGGCGGTCGACCCGCCGCAGGGTCGCCAGCCGCACCTCAAGCCGCTGCCGCACGGCCGAAGCGCTTTCATGGAGGTGCAGGAAACCGGGGATGCGCTTGCGTTGCAGGCGCTCTGAACCGAGCACGAATCGCGCTACGGTTTCGGGCAGCCAGCCGCGGATCCGTTCGGCGACGTCGAGCTGGTCGACGGCGACGAAATAGGGTGGTGGCGGCAGGTCGGTCGGGCGCTGCGGGTAGTCGTCTTCCACCACGGTGACGCTGACCCCGGGATAGAGGGCGAGTTGCTCCTCCAGTTCCGACGAGGCGGTATAGACACGGACCCGGATGCCGCCGCCGACAAAGAGGCCGACCGCCGCGATCACCTGGTTGTTGTGTCCAATGATGGTGGCGTCGCGGGACGCACCTGCGGCGCTGTGTCGCCGTGGCATGAGGGCGGGGACGGTAGCATGCCTCCGGCACCTGCAATCGCGGATTGCTGTTGCTCTCCCTAACCTCTGTACTGGCAATGCCCTGATGGTCACGCATGATGTCAGCATGGCCGCCCTGCCGTTCGATCAGGACCTCTTCGACCTCCTCGTCTGCCCGTTGGCCCGGACGCCGCTCGTCTGGGTCGAGGGCCGTCTGGTCTCCACCGACTCCACCACCCGGCGGGCCTACCGGGTGGAGGGTGACATCCCGGTCATGCTCATCGATGAAGCCGCGACTCTCGAGGAGGCCGAATGGAAGCGGTTGATGGCGCTTGGCGGACCCATCGGCCAGGGTGCCGACGCGGTGCGGAAACGGCATGGGCGGGGGTGATCCGCACCATTGCCCCAAGGGGTTAGGGGTTAGGGGGCAGGGTCGTAGGGATGGGGCCGTTGTCGTTGGATCGCGGGCCACGCTGCTAAGCCACCGGGGACATGGGCCGCAGCACCTCGATCTCGTCATCGAAACCGGATCAACATGCATCACGTTGCGGTTTGACGGAGCATGTTGGCGTTGGCAGGCCCCCCACAGGCGCCGCTACCTGACCTATTCAGGCCCCGTTTCGCAAGACAGAGGGGTCGTACGAGTGCAATGGCGCGGCTTTGCCCGCCTCCATCGTCATGCCCTGGGCTGGAAGCTGTACCTGACCTCCACCCGTTACCCCTTCCCTCGGCCCTAACTCCTAACCCCTTGGGGCAATGGCCCCTGGGGCAATGGTATTGTACTCCCCCTCCGCATCACACACTCCCGCGCATGGCTGTGGAGGATACAGGAGTCGAAACGACCACCGCTGGCACCCCCCAGTCGAGCGAGCTGTTGCGCCGCCGCGAAGTGCATGCTGCCGCCTTCGAGGCGACCCTGAAGGAGGTCTTCCTCGCCCAGGGCATCCAGCTGGTCGAGCCGCTGGCCAAGGCGAGCAAGGAGACGGTGGTCTACTCCGGCCGCTACCACGGCGAGAGCGTGGCGGTGAAGATCTTCGTCCCGGCGGTCGAGGAGATTGAGGACGCCCTTTCCGCCTTCGGCGCCTTCAAGGTCGAGTGCGAGAAGACCATGATCCTCTCGCGCCGCAGCCCGCACATCGTCCAGGTCATGGAATACGGCGACGCCGAGCTGCCGCATGATCTGGCTGAGGAGCTGCGCGACTTCTTCCCGGTCAAGCTGCTCCCCTTCATGGTCACCGAACGGGCGCGTTTCGGTTCGCTCGACCGGGTGATGCGGGCGACGCGCAAGACGCCGGGCCTCGACCGCATGTCGCTGCTGGAGGCCTTGTGCGCCGCCACGGAGGGGATCCACGAAGCCCATCTGCACCATGTCGCCCACCGTGACATCAAGCCGCAGAACATCCTCGTCTTCGCCCCTGGGGTTGCCAAGATCGCCGACTTCGGCATTGCCCGCTGGCGTACCCGCCGGGTGCACCGTGAATCCGTGCTGCTGACGCCGAAGTACGCCAGCCCCGAGCAGGCCTTCTACGCCCTGACCGGCGAGCACGAACAGCTGGTCGAAGTGCGTGGCGACGTCTACTCGTGGGCGATCATGGTCTACGAGCTGGTCACCGGCCACCATCCCTTCGCCTGGGCGGTGACCGCGGGCGCGGCAACCAAGGAGCCGCTTGGCCAGCAGCGCGTGCTGCTCAAGGCCATATCGCCGCCAACGACCGCCGCGGCTTCGCCGCCACCGGCGACATCACCTTCGATTCGCTGATCGACAACTGCACCACCGATCTCAAGCGGCGCATCGGCGACATCAGCCTGGCCAATCGCGTGCTGCGTCAGTTCGTGGGTCGCATGCGCATGTCAATCAACACCGGGGCATAGCGCCTTGCTGGCGTCCGCCGAGCGAGCGCCCGGGCGACTGGCGCCCGCCAAGCGTCCGCCGAGCGAGCGCCCGGGCGAGCGACGGACGGTTGGAGCCTCTCCGTGTGGTAGATATCGCGAGGCCGCAGCGAGCCTGGAAATCTCGCCGCCCCAACACATCGACGCGCGTCAGCGCGGCGTGTCGAGCGGGTCCAGGGCGAAGGCCCTGGGCGGGGGCTCGGGGGCCGGCGAGGCCCCCGGGCTACTGGTGGACGGCGTGTCCCAGGGCGTCCGCCGCCGCTTCCATCACCGCCTCGGCCAGCGTCGGATGCGCGTGCACCGTCTCGGCGATCTCGCGGGCGGTGCATTCCAGCTTCAGGGCCAGGCACAGCTCGCCGAGCATCTCGGTGGCGTCGACGCCGACGATGTGGGCGCCGATCAGCTGCTCGTACTCGGCATCGAAGATCAGCTTGACCATGCCTTCGGGGTGGCCGATGGCCTTGGCCTTGCCCGAGGCGACGAACTGGAAGCGGCCGATCTTGAGTTTCCTGCCGGCCTCCAGCGCCTTCTTCTCGGTCAGGCCGATCGAGGCGACCTGCGGCTGGCAGTAGGTGCAGCCGGGGATCTGGCGGTAGTCGACCGGGGCCGGATGGCCGGCGATGTGGCCGACCGCGGCCTCGCCTTCGAAGCTCGCCTTATGCGCCAGCAGTTGCTTGCCGGCGACGTCGCCGATGGCGTAGACGCCAGGTGCGCTGGTCAGCTGGTTGGCGTCGACCGCAATGAAGCCGCGCTCGTCGAGCTTGACCCCGGCGGTGTCGAGGTTGAGGCCCTCGGTGTTGGCGAGGAAGCCGACCGCGACCAGCACCTTCTCGACCTCGACGACCTCGGCAACGCCGCCCTTCTCCAGGTGCACCTTCACGCCGCCGGCGCTGTCCTCCAGCTTGGACCGTCACGCCCTGCTTGGTGAACTGGCGCTCGACGAACTTGGCGATCTCGGCGTCCTCGACCGGCAGGACCTGGTCCATCACCTCGACGACGGTGACGGCGGTGCCCATCGAGCGCAGGAAGAAGCCGAACTCCATGCCGATGGCGCCGGCGCCGATGCACAGGATCGACTTCGGCATCGCTTCGAGCGACAGGGCGTGGCGATAGTTGATGACCTTCTTGCCGTCGACCGGCAGGTGCGGGAAGGTGCGCGGTTTGTGGCCGGTGGCGATGATGATGTTGTCGGCGGTGACGGTCTGGGCGCTGCCGTCGGGCTTGGTCAGGGTCAGCGTCTTGGGGCCGGCGAACGAGGCCGTGCCGGTGAGCACGGTGATCTTGTTCTTCTTCATCAGGAAATCGATGCCCTTCGACATGCCGTTGGCGACGTCGCGCGAGCGCTTCATCACCGCCGGGAAGTCGGCCTTCACCTCGCCGACGACCAGGCCGAAGTCCTTGGCGTGGCGCATGCTTTCGAGCATCTCAGCGCTCTTCAGCAGGGCCTTGGTCGGGATGCAGCCCCAGTTGAGGCAGATGCCGCCGAGGTGTTCGCGCTCGACCACGGCGGTCTTCTTGCCGTGCTGCGCGGCCTTGATCGCCGCGACGTAACCGCCGGGACCGGCGCCGATGACCAGGACTTCGTAATCAGACATGATGGGAGCCTTTCGAAACCACGGAGGCACAGAGGTAAAAGGCAGGAGGCCACAGAGTCGAGGATCTCATATTTCGTCTCTGTGGCCCTCCGTGGATCTCTGTGTCTCCGTGGCAGCTTGGTAGGTGTCGGGTTCTCGAGCAGCTCGCGCAGCGTCTTCATGAACGCCGCCGCGTCGGCGCCGTCGACCGCGCGGTGGTCGGCGCTGAGGGTCAGGCGGACGAGACGTCCGGGGACCACGGCGCCGTTGCGGATCACCGGCTCGTCGCGGATCGCGGCGACGGCCAGGATCGCGACCTGCGGCGGGTTGATGATCGCGCTGAAGGCGGCGATGCCGGTGCTGCCGAGGTTGCTGATGGTGAAGCTGCCGCCCTGGAACTCGGCCGGGGCCAACTTCCCGTCCTGCGCCTTCTTGGCCAGGATGCGGATCTCTTCGCCGATCGCGCGCACGCTCTTGCTGTGCGCCTTGGTCACGATGGGGGTGATCAGGCCGTCAGGCAGGGAGACCGCGACCGAGATGTCCGAGCTGTCGAGCTGGGTGACGGTCTTGCCGTCGAAGGTGGCGTTGAGCCGCGGGTGGGCGCGCAGCGCCAGGGCGCTGGCGCGCACGACCAGATCGTTGATCGTCACGCGCACGCCGTCGAGCCGGTTGAGCTGCTCGCGCACCAGGTCGAGCTGGCCGGCGTCGACCTGCTCCTCGACGTAGAAGTGCGGGATCTGCTGCTTCGAGGCCTGCAGGCGGCTGGCGATGATGCTGCGCATCGGCGACATCGCGACGGCCTTGTCGGCGGCGTCGGCGCGCAGCACCTTCAACTTGGGTTTCGTCGGGGCGGCGGGGCCGGCGGCGGCCTTGGCCGAGCCGTCCTTGACCGCGCGCTCGACGTCGGCGCGGACGATGCGTCCGTCGGGGCCGCTGCCACTGATGCGGGTCAGGTCGACGCCGTTCTCGGCGGCGATGCGCGCCGCGACCGGCGAGACGCGCGGGCCCTTCTTCACCGGGGCGGCCTTGGCCGGGGCCGGGATGGCGGCGAAGTTCAGCGCCGGCTTGGGCGCTCCGCTGGCGGTGGCGACCGGCGCGGCGGCGGCCCCACCGGCGGCCAGGGCCTCGTTCTTCTTCTTCGCCTCGGCCAGGGTGGCGGCGATGTCCTCGCCCTTGCTGGTGAGGATGGCGGCGATGGTGTTGACCTTCACCACCGTGCCGGCGGCGGTCA